>JBBRDG010000045.1:0-18986 GCA_038204165.1 Elusimicrobiales bacterium
AAGGTCGGAGTATTTTACCGGGTTGGAGAAGGCCAGTTTGAACTGGTGCGGCAGGCAGCCGCCTTCCAAATATTCCTTCACCCTGAAAGTGTAGTAAGGCTCAAAATCTATGACCCGCTCGTCCTTAAGGCCGAGGTTCCCCCCGGCTGCCAGCAGGCCTTTGCCGAAGCTGAGTTTATAAGCGTGGTCCGGCTTAAGTTTATTGGCCGGGCGGATAGCCAGCACCGTACCGGTGGAAACATTGCTCCAATAGTTAGGCCAGAGTTTTTTAACTTCAGCGTCCTTGGCCAGGCGCACGCCCACCAGCGCCTCGGTGACGGAACCGTCGGGAGCGGTATCGGCGAGCTTTATGAGGTCCCTGGCCTTGGCGGCGGAGACGGGCAGCGTAAAGGCGGCGAAGACCACGGTATCCAGCGGCAGCCAATGCTGCTCGTCGTAAGGGAAGCTCGCGCGGAGGGCCGGACGCACGGTCTCGAAGAACCAGGCTACTTCCTCTTCCAGGACTTTGCCGTTATTGCCCGACTGGAAACCTTTCTTGATCCGGGCGGCGTAAAGGGTGGCGGGGGCCAGCGGCTGCGCCGGCTCGAAAGTTACGGTCTGCGTGCCCTGCCAGCGGTAGCGCCCCCCCACCGGCTTCACTTCCTTGAAGTCCCCGAGCGACGCGGAAGAAAAATCTTTATAATTGGCGCCGGTCAGCGCGTCGCCTATCTCCAGCACCTCCAGCGGGCAGACCTCGCCCATTTTTTCGGCCGAGGTCAGCGCCGCCATCGGCTGGTTGAAAGTGGCCGCTATGGCGCGAGCCGCGTTCATGTCCGCTATGGGCCCGTAAGGCGTTTTAGAAACCACCTGCACCTGCGCGCAGACCGGCGCGGCCAGCCCGGCGCAAAGCGTAAAGATAAAACCGTTAAATATTTTCATAAAGCCCCTCTTTTACCGCTAGTCCCATTATATAAAAGGAAGCAGTCCACTTTTACTCCGGAAGCCGCCCTTCCGGTTTTTTACTATAATGAATTCATGAAAGCCATATTTTTTTTCCTAATATTTTTAACCCCTTTAGCCGCCTATTCTGCAGGCAAAAAGGCTCCTGCCAGAGTGAAGAGCCCGGAAGCCAACGTTGAAAAGCGCAAACCCCTGCCGGGCGCCGACGCGCCCATAGTGCTGACCACACAAACCCCAAATTACTGCATCTTCGGGGCTCAAACGGGCAATGACTTCAACAGCGAAGCCGCTTTCAAGTCCGTGGTCTGGCGCAACGACGTGGTCTACGTAGGAGAGACCCACGACCAGCCGCTGGACCACCTGGCCCAGCTGGAGGCCCTGAAGGCCATGAAGACAGCCCGCGGTGCTAAAACTGCCGTGGGGTTCGAGATGCTGAACCAGACGCTAGAACCGGTGCTGGAAGATTACGTTTCCGGCAGGATCACCGAAGAGGATTTCCTGAGCAAGGCGGATTGGAAGAACGAGTGGGGCTTCGACTTCGCCATGTACAAGCCCCTCTTCGACTTTATCATCCAGCACAAGCTGCGCGCCCTGGCGCTGAACGTGCCCAAGAAGATAGTGGGCAAGATCGCCCGCACCGGCCTGGAAAGCCTTACCCCTGAGGAAAAAAAGTTCCTGCCCGAGAAAGTAGAGATAACGCAGCACAAGAAATACAACGACTATCTTAAGGCCTCTTTCGCGGGCCACGGCGACTCCCCGATGGCTAAGCTGTTCACGCTGGAGAACTACCTGGCCTCGATGGCGGCCTGGAACGAAGGCATGGGCGCGCGGGTGGCTGATTTTATCAACGCCAACCCCGGCTACGCCGTGCTGGTGATAGCCGGCAACGGCCATATAATTTATAACGCGGCCATCCCGGCCTCGGTCAAGGCACGGACCAAAGACGTCCGCCAGACGTCTTTCTACACCGAGAACGCCGCGGCCTGCCCGGCGGCGATGCCCAAAGAACAGAAAGACCTGGCCAACTATATCTGGTACATAAAACACCCGCCCAAAGCGGAGCCGACCGTGGCCGCCAGCACTACTACGATCGCGGCAAAATAAGCGAGTCGCGGACAGGAACTTAAATATAGTTTTATTACCCGCGGACTTCGTAAGCCCGACTCCGAGCTTTTCCTCATGCGCGCCATATTTAAAAATTATCTTGCCGTGCTCCGGGCGTTCAGCCCTAACGCCAGGAACTTCCTGCTCCTCACTTTCCTGCTCTCCTTCGCCCAGAGCATCTTCGCGCTGGTCTTCAACCTCTATATCCTCAAGCTCGGCTATAACCGGGACTTTCTGGGTACGCTGGGCTCCATTCCCAGCCTGACCGTGGCCGCTCTCGCCATTCCGCTGGCCGTTTTCACCGGCTCGATGCCGGCCCGCAAGGTCCTGCTCGCCTCGCTGGCCTTCAGCCTGGCCGCCATGACCGGCATGGCGCTCTTCACCGGCAGGCTGCCGCTTATGTTCTTCTCGCTTCTCTCCGGCGCTTCCGTCGCGCTCTTGGCCATTACCGCCCTGCCGCTTATGGCCCGCAGCTCCTCCGAAAAAGAAAGGCAGCACCTCTTCAGCTTCCAGTTCGCCGCCTCCATGCTGGCCGGTTTCGCCGGTAGCCTGGCCTCCGGCTGGCTTACCGGGTTCTGCGGCTCCGTGCTTGCGGCCGGTGCCGAGAGCGCGGCCGCCTACCGCGTTACCATGCTGGCGGCCTGCGCGCTGCTGCTGGCCGCCGGCCTGCCGGCGCTCAAGATCAAAGAACCCCGGGTCCCGGGCGCTCAGTCCACCGGCTCCGCCTTCTCCGCCCTGGCCCTTGGCCCCGCCCTGATAGTACTAGCGCCTCAGCTGATCATTGCCTTCGGCGCCGGCATGATCATGCCCTACCTCACCATCTTCTTGAAGTCCGGCGTCGACCTGCCGAGAGCGAGCCTGGGCTTCTGCATGTCGCTGATGCCGCTGGCCATGGCCGCCGGCGGCCTGGTGGGCCCCTGGCTGGTCACCAGGATAGGCCGCGTGAAGGCCATGATCGCCTTCCAGTCCCTCTCCATCCCGTTCCTGGCCACCATGGGCTTCTCCGGCTTTCTGCTGCCCACGCTGCTGGCCGCTTTCGCCCGCACCCTGCTGATGAACGCCAGCTGGCCGGTCTACAGCGTGTTTATGCTCAGCCATTTCCCCGCCCCCCAGCAGCAGGCCGCCAGCGCCCTCTACACCGCCGGTTGGAATCTTTCCAACGCCTTGGCCGCGCGCCTGAGCGGTCGCCTGCAAATGGACTTCGGCTTCACCCTGCCTTTCCTGATCACCATCACCTGCTACTCGGCCGCCACGCTTTTTTTGTCCCGTCGCTTCCTTAAAGAAGACAGCAAAAAAGCCGTCGTTCAGACGGCTTTGAAGGAAGAACTGGAATAACACGGCAGGTTTACACCGTTACCCGTGTCAGCAGGAAACAAGTTGTATGTCGAAAGCCGCTTCGTTGAGCACCAGGTTCAGCGACTGGCCGGAGGCTTCGCCGTAAACGTAGTTAGACTCTTGAACCGCGGCCTTCCATTTAGCAAAATCCTCTCTGGGCCAGGCCCACACTTCTATTTTCTCGCCGTTCCGGATCTCGTGCTCTATAACTTTGCGCAGGCGGCGCCCGCCGTCCACGCTCTCTTTGAGCGCCACCAGCCGGCCTTCCTTAATGCGCCGGGCCACCTTGGTAAGCTTGTTGTTGGCGATATTTCCGCATTCCACCCAGACCGCTATCTCGCCGACACCGTCCGGCACCATCAGGTCCGGCACAAAGCCGATATCCGCCAGCAGCGGGTCGTTAGGATTCACCTCTACCACCGGTTCTTTGTCGAAGAAAAGTATGGCCGCCGCCAGGCGCAACGCCACGTGTTCGGGGGTTTCCTCTTCCTTAGCCACCAGCAGGATGCGTCGGCTATTTCCATTGATGTTTAGTTCGCACCGCACGTTCATATCTAAATAGTATAAATAATGCGGGCAGGGGGTAAACAAAAGGCCGCCCCGCGGCGGCCTTAGTAAGAAGCAAGCGCGATTCGCTGCGCTTTATTCTTCCTGTTCTTTTACCGGAGTTTTCACATGCAGGTCTTCCGCAAACACGCGCATTACGCAACGTTTACAGTCGAACTCCAGGCGAAAGCGGCGGCCTTCGGAATCTTCAAGGAACATCGGCTCAACCTCTTTGCCTTTTTTACACAGCCCGAGCCTGCGGCGCAGGCAGAGCTTGGCGGTCATCAGCGGTTTACCGGCCATGTCGGCCCCGCCCTCGGCGGACAAGTCCAGATGCTTAACGCCGTGGCGCTTATAGAAGCGCTCGGCTTTCTTGTTCAACACATTGGCGCTGAAGTCCAGCTCCGTCTCCGGGTACGGAAAGTCGTTAGGGACCAGCTTTATTTCTTCGCGCTCCACGGCGGGCGCGGCCTGCTCCAGCGCGGCCAGCACTTCGCGGCGCAAATCGTTCAGCGCCGACATCGGGATGAAGTAGGGCTTGGAAAGCTTCAGCTCCAGCTTCTGCAGGTAGAAATCGCTCTCACCCAGTTTGGAGAGCTGCTTCTGGATGGTCTCCAGGGCCTGCTCAGGCTTCTGCGCTTCTGACTTAACGCCGCGCAGCCTGGCCTCGGCCGTTCCGCCGCGCGAGTCCGTCGCTTTCAGGATGAAGCCGCCGTCGTAGTCGGAGAACTCCAGCCGGACCGCGAACTTACGCAGCGCCGCGTCCTTTTCCACGCTACGAATAAATTCCTTATCGAGGTTGCGGAACACGGCGGTGCCGTTCTCCATGCCGCGCAGGTTGTCGGCCCGCACGCGGCCGTCTTTCACGCCGTTCACCAGCGAACCTGACAGCAGGCCGCGCTTGTCGAAGAAGGCTATCCCGTCGCCGGGGTGCAGTTTGTCCGCTCCGTGAATCTTGAAAGAGCCGCTCTTGATGTCGAACACCAGGCCCAGCGGCTCGCCCACAAACTTCGGGGTGTCCGGGGAGGTGATGTCGGCGGGGTTGCCGTCGATGAAATACTCGGTATAACCGCGGTTAAAGGTCTTGCCGGCGTTGGGTGTGAACGCCACAAAGCTCATGCCCTTGGAGGGGCGCGCAAAGCCTTTCTTTTCTATAACTTTATCCAGTTCCCGACGGTACAGCGAAACAATGTTGCGCACATAATCCCGGTCTTTCAGACGGCCTTCAATCTTGAAAGAAGTTACGCCCGCGTCGGCCAGGGCGCCCAACCGGCGGGACAGGTTCAGGTCCCTGAGCGAAAGCAGGTGCTTGTTGGCGGCTATCGTATCGCCGGCGGAATCGGTCAACGTATACAGCTTGCGGCAGGGCTGGGCGCATTCGCCGCGGTTGCCGCTGCGGCCGCCTATCACGTAGCTCATATAGCAGTTGCCGCTATAGGAGGTACAGAGCGCGCCGTGCACGAAAGATTCCAGTTCCACCGTAGTCTTGGCGCGGATAGCCTTAATTTCTTCCAGCGAAAGTTCGCGCGCCAGAATAATGCGCTTAAACCCTGCCTTCTCCAGAAAAAGAGCTTTTTCAGGCGTAGTACAATTAGCCTGCGTGCTGGCAATCAGCGGGATGGGCGGCAGGTCCGTTTCGAGCAGGCCCATGTCCTGGATGATCACGGCGTCGGCGCCGGCCTTCCACAGGTTACAAATAATCTGGTGGGCGCGCAGCAGCTCATCTTCGTTTAAGATCGTGTTGACGGCGGCGTAAACCTTGGCGTGGTAGCGGTGGGCGTGGGCAGCAAGCTTGCCGATATCGGATACGGTGTTGGCGGCGCCGGACCGCGCGCCGAAATGCTCGGCGCCGATGTAGACGGCGTCGGCGCCGCAGTTAATAGCGTCTATGCCGGTGACGAGGTCCCTGGCGGGAGCGAGAAGTTCCAAGGTTTTTTTATTCATAATAGTTCCGATTGCACGTTATAAGCTGTAAATTAGTTCCCGCCGGTGTCAGTAAGCGGACCAGGCCACGCCGCGCGAATCCTTGTGCGCACAGTCTATGAAGACCAGCGGCGCCGAACCTTTCCGAACCGAGTAAGCCCAGGCGCCGGAATCGCGCGGTTCCGGCTTTTCGTAAACCACAGCGGCGTTCGTCCCGGCGTGCGGGAAGATGTAAAGGCCGCCTTCCCAGAGCGGAGGCAGTTCCCGGATAAATCCGGCAGCCTTCAGATCAGCCAGCCCGGAAGGGTAAATTCCGCGGGCCGCCCTATAGCTATCCACCGCGCCGCGCAGCGCGGACAGGTTCCCTTTATTTGCGCCTTCGCCCGAGTAGCGCAGCACATCCTTAACCTTGGGCCACATCACCAGAAAAGGCAGCACCACGGCCAGCAAGATCCAGCAAAGCTGCCAGGCCAAGGCTGAACGCTCCGGGTAGACGCGGTTCAGCAGCATATCCCAGGTCTTACGCCACATGCGCCAGGTAAAGAACAGGAAAGCCGCGCCCAGGGCCGCCCCAAAGAGCGCCTCCGCAAACTCCAGCGCCGCGGCGGCGGCCTGGTAGCGCATCAGCTTTAGAAGAAAATAACCGCTGTAGCCTGAATAAGCAACTGCCATCAGCGTAACCGGGACAAGCCAGGCCGCCCGCAGCAGCAGCACCAGCCTCACGTACTTTCTGGCCGGGCGCTGGCGCTTGCCTGAACCGGTCACTATGGCTTCCTGGGCGAGGGGCCCGGCCCCCGCGAGATTTCTACGTACTCGTCCCCCACCCTATAGTACTTGTACGTGATCTTGGCCACTTTAGAAATGAAATTCTTCGCCGTGGTGTAGTTGGGCGCCTCGCTGGTCAGCACGGCTATCACATAGTCGCCGCGCGGGGAGAACACGATACCAGCGTCGTGGCAGGCGCGCCGGAGCAGGCCGGTCTTGTGGCCTATCTCCCAGCCTATCGGCAGGCCCTTGCGCAGGCGGCTGCGGCTCTTATTGTGCTTCAGCACCTCCAGCATAAAATCGCTGGCCTCGCGGTTAACCAGCTGCCCCTCGTAAATCCTCTCCATCAGCGAGGCCATTTCGCGCGGGGTGGTAAAGTTATCGTTCTTAACACGGCCCGAGGCCAGGCTCATGCCTTCCTGGCTTATATTAGTGTGGACAAGCCCCAGCTTTTTAAAGTTCTCCGCCAGGTAATTCATGCCCACGGAATCTATCAGCATCCGGGTAGCGGTGTTGTCGCTCTCGGTTATCATCTTGTAGATGATCTCCATCACGCTGAGGGAAGTGCCTTCGCGCACCCACTTAAGAGAGCCGGAGCCGCCCACCCGGTCGCGCCGGGTAAGCCTGATCTGCGTGTCCAGCGTAATCGCGCCAAGCTTTACTTTTTCCAGGACTGCGGCCATTATAGGCACTTTCACCAGGCTGGCCGAAGGGAAAAGCCGGTCCGCGTTGTATTCCCAGACCCTGCCGGTATGCAGGTCCTCCAGATAGATGCCCACGCGCCCGCTGTAAGAAGAGGAAGCCTTGCTGAGGGCGGAGACCATCTCGCCCCACTCCTCGTCCCTTAAGGGAAACTCCACCAGCTTTGTCCGTTCCACCGGCGGGGCCAGCCGGCTTTTCAGCCAGACGCCGCCATAGTATAGCGCGAACCCGCACAACACTATAACGAGCGCCACCAGGAATTTTTCAAGCAGCAGCGCCAGAACTCCGCCGGCCGGTTTATTTACCGGCGCGGCGGGGCTGCGGCGCTGATGCTGATCATGATGAGGGTGCACGCTCTGCTCCGTAAGGCGCTAACCGCCTAAACTACCTGAACCTTAAGCTCAAGGGCGTCGCCCTCTCCCTTGTAGTCCACCAGCAGCACATCGCCCTTCTTCATCGTGCTGTTGAGCAGGAACTCCGCCATCGGGTCCTCCAGGTACTTCTGTACGGTGCGGATAAGGGGGCGGGCGCCGTAATTTGGATCGAAGCCTTTCTTAACCAGGAAGGTCTTGGCCGCCTGGGTAATCTCGAACCTTACGCCCTTGACGTCCAGCTTCTTGGTGACCTTTACCAGGCTGAGTTCCAGGATCTTTTCGGTGTCCTTTTCGGTAAGGGGGCGGAACACGATTACTTCGTCGATGCGGTTGATAAATTCCGGGTTAAAGACGCGTTTCACTTCGTCCATCACCGTATCCTTCATCGCCTTGTAATCCTTCTCTTTGTCCTCGGTGGGCATGAAGCCCAGGGTCTTGCCCTTGGAGATCAGGCGGGCGCCCACGTTGGAGGTCATGATCAGGATGGTGTTCTTAAAGCTTACCTTGTGGCCCAGGCTGTCGGTCAGGGTGCCCTCGTCCATGATCTGGAGGAGGATATTGAACACGTCGGGATGGGCCTTCTCTATCTCGTCGAGGACCACCACGCAGTAGGGCTTGCGGCGCACGATCTCGGTAAGCTTGCCGCCTTCTTCGTAGCCCACGTAGCCCGGGGGCGCGCCAATCAGGCGGCTCACGGAGAACTTCTCCATATACTCGGACATATCGATGCGCACCATCGCGTCCTCGTTGCCGAACAGGAAGTCCGCCAGCACGCGGGCGAGTTCGGTCTTACCTACGCCGGTGGGACCGAGGAAGATGAAATTACCGATAGGCCGCTTGGGGTCTTTCATGCCGGTGCGGGAGCGTTTTATGGCCTGGCTCACAATGGTAACAGCTTCTTCCTGGCCAATCAGGCGCTTGTGAATCTCCGCTTCCATGTGCTGCAGCTTCTGCGTCTCGGTCTCGGTCATGCGGGTGACCGGGATGCCGGTCCACTTGGAGGCTATGCCGGCGATATCTTCTTCGGTGACCTCCGGGAAAACTTTATCGCGGCCGTCGCGCCATTTCTTGCGGGCGTCCTCGAGGGCTTTCTTAAGTTCCTTCTCGCGGTCGCGCAGCTTGGCGGCCTTCTCGTACTCCTGGCCGTAGATGGCGGCATTCTTTTCCTTGGAAGCCTCTTCTATCTCGGTCTCTTTTTCCTTAAACTCGGCGGGCGCCACGGACAGCGTCAGGCGCGCGCGGGAACCGGCCTCGTCGAGCAGGTCGATGGCCTTATCGGGCAGAGCGCGGTCGGTGATATATTTATCGGAGAGCTGCGCCGCGGCGAAGATCGACGCGTCGGTATACTTGCACTTGTGATGGCTCTCGTACTTCTCCTGCAGGCCCTTCAGAATCTCGATAGTCTCGGCCACGCTGGGCTGTTCCACCACCACCATCTGGAAGCGGCGCTCCAGGGCGGGGTCGTGCTCGATGTGCTTGCGGTACTCGTCGAAGGTAGTAGCGCCTATGCACTGCAGCTCGCCGCGCGCCAGCGCGGGCTTAAGCATGTTGGAGGCGTCGATGGCGCCTTCGGCGGCGCCGGCGCCTATAACGGTGTGCAGCTCGTCGATGAACATGATGATATTGTTTTTGGCCTTGCGGATCTCTTCGATAATGCCTTTCAGGCGCTGTTCAAATTCGCCGCGGTACTTGGTGCCGGCCACTATCGAAGCCAGGTCGAGCGAGAGCAGGCGCTTGCCGATCAGCGTGTCGGAAATCTCGCCGGCGGCTATCTTCTGCGCCAGGCCTTCCACAATGGCGGTCTTGCCCACGCCGGGCTCGCCCACCAGCACCGGGTTGTTCTTGGTGCGGCGGCCGAGCACCTGGATCAGGCGGTCCACTTCGTTGGCGCGGCCGATCACGGGGTCGAGTTTTCCCTCCCTGGCCATCTGGGTGAGGTCGCGGGCGAATTCGTCGAGAATAGGGGTTTTGGTCTTGCCTTTGGCGGCGGTATGCGTGGCGGTGTGGCCCTTGGCGGGCTGTTCTTTGGCGGAATCTTTCTGTTCCATCTCGCCGAGAATATTCAGCACTTCCTCACGGACGGTCTCAAGCTTAAGGCCGAGGTTTTCGAGCACGCGGGCGGCCACGCCTTCTTCCTCGCGGATAAGCCCCAGCAGTATATGCTCGGTGCCTATGTAGGAGTGGCTCATATGCTGGGCCTCTTCCACGGCGTATTCCAGCACCTTCTTGGCGCGCGGGGTGAAAGGAATCTCGCCCAGCAGCATCATATTGTCGCCGGTGCCCACTATCTTCTCTATCTCGGCGCGAACCTTGCGCAGGTCTATACCCAGATTCTGGAAGACCTGCGAGGCCACGCCTTCGGAAAGGGCTATCAGCCCGAGTAAAATATGTTCGGTGCCCACATAGTCGTGGTTAAGGCGCTTGGCCTCTTCCTGCGCTATCAATATCACGCGCTGCGCCCTGTCGGTAAACCTTGTTCCCATTGTAGTGCCTCCGTAATAGCAGAAAATCTGTTATAGATAAACGAAAAACCACGGCATTTTGGACGATGCCGAAGCTATATTATGACACAATAGCGGTTTTAATTCAAATTTCACTTATATATATTATATATAGCCCTTGTTACGGGCTGTTGCGGGGAAAAAGGCCGGGCTCGGCCTTCTACTCGGTTTTCATCAGGGAAATTTCAATGCGGCGGTTCTTGGCGCGGCCTTCGGAGGTGGTATTTCCGGTCAGCGGGCGGTTCTCGCCGTAGCCTATCCCAGCCAATTTTTTGGGGTCCATGCCGCTCTGCTCAATAAATTGTATCACGCTGTAAGCCCTGGCCATAGAAAGCTCCCAGTTGGTGGAGTAGCGGCCGTGACGGATGGGCACGTTGTCGGTATGTCCCTCCACGATTACGTCGTTGGGCAGCTTCTTGAGCTCCATGACTATGGGCTTCAGCACCTCTTTGGCCCTTTCCTTCAGTTCCGCCTTGCCGGAATCGAACAGTACCGCCTCGGTGAGCACCAGCTTAACCCTGCGCTCGGTAGATTCTATCTGCACCAGACCGGACATCTTGTTGTCCGCCATGCTCTGCTTGATCTTGTCGGCCACGTTGTCTTCTTGCTCCTGCGCCTTGGCGCGTTCCTCGCGCTTAACGTTGACCTTGCCGCCGAAAGTCTTCTCGATATTAATCAGGGACTCCTCGTATTTACGGCTCTTGCTCCGGTCGGCCTTGGACAGCGAGAATGAGAAGAGCACCAGGAAGAAGATCATCAGGTAGCTCATCAGGTCGCCGTAAGTTACGGCCCAGAGAGCCCCCTTGTTCAGCTGGTTCTCCACTTCGTCTCGCCTTGGTCTGTAGATCGCCATAGTAAAGAGTTACCGGGAACTGCCGACGCCTTCCTTTTTTTTCGGCAACAGGAAAGCCAGCTCGGTGCGGAAGTAATTAAACAGCGCCGAGAGCTGCTTCACCTCGTGCGTAGTGGACTCAAAGTCGGAGCGGATGCCCTGGTGCTCCGCCGACATGCCCGCCGTATCCTGCGCCAGCACGCCCACCTTATTCTCCAGGCTTTCCATTCCCACTTTCACCGCCTGTACTAAGGCCTCCAGCTCATAAAGTTTCTCGAATTTTTTATCGTTAGCCTCAAGCCTGTTCTCCAGGTATTTAAGACCCGCCGCCCGCTCCTCCAACTTGTCGATGCGGTGCGCGTTGCCGGCGGTAGTAGCGCTTATGAGGTTAGCTTTATGCGTGATATCGGCGGAGGCCGCGTCCAGAGCCTGCAGGCGCTCTTTAAGCTCGCCCAGCACCCCGGCCTCGAAATTTTTAAGGGACCGCTCGGCCGCCTCGGTAAGCCCGCGGTGCAGAGCTTCCGCGGAGTCCTCCTTCGCGCGGAGGGCATCCAGTTCGTCGCGGAACTTCGCCAGTTCCTGCCTGCCGGCCGCTTTCGCCGCCTTGGTTTCCAGGCCCGCGACTTCGGTAAATTTCTGCAGCTCCGTACCCAAACGTTCCAGCGCTGCTACCCGCTGCTGCGAGGCCTGCAGTTCCGTTTTGAGCGCGCCGACCGCATCGTGCCCGGGAGCCAGCGCTTTCGCAGCTTGCGCTTCGCGCCCCGCGGCTTCGGCCACCTGCTGCAGGTGGGCTATTGTGCGCTCCAGCACCGCGGCCCGCTGCTGCGAGGCCTGCAGTTCCGCCCTGAACGCGCCAACCGCGTCGTGCCCGGGAGCCAGCGCTTTCGCAGCTTGCGCTTCGCGCCCCGCGGCTTCGGCCACCTGCTGCAGGTGGACCACCATGCGCTCCAGGGCGAGGATCCGCTGCTGAGCGGCCAACACCTCTGGCCTAAGGACATCCGGAGCGGCAGAGCCCTGGCCGGCGGCCTTCAGATCCAGACCCTTGAGTTTATCCTCAAGTTCGGTTATCCTGGATGCCAGCTTTGTGAAATTTTCAGAAGGCGGAGGCGGAGGCACGGGCGCGTAAGAAGGCGCGGCGGAGCGCTGAGGAGCGCTCTCAGGCTGCTCCTGGCGTTTAATAAAAGAAAATACCGAGTCTTCGCCTTTCATATTATTCCCGCTCCCGCGGCGTTCAACTTCGGCCGCTAAATCTTAGGCTCCGCAGCCGCCACGCCGGCAGCCGGGCTCTTGTCGTCTATCAGCGCGCCGGACGCGTCCAGCGGGTTGGCCACTTTGCCTTCCTTAACCATGCCCTCTGTGAGCGTGACGACGCGCTCCACAGCCTCGTCCATCTTCTCCTGCGACGGGGCGCCGTAGCGCATACTCTGCTCCACCATCTGCCAGGTCTTCTCGGCCATCGCCGTCTGGAGCCGCAGCTTCACGGCTTCCGGCAAGCCGCCCAGTGCCGTGGCCCACTCCTCCACCTTGATCAAGCCGAGCACCAGGGAGAAGTCCCTCTCGCTAAATAGCATCAAGTCGTCTGGCAGCAGAATGTGCCTGCGCACCTCCGCCGCCAGGTCCGGCTGCTTCTGCTGCAGCTCCGCAAGCATACCAATCTTGCCGCGTAAATTCACGTTCTGGATGGCGCTCAGCACGGCCTCTATGCCGCCCACGGCCCCGCTCAGGCGCCGTTCGAGCTCGTCCTTCAGCGTGGAGACTATCTCCGGCTCCACAAAACGAATCTTGGCCATATTTATGATTACGTCGGTAGCGAAAGCCGGCGGAAGCTTCTTGATGAACGCGTTCCGGACCTCCTGGGTCAGGTGGTCCGCCACCAGCGCCACGTTGGCCGGGTCCTCGCCCGTCATCATCTTCACCAGGAACGGGACTTTGTCCAGCTGAATCTCGAAGATCACCTTGCCGCCTTCCTCGCCGGAAGTGTTGTCTCCTCCCTGTTCCTGGCCGGGTTCGCCGAAACCAAGGGTCAGGTTGCCCGTGGGCGGAGCGCCGCCGGGCGCCCCCATGTTCTTGCCCAGTTCCATGGTTATCTGGTGGCCCTGTTGCGCTTTGGCCATGGTGTTCATGGCCCCGGCCAGCTTTAAAAAACCTATGGCCACGACCACCATCGCTATGATCCCCATCAGCGTGAGGATGCCGTATTTGAAAACCATACCCATGGCCTCGGGCGTATACCAGACGGTGCGCCAGAAGGGCGCAAAAGGAGTCTTGATGATCACGAGCTCGTCGCCGCGCGCCGTGTCCATGGAAAGTATCTCGGTTACCACGCTCTTAACGGCCTGGGCCTCTTTATCGTCGAGATCTTTATTCAGGATCACCGTAACGATCAGTTTCTTCACGAAAGACGCGGGGTAGAGCATCTGCTTCTGGTACGTCGTATTCTCCGGCTTGGCGGTGGCGCCCACCACGCTGGGGAACCCGGGCAGCAGGTACTCGGCTGACATCTGGTTCTCGGCCGAAGAGCTGTCCCACTTGAACAGGTTGTCCTTGGCTTCGGTGGCGGCCGCCTGCGAGGTCATGTCTATCTTTTCGGTACGCGTAAAATCCATGGTGGCCTGTACCACGACCTGCGCCTGGTTCGGGCCCAGCAGCCGCATCAGCACTTCGTCCACCTTGCCTTCCAGCGACCGCTCGTACCGCGCCTTGTCGTCCAGCGGCATGTTCTGCGCCAGGGCCGGCCGCGGGCCCGGCAGCAGGCACAGGAAAGCGGCAAGGCACGCGGCGGCAAGGCCGGGTGTCTTTAAAAACGCTTTTTCGTGCCTATTCTTCATAATGTTCAGCTCAGGTAAGACTGCAGCTTCCGCTCCACTACTATAGGTATGCTGCCCTTCATTATCTCCAGGATGCCGTCCAGGATCATGGATTTCATCTTCACGTCCAGCCAGATCCGGACGCGGATCTTGCCGGCTATCGGCACGCAGACCATGTTGGCCAGGAAAATGCCGTAAAAAGCGGAAGTAATGGCCACGGCCATAGCCGGACCCACGCTTTCGGGGTTGGCAAGGTCCTTCAGCACGCCAATAATACCGATCAGCGTGCCCAGCAGCCCGAGCATAGGCATCAATACGCTCATCGTGCGGTAGACGTTCGCAATCTCGCCGACCTCGTCCACCGCCTGGTTGATCTCCTGCTCCATTACCTGCTTCACGAAATTATAATCGTTGTACTCCAGCGCGGCCTGTGAAGCGCGGCCCAGGAAGCCTTTTGCGATGTTGGGGTCGGCGTCCTTGAGCGCGGAGATCCCCCGCTTGCGGCACTGCTCCGCCAGTTCGGTTATGACCGGGACGATCGCCCGCAGGTTCACGCTTTCCTCGTCGAACATGAGGCCCCTGAGCTCGGTGACAGCCTTGACCAGGTATTTAAGCGGCGTGTTGATCAGCATGGCTACGAAACAACCGCCGATCACGACGAAGATAGCGTGCGGGTTGAACAGCGCGGAAGAAAGCTGTTTGGTAACCACGCCCAGAAAGATCAGGGCCGCAAAAGAGAATAATCCGATGATAGTGCTAAGATCCATAATAGTTTTCCGTTGCCTTGTTCTAAATAATTATACAGGAGCCATGTTTCAGAAAAGTTATATCTATATTACTTAATTCCTTTAGTGCGGGCAGGCCGGCGCCGGCTGATTTAGAGCGGATAGCGGGTTTTATACTCCTGCGGGGATCCTGAACCAGAAGGTGGAGCCCTTCCCGAGGCCGGGACTGGTAGCGCCTATTTCCCCTTTATGCGAGTGGATAATCTCGGTGGCGATAGAAAGGCCCAGGCCCCAGCCCTGCTTGCGCAATTTCGCGTCCTTCTGGTACTTGGCCTGGTAGAACTTGGCGAAAATCTTCTTGGTCTCGCTGGGATGGATGCCAATCCCGGAGTCCTTGACATAAGCCGCCACGCCCCGCGCTTCCCGGCGCATATACAGTTCAACCTTTTTTCCGACCGGCGTGAATTTTATGGCGTTGTTGATCAGGTTCATCAGCACCTGTGAAAGGCGGAACTTGTCCCCGTTCACCATTATGCCTTCAGTGAGTTCGCTTATTACAAATTCCACCCCCCGCTTCTGCGCGTTGATGCTCATGGCGGGAATGATGTCGTGGGCGATGTCGGCGGAGTTGAACACGACCTTCTCCATTTTAAGCTTGCCGGCCTCTATCATGGCCAGGTCCGTCAGGTCGGCGATCAGGTGCCCCAGCTGGTCGGTGGAGCTCATGATGTTCTTCAGGTACTTGGCCTCCTTCTCGCCCGTCGCCTTCTTGCTGAGCAGCTCGCTGAAGCCCCTGATCGAGGCCAGCGGGGTGCGCACGTCGTGCACCACCATGGAGAGGAACTTGGATTTCATCGAGTTCAGGCTGGCCAGCTCCTGGTTAGAAAGCGCGAGCTTCGAGGAAATCACCTCAAGCTGCTGCGACCGCTGCGAGATCTGGCTCTGCGCCACGGCGATCTGCGCCATGTACTGCTGGATAATCATGTTCGAAAAATGCTGGCGGCGGTTAAGCGAAGACGACTGCATAAAACCGGAGACCTGCGACACTACCAGGAAGGCGGCCCCCAGCATCAGCAGGAGCATCGGGATGAAGATGATGATCAGTACTTCCATAAATTACTTCCACCCCTGACCTTTCAGGAAATTGCTGATCACGGTGTCGTTGGGGTTAAGCTTAAGCGCGGTCATGTAGGCGCTCTTCGCCTTCACCTTGTCGCCCAGCATAAAGTAAGCGGAGCCCAGCCTGGTCCAGGCTATGGCATTGGTCTCGTCCAGCAGCGTAGCTTCTTCGCATTCCTTGACCGCCATGTCGAACTGCTGTACGTAGAAGTACTTGGCGGCCTTGCGCAGCTTCTCCTTCACCAGCGCGGTCTTCGACATGACCTCTTCGCGGCGCACGCTATTGCGGGTCAGCCTGCCCATCGTCAGCATCAGGTCCTCGAATACGGGCTCGCCGCGCACGTTAGCGCCCAGCGCGGCGTGCGCCAGCAGGAAGGCTTTCAGGTCCTGGCCGTTCACGTAGGCCATGATGGCCTCGTTGCCCACGTTGGACTGCTCGGTATCGTTCAAGAAGAGCCTGGCCAGGGCGGGAGTGTCCTTAAAGCGCAGCTCTTTGTTAATGGCGGACAGCCGGGTTTCCCTCGCTCCCCATTCCCCGTCCCTGAGGTTGGGCTCCAGGTTGAAGGCCTTGCTCAGGTTGGCGTCGGCCGACACATAATGGCGGTTCTCCAGGTCCTTTTTGGCCAGCACGACAAAGTCGTTTGCGAAGACCTCGAGTTTCTCGATCTTGTCCTTGGTGGAGATCAGCTTGGCTTTTTCAACGCGCCTGCTCTGACCGGCCAGCGGCGCGCGGGCGAAGGACTTCCCGAACTTAAGACTCATCCCCACCTTATGCATGGCGCCCAGCTCGCCAAACGGCGACATGGAATAGTCCAGGTCCAGGTATGAAAGCTTGAAACCGACGCCGAACCGGATGCCGGAGCCTACGTCCTGACCGCTCTTGTAGCCGGCCCGGAAAGAGAGCAGCTGGAAAGCCACATATTCCGCGCCCACGTCTACGGTGTATTTCTGGTCGTTGGCGATGGAGTGGTCCATGCTCAGGATCAGCGTAGAGCTGCCGTAAGGGTGGGAGAGCCACGCGGTCCCCAGGGTCAGGGTAGTCGGCAGCGGGGAGACCTCTTTGTCATACTTGAGGCCCGAGCCGATGTTCCTGGCGGTCAGGGCGAACCGGAATTCCTGGGCCTGCACTTTCGACATCCAGTAATTGGCGGGGCGCAGGTAATAGATCGCGCCCAGGTCGACCGCGAAGGTGTTAGCGGTGAGGTTGTTAAGCGTCTCGCTGATGGTCTTAACGTTGGCTCCGATATTGAGGACCGGGCGCTCGATCTCGTCCTTCAGCATGGTCTGGCCGTAAGCCACGCCTATGGCCATATCGGAAGACTGGACCTTGGTGGTAACGCGGCCTACGGCGTCATAGCCCTGAAAAGGCGCCACCGTCAGGCGGGTGACGTTGACGTCCAGCGTGGAGCCGTAGCTCAGCGGAAAAGCGGCAGACAGGTACTGGTGCGTAACGTCCTCAAAAGAGGCGGTGTGGGTCACGGCGAGCTCGGTCTGCTCCACGTTGGCCAGGCCGGCGGGGTTCCAGTAAGCGGAGTAGGCGTCCTCGGTCACCGCGGTATAGGCTTCCCCCATGCCGGTGGCGCGGGGGCTGGGCGCGAATTTAAGAAAAGAAGCGCCGGAAGTGCCGGGGTCGCCGGCGGACGCGGGGAAAGAAAAAAAGCTCGCGGCGCAAACGAACAGCGCCGCGAGGCTTAAAAATTTTCTTTTGGTGAACGCGTCTTTCATATAGTTTTCTCTATCTTATAGATAGTCTATAGGAAATCACCGGTCTAATCCCGAAGAAATACCGAAGTTATTTAAAAATTATTGTTACGGGTTATTCAACTGATAAACGCATTTTGTATACAAAAATACCCCGGAAATGAATTTCCGGGGTACTCCAGCCTTTAATCGGGCTTTATAACTCCGCAGCGGCTTACAGACCGCCGCGCACGCACCTCACATAGCTGCCCAGCGTCTTCAAGTCCACGTTCACGCCGCCGTCCAGAAAGGTCACGCGCCAGGCCAGGGTGGCGTTCTGCATGTAGGTGGTGGAGGCCCAGTACGTGCTGGTTCGTGTCCCGGGGAAAGCGGCCGCGTTCACAGCCGGGCCGGGGTCCTTGCTGTAATCCGCCAGGCTCATCAGCTCTCGTACGTTCGGCAGGCGCCAGTCCGAGAATCCCGCATAATTCTTTGCCTCGCAGGCGGCGACCGCCGCCGTCCAGATATATAGCCCCCCCATCGCGGCGTCGGTCCTGGGGTTGGTTATCCACATCAGCCCGCTGACAGTATCCAGCGTAACGGACGAGATTCCTACGTAGTTCAGCACGGTGTAAGCCGGCTGCGTAACAGCCGGCGCGTAAGACCCGTCCTGGGCCAGCGCGGCCCCTGGCGCGGGGCAGCCTATCGCCCCCCCGCCCGAATCGTAACAGACGGCCTGCCCGCTGTCCGGCAGCCGCCAGACGCCCTTGCAGTTCATACCAGAGTTAAAAGAGAAGGTAGAGATGTCCGCCGCCCGAGCCGGGACCGCCAAGGCGAACAGCAGCGCGGCCAACCCGACCAGGCTGGCGGCTGGAACTCGCCCGCATAAAGTGTGAAGAACGGAAATTATTTTTTTCATATAATCGAGGCCTCGCTGCAGCTTTATCGCGCGCCGCCGCGCACGCAGCGCGCATAGCTGGCGTTATTGGTCTTGTTGTCCAGGTGCACGTAGCCGGCGCTGAAATCCACGTACCAGGCCAGCGTGGGGTCCGGCACGTAGGTAGTGGCCGTCCAGTAATAATTGGAGTGCGTATTTGGGAAGAATGCGGCGTTAATGGTAGGGCCTACGCTCTTGCTGTAATCCGCTATGCTCATCAGCTCCCGCGTGTTGGGCAGGCGCCAGTCTGAATACCCGGCAAACACGCTGGCTTCGCAGGCGGCCAGGGCTAGCCCCCAGGTGTAGGTCATGTCCATCCCGGCGTCGGCCGGGTTGGTGACCCACATCAGCCCGGTGCGGTTATCTACGGTTACCAGGACTCCGCCCACCTTGTTTTCGGTGTAGCTGGGCTGGGCGAGGCCCGGCATGTAGGTCCCGTCCTGGGCCAGAACATCTCCCGGTGGCGGGCAGGCTACCAGCCCGGTGGCGTTATAACAGGTTTTCTGCCCGGTGTCAGGAAAACCGCAGTTAGCGAAGCTGTGCGTCGAGACGTCCACAGCGCGCGCAGGCAGGGCCGCGCAGAACAATAAACCCGGGAGCAGAAAACTTAAATAAATATTTTTTTTAGTCATAATTCTCACCTAAATTTTTAAAGTCCGCCGCCTACGGCGCGGTAGTTATCCAGGCACCGTCGCCA
>JBBRDG010000046.1:0-18812 GCA_038204165.1 Elusimicrobiales bacterium
AGAGCGAGCGGCACTCCCGCCCGCGCCGAACTGTTGAGCGTAAGTTACTTACTCTTAGCTTTCTGGAGGAGGACTCCGGTTTTTTTCATTTCTTTGCGGTAGGAGGGGCCGGTGGCGGCCCAGCAGATGGTCTCGACGCGGAATGGAAGGTCCGCAGTTTCGAAAGCGGCTTCCAGTTTCTCCAGCCTGGCGGCCGTTATCGGCTTATCCGACATCACCACCAGGTCCAGGTAGTGATGTGCCTTGGAACTGCCTGACGCGCGCGAGCCGTAGACCAGCACGTCGAACTCCGGCACATTAAGCTTCAGAATGGCCTTAACCTTCTTCAGAAATATCGGTTTCAGATCGATCATAGAATAACCTTCCCCTACCTCTATTTTCGCAGAGTAGGACCGGCAAGTCAATTAAATAAACGCACAAACAGAAAGGGCCGGCTTTAAAGCGGCCCTTTCGGAACGTCAAAACTGCCAGAGCCGAATTACTTCTTGGACTTCTGGAGCGTGACGCTGGTTTTTTTTATTTCTTTGCGGAAACTGTTGCCGGTGGAGGCCCAGCAGATGGTCTCAACGCGGAAAGGCAGTCCCGCGCCAGCGAAGGCGGCGGTGAGCTTTTCCATGCGCGGCGCGCCCAGCGGCTTGTCCGTCATGATGGCGAGGTCGAGGTATGAATATGTTTTGGAAGTACCGTCGGCCCTGGAGCCGTAGACCAGAACTTCGTACTCGGGCACGTTGCCTGAAAGCACTTTTTTCACTTTGCTGAGAAATGCGGGTTTAAGGTCGATCATAGGGTTCTCCGGGAAGTCAAGCAAGCGTCTATATACTTTCTACCATATATCCCCCCCGCCTTGGCAAGGATTATGGGCCAAAACTCTGTAACATTGGGCAAGTTCAGAGCCGGCGGAAAGAAAATATAAAATTAACCGAGTCTGGTAAGCAGCGCCGAGGCGGCGGCCAGGCAGGCGGACTCCGCCCGCAGCGTATAAAGCCCGAGATTCATGAACACCGTGCTTTTGGAAGCAGCGAACTCCAGTTCGCCCCTGGTAAAACCGCCCTCCGGCCCGACAAAAAGCTTTATGTCTGCCTGGCCGGCGAGCCCTTTGACGGCCTCGTCGGGAGACATCCCGTAGGCGGAAGCGCACACCGCCTGCCCTATCGCCAGCAGGTCGTCCATCTTTTCCGGCTTGCGCAGCAGCGGCAGACGGCCCCGCCCGCATTGCTTTGCCGCCGAAAGGATGATCTGGTTCAGCCTGCCCTCGCGCCGCTCCCAGTCGCTGAACAGGTCAAACTGCACCCGCGAGGCCATCACCGGCTGAAAAACGTCCACGCCCGCCTCGGTGCAATGCTCCAGGATCTCCTCCAGCGCGGGCCGCGCCACCACCGCGAAACAAAGTGTGAGCCTGGTCTTATATTCCGGGCTGGGCAGCTTTTCTGTTACGGCGCCGGTCACGGCGTCCGGAGTCACCGACTTGATAACCGCGCGGTAGCGGCCGCCCTTGCCGTCGAAGATTTTAATTTCGTCGCCCACCCGGGCGCGCGCCGCCTTGGCGATGTGGGCCGATTCGTCCGGCCCGGCGAAGAAATTATCGCCGCGCATATTCTCGGTCGGGATGAAGTATTGGGGCATCGGTTTTTAGCCTAAGATCTTTTTAAAAAAACCCTTGTCTTTCTCTTCTTCCGCAGGCGCCTCATGCCCGGCCAGCTGCGCCAGTTCGGCGAACAGTTCGCGCTGCCTCTGGGAAAGTTCATGCGGCACTTCCAGCTTCACTTTTAGCAGCAGGTCGCCGCGGTTCTTGCCCGCGTTTATGGGCATGCCCTGCGCGCTGACGCGGAACACCTTACCGTGCTGCGTGCCCTGCGGTATTTTGATCTTTATGCGGCCACCCTCTATAACCGGCACGTCCACTTCGCCGCCTAGGGCCGCCTGCCACACCGCCACCTGGGCCTCGTAAACCAGGTCCCGGCCTTCGCGCACAAAATGAGCATGGTGCTTCAGGCTCACCTGGATGTACAGGTCTCCGGAATCCCCCCCGCGCATGCCCGCGTCGCCGCCGCCGGAAACGCGCAGCACCGCGCCTTCTTCCACGCCGGCCGGGATCTTCACGTTGATGGTAGCGTTCTTCTTCTGCCGTCCCTGCCCGCCGCAGGCTTTGCAAGGGGAAGTAATAACCTCGCCCTGGCCGCCGCACTCCGGGCAGGCCTGGCTGAAAGCAAAGAAGCCCTGCGAGTACTGCACGCGCCCCGCGCCGCGGCAGGCCGGACATTTCCTGATGCCGGTCTTACCCTTGGCGCCGGTGCCTTCGCAGTCCTGGCACACTTCGGTGCGCTCGAAATTTACCGGAACCTTTACGCCGGTGAAAGCTTCTTCAAGAGTTATGGCCGCCTCGTACTTAAGGTCGGCTCCGCGCCGGGTGCGCGGCCTGCCGCCGCGCTCGCCGCCGCCCTGCGTAAAAATATTCTCGAACAGGTCACCGAACATGTCGCCCAGGTCCGCGCCCTGGAAGCCGCCGCCGAAGCCGCCGCGGCCGCCAGCGCCGGCCTTCAGGCCTTCCGCGCCGTATTGGTCGTAGACCTGGCGCTTTTCCGGGGTGGAGAGCACTTCGTAAGCCTCATTGATCTCTTTAAAAACCGATTCGGACTCGCTATTGCCCTGGTTGCGGTCCGGATGGTGTTTGAGCGCGAGCTTGCGGTAGGCGGTCTTGATCTCGTCGGGACCGGCGTTCCGGGCCACTCCGAGCGTACGGTAATAATCGTTTGTTGCCATAGGTTAAAAAGAACGGTCTGGAACCGGAGAATTTAAGGATAGTATATCGTATTAGGCGGGCACATGAAAGCGGAGAGGGCAGCGTACACGGGCTTATTATGCCCGCCATACGCTGCCCGTCACCCGTTACAGGTTACTTCTTCTTTTCGTCCACAACTTCGGCGTCTACCACGTCGTCCTTGCCGCCCGTGGACGCTTTAGCGCCCTCGGGAGCGGGTCCCGCGCCTTCGGCGCCGGGGGCGGCCTTGGCCTGGGAGGCTTTATACACGGCCTCGCCCAGTTTCTGGGAGACCTGAATCAGCGCTTCCTTGGCCTTTTTAATCTTCTCCACATCGTCGCCTTTCAGCGCTTCCTTCATTTCGCCGAGCGAGCGGTCCACGGCCAGGCGCTCGTCGGGGGAGATCTTGTCCCCGTGTTCTTTCAGCGCTTTCTCCGTAGTGTAAAGGACGGTGTCGGCCTCGTTCTTGGCTTCCACCTTCTCCTTGTATTTCTTGTCGGCGTCGGAGAACTGCTCGGCCTGCTTCACGAACTTGTCGATGTCTTCCTTGGACAGCTTGTTCGGCGCGCTGATGGTGATGTGCTGCGCCTTGCCGGTGCCCAGGTCCTTGGCGTGCACCTGCAGGATACCGTTGGCGTCGATGTCGAACGTCACCTCGATCTGCGGCACGCCGCGGGGCGCGGGAGGGATGCCGTCCAGGTCGAACTTGCCCAGCGACACGTTGTCGCCTGCCATCGCGCGCTCGCCCTGCAGCACGTGGATGGTTACGGCGGGCTGGCTGTCCGCTGCAGTAGAAAAGACCTGCGACTTCTTGGCCGGGATCGTGGTATTCTTGTCGATCAGTTTGGTCATCACGGAGCCCAGGGTCTCGATGCCCAGGGACAGCGGGGTAACGTCGAGCAGCAGCACGTCCTTCACGTCGCCGGTAAGCACCGCGGCCTGTACCGCGGCGCCGGAAGCCACGCACTCCATGGGGTCCACGCCGTGCTCGATCTTCTTGCCCACGTATTCTTCCATGAACTTCTGCACGATAGGCATGCGGGTGGGGCCGCCCACCAGGATAATGCGGCTGATGTCGGAGCTCTTAAGCTTGGCGTCGGCCAGCGCGGTGTCGATGGATTTCTGGCAGCGCTTCACGATGGAATCCACCAGGGATTCCAGGCGGGCGCGGGAGAGCTTCAGGGCCATATGCTTGGGGCCGGTGGCGTCGGCGGAGATGAACGGCAGGTTGATCTCGGTCTCCATGGTGGTGGAGAGCTCGATCTTGGCCTTCTCGGAAGCTTCCTTGATGCGCTGCAGCGCGGTGGCGTCCTTGGTCAGGTCTATGCCGTTGTCCTTGCGGAACTCGCCGGCGATGAAGTCGACCAGGGCCTTGTCCATGTCGGTGCCGCCCAGCTGCGTGTCGCCGGAAGTGGAGATCACGTCGAACGTGCCTTCCTTGCCCAGCTCCATGATGGTAACGTCGAGCGTGCCGCCGCCCAGGTCGAACACCATGATCTTCTGGTCGCGGCCTTCCTTATCGATGCCATAGGCCAGCGCGGCCGCGGTGGGCTCGTTCACCAGGCGGACCACTTCTAGGCCCGCTATAGTTCCGGCGTCCTTGGTGGCCTGGCGCTGGTTGTCGTTGAAGTAGGCCGGCACGGTAATGACGGCCTTCTCCACCTTCTCACCCAGGAAAGCTTCGGCGTCGCGCTTTACTTTCTGCAGCAGGAAAGCCGCCAGCTGTGGTGGGGTGAACTCTTTGCCCGAGATGTTGTACTTAAAGTCGGTGCCCATCTTGCGCTTGAACGCGGAGATGGTGCCCTCGGGGTTGGCTACGGCCTGCCTGCGAGCGGGTTCGCCTACCAGCATCTGGCCGTCTTTGGCGAAGGCCACGTATGAAGGGAAAGCTTTGCCGCCCAGCGTGGTGCCTTCAGCCGACGGGATGATGGTGACTTTGCCGCCTTCCATCACGGCCGCCGCGGTATTCGAAGTTCCAAGGTCTATTCCTATTATTTTTGCCATTTTATTAGTTCCTCCAAATTAAGTTGCTGAAAATTTATTCTCCCGTCGCTTCCGCCGGCTTTTCCGCCTGCGGCGCCGGGGCCGCCTTCTTCTTGGCTATCTTAACACGAGCCGGGCGCAGAATCTTGTCGCCGTAGAAGAACCCCTTCTGCAGTTCCTCCGTCACCAGCCCGTCATTCTCGTCGGTGCCGTCCACCACGCCCAGGATCTCCGAGGCCATCGGGTCGTAGGGCTTGCCCACCGGCTCCATCGGGCGTATGCCCTCGCTCTCGAACACCTTGGTGAATTCCTTGAAGATCATTTCCAGGCCCTTCAGCACGTCGCCGCTGTTGCCGGCGTCTTTGCTGTTGTTGATATGCAGGTGCGCCGCCAGCAGCAGGTCGTACAACGGCATCAGCTTCATCAGGATCTCGGCCTTGCCCCACTTTATCAACTCAGGCTTTTCTTTTTCCACGCGCTTGCGGTAGTTCTCAAAATCGGCCTGAAGGCGCAGCAGCTGATTGTAATACTCGGCGCACTGTTTGGACTGCTTCTCCAGCTCGCCGGATGCCGCCTCGGCGGCGCGGGCTTCGTCGCCGCACACACATTCAACGGCTTCCGGCTTCGTCTCGTCCTTATGCTTCTTTTCCTCTTTGTGGTTCTTCATAGCGGTCATTCTTCGAAGTCTATCTTCTCCCATTCACCCAGCATATCCTCCATCATGGAACTTACGGTGTCCACCAGGGAAATCATGCGCGGGTACTCCATGCGTTTATAGCCGAGTATCCCGACCAACCCCACCGCCTTGTCGTTGATGCAGTAGTAGCTGGAAACCAGGCTGAAATTCTTAAATTCCTTAAGGCTGTTCTCGGAGCCGATCGTAACGTCCACTACGTGGCGCTTGCCCGGCACAGAGATCGCTTTAGTTTTTATGGCGCAATCTCTAAGGCGCTCGCGGAGCAGGCCGGAAAACCGGTCCTTTTCCTCCAGCAGCCGGGCTACGTTGCGCAAGTCTTCCATGTTGCCCGCTTCCAGGTTGGAATAAATGCGGCTGAGCCCTTCCAGGTACAGCGCGTCTTCGCTTTTTGAGAGTCCCCGGAAGTATTCCACTAATTTTCGCAGTAGTTCTTCAAGGCCTTTGTTCCGCTCCTGGGCCAGGAATTCTTTAAAGATGACCTGCGGGATATCGGAAATGGGCAGGTCCCGCAGGCGGCGGTTCAGCCGCATCGAGAGCACTTTCACCGCGCCCTTGTCGGCGGGGTGCCCCAGCGTGAAGGCCGCGTGCTTTATCAGGCCGGAATTGGCGAACATCACCGACAGCACGCTCTTGGGCCCCATGCTGAGCAGATCCAGGCGCTTCACACTGTCCAGGTCCATGTCGGCGCTCATCACGAAGCCGGCCCACTTGGACATGTCAGCCAGCATCCTGGAAGTGTTCTTAAGGAAGCCGTCCAGTTGTTCCTCCCGGCGGTCGTACTCGCGCTCCATGCGATCCTTCTCGCTGGCCGCCATGCGCTGCATCTTAAGGATATTGTCCACATAGGCGCGGTAGCCTTTGTCGGAAGGGATGCGCCCGCCGGAGGTATGGGGCTGGTACAGGTAGCCGCCCTCTTCAAGTTCCTTTAATATATTCCTTACGGTAGCGCTGGAAACGTTGAACCGGCCTTCTTCTGCAATCAGCTCCGAGCTTACCGGGCGGCCGGTGCTGACATAGTTGTACACCACCCAGTTAAGGATCTTCTCTTTCCTGTCCTGCGCAACTTCCGGTTTTAAAACCCTCATACCCGTCCCCGCACGTTTTAAATTAGCACTCGTATTACCTGTTTGCTAAAAATATTATACACCTTGGGTTTATAATTGTCAACTCACCCCCCCTGACTGCTAAAATAGCCCCTCTCCGCGAGCATGACCATAGTCAAAGGAGAAAAACGCGGGCCGTGCTACACTATCTGCAGGGTTAGGGAAACAAATTTCAGAGGAGAGTCCAGATGAAAATATCAGCCGCAATTTTAACCTGCTTCCTGTGCGCCGGCCCGGCCGCCGCGCAGTGGGCGCCGGAAGTCAGCCGTGAGAAACTCGACGCCATAGAAATCCCTGCCCCGTCCAAAGCCTCCCCCCGCGAAGGAATCAACTATTCCGGAGCCGAAGAGCTCCTGATCATGGAATTCGAAGTTAACAGCATCACACTGGACGTACCCGAATCTGAAGTCATCCGCCAGGGCAGCTACTACAGCAACGCTTTCTGTTTCGAACACGCGCTCCGCCTGGCCCTCACGGACATGCTGGAGAATTATAAGAACCCCAACGCCCCCCTCGCCAGGACCCTCGCCCAACTCGGCGCGTCCTCCACCCCTTCAAAGTCCGAGCTTAAAACGGCCCGCCAGAAAGTCCTGGCTCTGCTAAACGACCGCGAATCCGTCATCTCGCTCGTACGCCCTTACGCCGCCAATCAGCCCGCCAACGGCGAAACCGTTGAACAGAACTGGATCTTCAACACGCACCTTAACGGCAGGTCCTACTGGACCATAATAGACCGCTCCGGCAGGAAACCCGCCTATACCTACTCCGCCGAGTAAACCGCAGGCGTGAAAGAAAAAGCCCCGGTCTGCCGGGGTTTTTTTTATTTCTATATCTTAAGCATACGCCTTATCCCCAAGTCCAGCACCCTGTCGGGCAGCAGCCACTTAAGGAAGATAATAACAGAGGCCTGGAACGGCACAACATAACGCGCCGCCGGGCTGCCGGCGCGCAGGGCCTTTAGTATTTTAGCGGCCACCACCTCCGGCCCCGGGGCCCCGCGCCGATAGCCGGCCCTGAACTTTTCCGTAATGCGCCTGACCAATGGCCCGTAGACCCCGGCACCGGAGTATTTTTCCAGATTCACCATGGCCGTATTGTCCCATTCTGTCCTGATGGGCCCCGGTTCAATCAGAATTACCTTTATGCCGAACTGGGCGACTTCAAGCCGCAGGGCGTCAGAATAGGCCTCCACCGCGTGCTTGCTGGCGTGGTACCAGCCGCCGGTGGGCGTAGTTATCTTGCCCGCTATTGAAGAAATATTAACTATGCGCCCGGCCGCCCGCGCGCGCATGTGCGGCAGGACCAGCTGGGTAAGCCGCGCCAGGCCGAACACGTTAACGTCGAACTGCCGCCTGGCCTCCGCCAATGGCACGTCCTCTACCGCCCCGTGCGCCCCGTAGCCGGCGTTATTGATAAGGACGTCCAGTCTCCCCTCTTCCTTAAGAATAAGTTCCATGGCGCGCACTAGCGAAGCCTCGTCCGTAACGTCCAGTGCAATTACCCTGGCGCCCAGCGCCTCAAGGTCTTTCATCTTCTCCACCCGCCGCGCGCCGGCGTATACCTTATATCCGCTCTTAAGCAGAAGCTCCACCGTAGCGTGCCCTATCCCGGCCGAAGCCCCGGTGACCAGAACGATATTTTTCATATATTCCTTACAAGACGATTAAATACTGTGCCGCAGTTTTTTGTAAAATTTAAACATGATTGACGAGGGACCAACTTTGCCGCCCGGCTCTTTTGAGGAAAAGTTCATAAGGAGCGGCGGGCACGGCGGGCAGAACGTTAACAAGGTAGCCACCACCGTACAACTGCGCTTTTTCCCGCGCCTTTCCGGGCTGTCCTATGCCGTACAGGAAAGGCTGAAGTCGTTAGCCGGCTCCAAACTTACCGACGAGGGAGACATCCTCCTGATCGCGAGCGAATACCGCAGCCAGGAACAGAACCGCCAGGCCGTCCGCGTACGCCTTAGGGAACTCATCGCCCGCGCCGCCCGCCCGCCCAAGCACCGGCACGCCACCAAACCATCCTACGGTTCCAAGCAGCGCCGCCTTGAAAGCAAGAAGCGCCGGTCCGGGATAAAACGGGACCGGCGCGATGACAGCTACGATTAGCTCCTCCTACCTGTTGCAGTACCGCCGCTTCATCTGCTTTTCTATATGTTCGTAGCTGTAGTTCTTGTCAAGCAGATACCGGAAATTTATCCTTTCCTCGCTCATCGCGAACTCCACCGCCAGGCGGTACTCGTAATCGCGCATTACGGTACCTTCGTCAAATGTTTTGTCGCAGATCTCGGAAGGCATGCGCTCGCCGGTGCCGCCTATCAGCCCGGAGTAGCCCCGTAGCGACCACTCGCTCAGCAGAATGAAAGAGAGGGGCCGCATCCTGCGCCGGATCAGGTCGCGCGCGGCCGCGCCGGCCAGCACCGAACTGAAATGCCTGGTCTCGTTTATGGTTGCGGCCGGGATAAGGTCCTTTTCAATGTCTACCGGGGCTATGAAGATATGCCCGTTAAGCGCGTTAACGCAGGAATTATGGTCCTTGCAGAAGGGCGTGAAGAAAGAATAGTCGCGGGCCGCGGTGGCTATATACACGTCGAAGGTATCGCCGGCGGCCGTAAACTCAGAGGCCGCCAGCCTTTCCCTGACCCTAACGATAAGCCGCGCTACGTCGCCCTCCAGAGGTTCGCTGGAATGCAGGGTGAAATTATCAAAAACGGCGCTCTCGCCGTAATATAAGCCGGGATTCCACTGCAGAAGCGAGTAGCAACAGGCCGCCAGCAGCAGAACTATAAAAAATATTTTTTTCATACGCCCCCTTCCCTGCGGCGGCTTATTGCCGCAGGAACAAGTCTTTGGTAACGTTATATTTGCCTGAAAGCCAGTCTGTCACTTCGCGCGCCGCCTGAGCGGTGTCGTTCTCGCGGGCTTCCAGGAAAGCGGCATAATCCATTTTAAGGGATTCCTTTTCATCGTCGGTAAGCCCGTCCAGGCCTTTTTCGGAAAAAGCCTGCAGATCGCGCTCCAGCAGCAGGGCCATGTCGTGACAGGTCACCATGTCCGCGGCCCTTATAAAGGCCTTCCCGGGATTATAGGCCGCGCCCTGCTCCAGTTCCTGCTTAAGGGTGAGCAGCACGATCTTGGAAAGCGTCGCCTGGTTCATCGGGTTCACGGCATGGCCGCCCAGCCAGCCGCCCATCTCTGCGGGACGGCCGGTAAAGGGTTTAAGGTGCAGGAACTTGCACATCTTGGGGCCGTCGTTAACAGGGTAATTATCCCAGAGCAGCGGTTTCCTGCCCAGCTTCTCCGCCGCGGCGTTCAGGCCCGCCTCGGTGTAAGACTTGGAGCAGACCTCTTCCCCGGTCCAGAACATGCTCACTTTCTTGTCCAGCCCGGCGTTAAGCTGCGCGAAATAACCGTCCGGCATCTTGCCGAAAAGCTTCTCCAGTACGGGGTCGTTGGAATAATAAGTGGGGCAGAACACAAACTGTTTGGCGTTGGAGCGGGTGACTATCCAGTTGACAACTTCTATCTGCCGCTCGGCCAGATTGTCCAGATCGCCCTTCATGTCGTCCATCAGGATACAGAACTTGTCCACGCCTATGCGGTTGAACACGTCGATCCGGGCCTGCAGCAGCTTCTTCACTTCTATGTCGAAAGGGGCCAGATAGATCTCATAGGGGCTGAAACCCACTCCGAACTCTATGCCGGCCGAATGGCACTGCCCGGCCAGCTTGAAGAGTTTCTCCTCGATCGCCTTGGGCATGGGTTCGCGCCATTTTTTGCGCAGGTACACGTCGGCCTTGGGCGCGTAGATATAAAAAGAAAAACCGTGCTTACGCAGGAAAGCGGCGTAGTCGGCACGCTCACCCCAGCTCCATTGCTCGCCGTAAAAACCTTCTATCACGCCAGTCTGGCTTTTCATGTGTGGTACCCTCCGGGGGTTAACGTACTATTTCTATGCCGTCGTAATCAAGCCAATCCATCGCGAGCGGGCTCACTATGGCGTTGGCTGGAATTTTCACGGTCCTGGTTCCGGGCCTGAAGAGATTGCGCATGTCGCTGTCGCTTAAAAAGACCTTTTTTTTAAGCTCGGGCACTTTCCTGGGCGCAGCCGCGCGAGCGCCCGCCTTGCGGGTGAGGTGCTCCATTATAATATCCTCTAACGCGCCTTTGGAAAGCATAAAACTGCGGATAGCGGCCGGCTAGCAGGCCGGCTTCGCTATCCCTGGTCCTCGTCCTTACGCTTTTACCGAGATCTTGGACAGGTATTTGTCCAGCTCGTCGGCGGGCCGGGGAATTACGTGCATCCCCACCAGCTCGCCCACTTTCTGGGCGGCGGCGGCGCCGGCTTCTACGGCGGCGCGCACGGCGCCTACTTCGCCCGCACAAAGGGTGGTAACGTAGCCTGAGCCTATCTTCTCGTAGCCCAGCAGGCGCACCTTGGCGGCCTTGCTCATGGCGTCGGAGGCTTCGATCATGCCTATAAAGCCCTTGGTCTCTATCATTCCTAACGCTTCTTTGGGTTCTGACATATTATCTTCTCCTTAAGTAACACGCTATAGTGATGAATACGCTGCGCTGTTAGTACTGGCCTTTGGCGGCTTCCCCGCCGGAAACTATGGCGATGCTGGCGCTGGTGCCCAGGCGGTTGGCGCCGGCCTTGATCATGGCGGCGGCTACTTCGGCGTTCTTAATGCCGCCGGAAGCCTTCACGCCCATCTCCGGGCCCACGGTCTGGCGCATCAGGGCCACGTCCTCGGGAGTGGCGCCGCCAGTGCCGAAGCCGGTAGAGGTTTTCACAAAATCGGCCTGAGCAATCTTCGCCATTTTGCAGGCGCGGACCTTCTCGTCGTTTGTAAGGAAGGAGGTCTCGAGGATTACCTTCAGCAGGTAGCCGCGGGTGGCTTCGCGCACGGCTTTAATATCGTCCTGCACCAGCTGGTCGTTGCCGGACTTAAGCCCGCCGATATTTATCACCATGTCGATCTCCTCGGCGCCGTTGGCTATGGCGTCGCGGGCCTCGATAGCCTTAACGGTAGGCGTGGTGGAGCCCAGCGGAAAACCGATTACGGTGCAGACCTTAACGCCGCTGCCGCGCAGCAGCCTGGCGGACATGGCTACGTAGCCGGGGTTAACGCAGACGGAAGCGAAGTGGTACTTGCGGGCCTCTTCGCAAAGCTTGCCGATCTCTTCCTGAGTAGCGTTGGCCTTGAGCAGGGTATGGTCTATCATGCCCGCTATGGAGGAGCTCTGCTCATTCGGGTTGCAGAAGGTCACGCGGTCCACGCTGGCTTTAACCTGCTGGGCCGTGTAGTTGGTGAGCGGGTTGCAGTTCTGGCAAGAGGAGGAGCAGGTGTTCTCTTCCAGGCGGCAGTCGCCCTGGCCGGAGCAGGCTTTCTTGCCTTCGGCAGGCTTGTTAACCAGCGGGCGCTGGAATACTTTTCCGGCGGAGCCGATGCTGACGGAATCGCCCAGGGTCTGCCTGGGGGCGGGCTGCCCGCCGGCCTTCATGATCCTGGCCACTTCCGCCGCTATTTTCTTTATATCTTCGTCGTTCATATTATTTTTCCTTTGCGGTAATGTGCACTTTATCCACTATGCCTGCTATTACCGTGCGCACCGGCGCCTTGGAGTTCTTCAAAATCTTTCTGGCCGAGCCGCCCTCGTCCACTATCAGCACTATATCGCCGGGGCCCGCGCCCTGGCTGTCGATAGCCAGCGTGGCCTCGCCCACCAGCTTATCCTTATCCATACTGTCCACGGCCTTCACCAGCAGCATGGTGGCGTTCTTCAGACCCGGATGCTTGCGGGTGGCCCAGACATTGCCTATAACTTTTGCTATGAACATAAATTTATGCCGCGCGAAAACTTTTGCCGTCGATAATACCCACAATAGCCGCGTCCACCGGCGGGGGCGGGGTATTAACCGCGGTCTCCCCCTCCCAGCCTTCAAACGCCAGAATGGCCTCCCGGGAAGCCACATAGAAAACAGTCTCTCCTGCACCGGCGCCCACGGTATCCCCGGCCACGATCGGGTCGCCGGAGGGCTTGTCGGTTTCCCAGTCCAGCGGCTGGATGAGCAGCAGCGTCTTCTGCTCCATGCCGCAGCACTGCCTGGAGCAGAAAACCCGTCCGATGACCTTGGCCTGTTTCATATTAAATTCAGCAGCAGCGCTGTTCTATCGCGGTTATTTTATCCAGGCGCTTCTGGTACTTGCCCCCCTCGAAAGGGGTAGAGAGCCAGACCTTAATCATTTCTTCAAGCGCCAGCTCGCCGTGAGTCTTGCCGCCCAGGCAGAGCACGTTGCAATCCTCGTGCGCCGCGGCGAAGCGGGCCGAAATCGTGTCATACGCGGCCACGGCGCGAATGCCGTGCACCTTGTTGGCGGCCAGCGGCATGGCGCCGTTAAAGCCGTCCACCAGCACGGCGCGGTCGAACTCCTTACGACGCACGGCCTCGCTAACCAGCAGGGCTATGTCCGGAAAGTCCACCGGAGCCGTGGAGTAGCAGCCGAAGTCGGCAACGTCGTGCCCCAGGGCCTGCAGGAATTTCTTTATCCTTTCCTTGGCTTCGAAACCCGCGTGGTCAGCGCCTATTACTAATCTCATAAGGTTCTCCTAAAATATATCGTCAGTCTCTCACATTATCGCTTCACGGATATGCGCGTGCGCCTGCGGGAGCACAATGCGGCTGATTACGGCGTCCTCGCCGATGGCCTTCACGCCGGCGGCAACCGCGGTGCGCACCGCGCCCGGCTCGCCGCAGACCACAAAGTAGCCTTTGCCGCCTATGCCCTTGCCGGTGTTAACTTCCACCACGTGCACGGAGGCGGCCTTGGCCGCCGCGTCGGCGGCGAGCAGCGCGGGCAGGGCTTCCCTGGTCTCTACTATGCCCACGGCCTCAATATTTTCTGTCTTCACTTTCTTGTTCAGCGCGGCCGCCACTCCGGCGTGGACAGTGCGGATGATGTGGCAGCCGATCATGCATTTCCCGGCCATCTCGGCGCCTTTCGCCAGGGAGGATTCCACCTCGCCCAGCGGCCCGGACACTACTATGATATATTTGCCTTTAGAGATGGCCTGGTGCATCTCCGGGTTCACCCCGGCGGCCTTGCACATGGCGTCCAGCGTTTCCACGCCTTTTGCTATGGAAGAAGTTTCGATAAAGCCTATGGCGATGTTTGCCTGCATATTAGCTCCTTAAGCTATCCTGAGATCTCCGACCACACTGCACTGCAGCGGGCGCGCAAAATGGCTGGTCTTGGTGATGCCGTCGCCGGTGGGCGTACCGATGGACATGGAGGCGTAGCCCTCGCCCAGGCCCAGGCCGTGCAGCGTGCACGCGTTCTTCACAAAGATGGAGCACGCCATGCGGCGGCTCATCTTGGTAAGGTTGTGCACGTTGGTGGAATACATCCCGGCGGTGTGGTGGTGTTCCCACTCCAGTTTATAAGCCAGCTCTATGGCCTCGTCCACGTTGCGCGCGGTGGTCACCGGCAGCACGGGCATCAGCTGCTCGCTCACTACGAAAGGATGGTCGTTAGGCGCCTCGAACCAGAGCACGCGGATATCGTCCGAAAGGTTTAGGCCGATAGCCTTGGCGATCACTGACGGGTTCTTGCCTATGAATTTGCGGTTCACCTTGGGCTCTTTGCCGGGCTCGAGAATGATCAGCTTGGTAAGCTCGGCGGCCTGCTCGCGGTTAAGCTCGTAGGCGCGGCTGTCTGCGCGCATCGCGGCCAGGAAACGGTCGCGCGCGGCCTCCACCACTATAACCTCTTTCTCGGCGATGCAGAGCACGTTATTGTCGAAGCCGCAGCCGTAGATTATCTCGGCGGCGCAGTTCGGAAAATCGGCGGTCTCATCCACTACTATCGGCGGGTTGCCGGGGCCGGCGGCAATGGTTTTGCAGGCCTTGCCCGCGGTCATCGCTACTTTCACTATGGCGGGCCCGCCGGTCACTATGTTCATACGGCCCTTCGGATGGCCTAAAAGCTGTTTAGTAATGTCCGGAGTGGGGTTGGCCATAGTTACGACCAGGTTGGCCGGCCCGCCCGCGGCGACTATAGCTTTGTCCAGCAGGCGGACAGCGTCGGCCACGCAGCCCTTGGCGGCCGGGTGCGGCGAGAATACCACGGAGTTGCCGGCGGAAAGGATGCCAATAGCGTTGCTGATAATGGTGGCCACCGCGTTGGTGGAAGGGGTGATGGAGGCGACCACGCCGAAAGGCGCGTACTCTACCAGCGTCATGCCCTTGTCGCCGGTGTAGGAGACGGAGCGCAGATCTTCTACGCCGGGCGTACCGTCCGCCACTATCATGTTCTTGAGGACTTTGTCCTCCACGCGGCCCATGCCGGTCTCGGCCACGGCCAGCTCCGCCCAGCGGCGGGCGTTGGTCCTGGAAACCTCGCGCATGGCCTCTATGATCTTGCCGCGCGCGCCAAGGCCCAGTTCCTGAAAAACCGGCTGAGCCTGCTCGGCGGCGTTCACCGCGTCGTCCACGCTCTCAAACACCGGGCCGCCGGAGAGGCCGGCAACAGGGTCGGCGCTGCCGAGGCTTTTAACGACCTCGGAGACGATCTTTTTAAGGTCTTCTTCGCTGATAGACATAAATTCTCCGCTCTAAAACGGATCCCCGCCCGGCGGAGATCAGTCGGCCAGCTTGCCGACGGATTTTTTAAACACTACCTTGCCGCCCTTCTCTATGGTGTCCACTATCGCGAAAATGGTGCAGTCCACCGGCGCGCTCTCGGTCTTGGTGGTCTGGCGTGCGCTGGAGCCCTGCACCAGCAGGACCAGCTCGCCGGTGCCGGCGCCTACGGCGTCGACGCCAACAATGGGGTTGCCGCGCGGCTTATCGTCCAGGCCCACCGGCTGCACCATAAGCAGCTTGGTACCAACTAGTTTATCGTCTTTGCGGGTACACACCACGTTACCCACTACTCGTGCGAATAGCATGATTCCTCCACATACGTAAAGGGGCGGGGCCTTTGCGGCCCCTTTCCCCTCCCAGTCCGGCTTATTTGCGCTTGGCTTCGCTTATGGGCAGCTTGCCTTCCAGGTCGCCGTGGGGCTGCGGTATCACGTGCACGCTCACGAGCTCGCCCACTTTCTGGGCGGCGGCGGCGCCGGAGTCGCAAGCGGCGCGGCAGGCGGCTACTTCACCCCTGAAAAGGATGGTGACCAGGCCCGAGCCTATCTTTTCGTAGCCGACTATCTTCACGTTGGCCGCTTTCACAGCGGCGTCGGCGGCTTCTACACAGGCCACGAGGCCCTTGGTTTCTATCATTCCGAGTGCTTCCATTGTATCCTCCTGTAAAACTACCAAAATATTCCGCTAAAACCTAAACGATATACGCTTTGTCGCCGTTCTTCATGCCGCAGGCGTTGGCTTCTTCCACGTCCAGGTGCAGCTCCAGCGCGTACTGGTCCGACACGCGGCACAGCACGCGCTCGTAGATGGTCTCGCGCTCGGTGCCCCTGCCGCAGAGAATGCGCACTTCCTGCCCATCCTTAACCTGCATGGCCTCGGCGTCCCTGGTGTGGAAATGAATGTGGCGCTTCGACATGATCACGCCGCTCTTGAGCGTTACGCTACCCGCGGGACCGGTAATCTTGATGCCGGGAGTATTCTCCAGCTTGCCGGAATCGCGGATAGGGGGCTCAATGCCCAGTTTGCGAGCGTCGGCCATGGAGACTTCGATCTGGCTATACTTGCGGTAGGGCCCGATCATGCGCACGTCTTTTATCGCCCCCCTGGGGCCCTCAATGACGACCAGTTCCTTGCAGGCGAACTGCCCGGGCTGGTTGATGACCTTGTGGGTGCAGGGCTCGGAATCGGCGCCAAACAGAGTCTTAAAGTCTTCTTTAGTGAAATGCGTGTGGCGGTTGGAAATGCCTATCGGCACGGCCCTTTCGGAGCGCTGCTGGCGGAGCTTTATGTCTTCCACCATTTCTTTAACAAGTTTTTCGTCCATGTTGTTTTCCTTTGGTTGCTTACCTTGAAAGTACGGGCTGAAAATGGATCACGCGCAGGAACTTGTCGGACTTAAGGCTTTCCCCGCCCACCAGCGCGCCGTCGATGTCCGGCTGGGCCATCAGCTCGTCCACGTTGTCGGCCTTCACCGAGCCGCCGTACAGCACGCGCACGGCGTCGGCGTAGCCCTGGCCGTAGATGCGGGCCAGCTGCTTGCGCACAAAAACATGGGCGTCCTGGGCCTGGTCGGGGGTGGCGGTCTTGCCGGTGCCTATAGCCCAGACGGGCTCGTAAGCGACGACGACCTTAGCGGCCTCGGCGGCGGTGATGCCGGCGAAAGCGCCGTTCAGCTGGGTCTCCAGCACGCGGTAGGTCTGCTGGCTCTCGCGCTCTTCAAGGGTTTCACCGATGCAGAGCACGGGGAGCAGGCCGGCCTTTATGGCGGTCTTCATTTTCTTATTGATCATTTCGTCGGTCTCCAGAAACACCTTGCGGCGCTCGGAGTGCCCGATAATGGCGGCGGTGCAGCCCGCGTCCTGGAGCTGCGACGGGGAGACGGCCCCGGTGAAGGCGCCTTTTTCCTCCCAGGCCACGTCCTGGGAAGAGAGGATGATCCTGGAACCGGCCAGCACGGCCTTTACGGCGTGCAGGTTGGTGAAAGTGGGGGCCAGCAGCACGTCGTGCTTCAGGTCGGGGTCGAGGCCTGCCTTTATGGCGGCGGCCAGGTCGGCGGCCTCCTTGGAATTCAGGTGCATTTTCCAGTTGCCGGCCATCATCGGGGTTCTTTTAGCGGAAGCCATTATTGATTCTCCTTAAAGTTATTACAAAATTATACAAACTTGGGGTCCGTACCGCCCTCTTGAAATCAGATCATCTCCCGCAGCAGTTCCTGGCGGGGCTGGGGGATCACCACTTTTTCAACCAGCAGGCCTTTTTTTGCCACCACCGCGGCGCCCGCGGCTACGGCGGTTTCGGCGGCGCCCACGGAACCCGTCAGGGTCACGAAGGCCTTGCCGCCCAGCGCCATGGCCAGGCGGATCTCCATCAGCTTCACCGGCGCGGCCTTTACGGCGGCGTCGGCGGCCTCGATCAGGGCCGACACGGAAAAAGCTTCGATGATGCCGAGGGACTCCAGGGTATCCACCACGGTGGTTCCTTCGATAGCGGGAAAAACTTCAGGGTGGATGTTGGGGATTATGAAGCTGTCCACCAGCGCGTGCGCGGCCTTGGCCGAGGCGGCGTCCACCGCGGCGGTCACGTCGCCCACGTCCCCGGCGGCCATCACAATATACTTGCCGGGGCAAATGGAGCGCGCCAGGATAAGTTTTACGTTTGCGGTTTTCAACATGGCGTCGGCCGCTTCCATGCCCTTGGCCACGCTCGAAAGTTCAACCCCGCCTATTGCGTTCAGCATAAATTGGATTCCTACGCCTCTATCTCTACGTATTTGTCGTTCACTTTGGTAACCGTACCGGAAATGCTCGCGTGCACAGGGCAGCCCAGTTTGTCGGCGGGAACGTCCCCCACCACCGCGCCTTTCTGCACGCGCTGCCCTTCCTTCACTACGGGCGAGCAAGGCACGCCGATGTGCTGGCTCATTAAAATTCTGACCTTGGCGGGCTTATAATTTACCTCTGTCCAGGGAGCGTTCTTGTTGTAATCCGTAAGCCCCAGCCGCTGTACCAGCTTGGAAACCGGCACCTTGCGAAAATCTCTCACCGGGTGCGCCTTAGGCGGACAGCCTTTGTTCAGCGCGGAATTCTTGAAGCCCATTTTCAGTTCCCGCAGGTCGGACTTGGCCGCCACGCAGGCTTCGCGCGGGTTCAGCCCCTCGGGGCAGGAGTAGAGGGAGCAGAGCGAGCACTCGCAGCAAAGCAGGCCGTATTGGCTGTGCAATTTATGCTCCGGCCCGGCGGAAAAAAGCTGGCTGCGCATCACGCGGTGCGGCTGTACGTTGTGCCCCAGCAGGTAGCGCGGGCAGAGCTCGGTACAGAAAGAGCACTGGTCGCAGACGGAGCGGTTAATGCGGGAAAAAACAGGGCGGCTAAGCGCCTTCCTGACGATAAGAGGGTGGTCCTTCGGCAGCACTATGATACCGGCAGAAGCCTTGGTAACCGGCGCGCTGAAATCCGTAGCCACCTTGCCCATCATGGGGCCGCCGTCGATGTAGGCCGGCTCCTTCACGGTGCAGCCGCCGCAAAGTTCCACGGCTTCCGTCCAGGTTATGCCCACCGGCACCTTGAAGGTGGCGGGCTTCTTTACGGCCCCGGCGATGGTGATGAATTTTTCTGTTACC
>JBBRDG010000047.1:0-18785 GCA_038204165.1 Elusimicrobiales bacterium
GCCCCACTCCGGCACCCAGGCCAACATAGCCGCCTACCTCTCCCTTATCAACCCCGGCGACACCGTAATGGGCCTTAACCTCTCCCACGGCGGCCACCTCAGCCACGGCCACCCGCTCAACTTCTCCGGCCGCTACTTCAAAATAGTAACAATGAACGTCAAGCAGGACACCGAGCTGATCGACTACGAGGAAATGGAAAAGCTGATAGAAAAAGAGCGCCCCAAGCTGATCATGGCAGGCGCTTCCAACTACTCCCGCAAATGGGACTGGGCCCGCATCAAGCGCGCCGCCGATAACTGGAAGTGCTTCCTGGTCACCGATATAGCCCACTACGCCGGACTCATCGCCGCCGGGATTTACCCCTCGCCGGTCGAATACGCCGACATTGTCACCACCACCACGCATAAAACCCTGCGCGGCCCCCGCGGCGGCCTGATCCTCTCAAAGGGCGTGTACGCGCGCTCCGTGGACCGCACCAACTTCCCCGGCAACCAGGGCGGCCCGCTGATGCACGCCATTGCCGGCAAAGCGGTCTGCTTCAAAGAGGCCCTTTCGCCCAAGTTCAAAGAATATCAGACGCAGGTGCTCAAGAACGCCCGCAAGCTCTCCCGCGAGCTGCAGGGCCGCGGCTACCGCATAGTTTCCGGCGGCACGGACTGCCACCTGCTCAGCGTGGACCTGCGCGCCAAGAACATCACCGGCCTGGAGGCCGAGAAGGCGCTGGACAAGGCCGGGATAACGGTTAACAAGAACACCATCCCGTTCGACCCCCAGAAGCCGATGATCACCAGCGGCATTCGCATAGGTTCCCCGGCCGTTACCACCCGCGGCATGAAGGAAAAACAGATGGTTATGATAGCGGGCCTGCTGGACGACGCCATTGCCCACAAGAACGACGACAAGGCACTGAAGGGGATCAAGGAGCAGGTCAAGAAACTCTGCGACGGCTTCCCGATGTACCCCGGCTTCGAAAACGTAGCCTGAACCCGAACAAAAAAAGAGAAGGCCGCGCCCAAAGCGCGGCTTTTTCTTTTTTATACACATAACGCAAGGGCCGGGCAGGGTAAGCTGCCGAGCGCCCGTTGCGGAGGGGGGCCCCGCCATAATTTCCCAAGGCGGGGGGAACCGACGCAAGGGTTCCCTGCAGTCCGGGCGAGCGGCGGCTTACCCTGCCCGGCCCTGCCCCCCTTCCGCAACGGGTGCTCGGGGGTGCTGCCCCGCCCGGCCATCAAGTTCCCACCGTTAATAGGGATTACGGAAAAAGTGTGTTTACAGGCTTTAATTATTATAAAATACTTATTAATGGCGGGACGGCCTTAACGGGCCTCCGGTCATAGGACGATTTCACATAAATTAAGGCAAGGAGTTTGAAATGGCTAATAAGGTACTTGCGGAAATAGGCGTAATAGGCGGCACCGGGCTTTACGCCATGAAAGAGCTCAAGATCATAAGGGAAATCAAGATAAAAACCCCCTTTGGCGCCCCCTCCGACAACCTTATCCTCGGCACCCTTTCCGGAGTTAAAGTAGTGTTCCTGCCCCGCCATGGCCGCAAGCACGCCATTCTCCCGGGCGAGATCAACCAGCGCGCCAACATGTGGGCCCTCAAATCCATAGGCGTAAAGACCATTATTTCCGCCAGCGCGGTAGGCTCGCTCAAAGAAGAGCTTGTCCCCACCCACTTCGTGTTCCCCGACCAGTTCGTGGACCAGACCAAGGGCCGCCCCTCCACCTTCTTCGGCAACGGCATAGTGGGCCATGTGCCCCTGGCCGAACCGTTCTGCCTGGACATTTCCGACATGATGTACAAGGAAGCCAAAAAGCTCGGGATTACCTGCCACAAAGGCGGCACCTACTGCTGCATGGAAGGCCCCGCCTTCTCCACCAAGGCCGAATCCAACTTCCACCGCAAGATGGGCTATTCCATTATCGGCATGACCATGGCCACCGAGGCCAAGCTCGCCCGCGAAGCCGGTTTCCATTACGCTCCGGTCTCGCTGGTAACCGACTACGACTGCTGGAAAGAAGGCGAGGAAGTCAGCCAGCACAAGGTTTCCGAGACCCTGCAGGCTAACGTCGAGAATATCCGCCGGCTGCTGGTGCAGATCATCCCGCTGGTAGCCAAAGCCGGCTGCCGCAACGGCTGCCCCTCCTTCACGAAGAGCTCCATGCTCACGCACAAGGAGAATTTCCCGGCCAAGACTTACACCAAGCTTAAACTCATCCTGGAGGGTTAAAATGGCCAAAAAGACCGTCGTAAAAAAAATTCACAAAGGCAGGCCTGCCGAGCGCAAGAGGCTGATAGAAGCCGCCAAGATCGCCCAGAAGAACTCCTACAGCCCCTATTCGCGCTACCCGGTTGGCGCCGCGGTGCTTACCGAGTCCGGCCGCGTTTACACCGGCTGCAACGTGGAGAACGCCTCTTTCGGGCTGGCCATCTGCGCCGAGCGCGTGGCCATCTTCAAGGCCATTTCCAGCGGCGAGAAACGCATAAAAGCCCTTTGCGTGGTGGCCAAGTCGGCCGCCCCCTGCGGCGCCTGCCGCCAGGTAATCATAGAATTCGCCGACAAAGACGCGGAGATGATCTACGTGGACTGGCAGCCGCTGGAGAAGAAGGAAAAAGTAACCTTCACCACCGCGGGCAAACTGCTGCCGCATTCCTTCAACCCGTCGGAAGCCGGGCTATAACCAGATAATAATTTACGGAGGCATACAACATGGAAGTTAAGACACTCGCTAAACTCACCAAGTGGATGGAAAGTACCGACCTCGAGGAAATAACCTGGCGCAGCGGGGAAGACAAGATCAGCCTGAAGCTGAATAATAATCCCGCACACAATACCTACATAACCTCCACCATGGAGCCGGTACTGTCCCCCTCTATCGGCATCTTCCATTTCGCCCGCCCCGGCAAGACCAATCTGCTTAAAGAAGGGTCCTCCGTGAAGAGCGGCCAGGAACTGGGCGTGGTAGAAGTGGGTAAAGATTTCAAGAGCGTAACCGCCCCCTCCACCGGGCTGCTCAAGATAATTTCCATAGAAGAAGGCAAGCCGGTGGAATATGGCCAGCCCGTGTTCTTTATCGAGCCCAAATAGCAGTAATGGCAAAACCCTCCGTCATCAAGTGCCCCAAGTGCGGCTATCTGCCGAACCTCCTCGGGGACACCTGCATTAAATGCCACGCACAGCTTGAAAAAGTCTGCGCGGCTTGCGGCTTTGCCAACTCAGTAGAGAAGAACTACTGCGACCAGTGCGGTTCGATCATGATCCTGGCCGCGCCCAAGCTGGAAAACCCGGCTGCCGCGGCTCCGGTTCCGGAGCCTATTCCGGCGCCCTCGCCCTTTTCTCCCGCTCCTGACCCTGTACCCGCTCCTCCCGCTCCGGAACCTGTGCCCGCGCCCCCGCCGGCCCAGGAGCCTGAGAAAAAAACTTTCAAACTGGAGATGGAGTCTATTCAGGACACCGTCAGCGAAAAAGAACAATCTTTCAGGGGCCGCACACCCCCGACCGCCACGCCCGCGCAGGCACCGGCCGCCGTCTCGCCCGTCCCCGAAAAGCCCGGCCTGGGCCCGCTCCGGCCTGGAACGCAGACCGTTTTTGTACGCAAGCCGGCCACGGGCGGCACTCAGAGCGTACTCAAAAAATTCTCGAGCGCCATCCTGACCGGACTGCTGCTGCTGGCGCTGCTGGCCATCCTTTACATTATTGCCGCGCCCTACCTGCCGCGCCTGCGCCTGCTCATGACCGCCAAGTCCTACCTGTCGGATATTTCCCAGGCTAAATACGAGAAGGCCTACAGTCTGCTTTCCTCTAATTCCAAATCGGCCTGCACCTTGGAAGAGTACGAGAAGAACAGCAAGGATTATTACTCCAGCGTGCCAGCCTGGGAATTCAAGGACGTGCAGGTTTTCGCCATGAGCAAGGACGCGGCCATGCTGAGCTACCAGCTCAAGGAAGGCTCCGCGCCCTGGAAGACCGATTATATTTCCTTCGTGCACGAGCATGACCGCTGGACCAGGCCCTATATCTGGGTTTTCTTCCAGCCTATCCAGGAAGCCCTTAAGAAGCAGGATTTTCCGCAGGCCCTTTTCCTTTCGCAAAAGCTGTACCTGACCGACCCGATAGACCCCCGCTCGTCCGGCTACCTGTGCACTTCCGAGTTTTACATGGGCCTTTTCGAGAAAGCGGCGGAGTCATGCAAGAGGACGGTGGATAGCGCCACCACTTACCCGGTGGGCTATTCCAGCGAGGAGCTGTTCTGGTACAACCTTTGTTACACCGACAGCCTGCGCTACCTGCAGCGCGACAGAGAGGCCCTGCAGGAATACGAGAAGCTACTTAAATGGCCGGGGCTCACCGCTCTGGAACAGTGCCCGCTCTACCTGAACAGGGCCGATTCCTTTATAGCCCTTAAAGATTATGAAAACGCGCTGCAGGACGTGCTGAAAGCCGAGACCAGCTGCACTGAAAGCCCCAACAGGGAAGAGGCGAGAAAACGCCTTGGCTACCTTAGCGGCAGCGCCGGCCCGGCGGCCATCGCTTACGCGCAGCGCTCCCGTTTTCAACATAATATGCCGCCCATAGCGGAAGCCCGCCGGCTTCAGCTTGAGGCGCTTAAAACCAGGCTGGGGCCGAAGAACGCCTGGCTGCTGCCCAAGGACCAATGGCTGGCGGTGCACATGGGCGGCCCGGAATACCGGGTTTTTCTGCGCCAGGAATCCGTGAACCCCCGCACCCGCAAGAAGGAAGCTCAGGATGTTTTTATTTTCTTGGTCAACCTCTGGACCAACAAGGCCAAGGTGGAGAAGGCTCCGCCTCCCCCGCCGCCGCCCCAAAGAGGGACCGACTAACCGACACTACCGATCCTGGAGGACACATGTTCAATAAAGTTTTAATTGCAAACCGCGGAGAAATAGCCGTGCGCGTCATAAGGACGCTGCGCGAGATGGGAGTTAAGTCCGTGGCGGTCTATTCCGAAGCGGACCGCTCCTCGCTACACGTGCGCCTGGCCGACGAGGCCGTCTGCATAGGGCCAGCCATTGCCCGCGAAAGCTACCTAAGCATCCCCGCTATCATTTCCGCCGCCAAGGTCACCGGCGCGGACGCCGTCCACCCCGGCTACGGCTTTCTGTCCGAGAACGCGGACTTCTCCGCCGCCTGCCGCGACAACGGTATTACTTTCATTGGCCCCTCGCCCAAGTCCATCCAGCAGCTCGGCCACAAGGCAGAGGCCAGAAAAATGGCCGTTAAAGCCGGCATAGCCGTTACGCCAGGCACCAAGGACTGCGTCTACAAGGACGCGGCGGCCCAGGCCGCCAGGATCGGCTACCCCATCATGATCAAAGCGGCCGCCGGCGGCGGCGGGAAAGGCATCCGCATAGTGCGAGAAGCCTCCCAGCTTAAGAACGAAATGAACATGGCGCAGAGCGAATCCAAGGCCGCTTTCGGCAACGGGGACGTCTATTTCGAGAAGTATATAGAGCTGCCCCGCCATATAGAGGTGCAGTTCGCGCGCGACTCCCACGGCCACGTGATAGCTTTCCCGGAGCGCGACTGCTCCATTCAGCGCCGCCACCAGAAACTGGTGGAGGAATCTCCCTCGCCCGCCGTAGGCAAGAAGCTGCGCGAGAGCCTGGAAGAAGCCGCCGTTAAACTGGCCGAGGCCGCCAATTACGTGGGCGTGGGCACCGTAGAATTTCTGCTGACACAGACCGGCGAATTTTATTTCATGGAAGTGAACACCCGCCTGCAGGTTGAGCACCCGGTAACCGAGTATATTACCGGCTTCGACCTGGTGCGCGAGCAGCTGCTGGCGGCCTCGGGCGAAAGCCTCACCTACACCGGCGGGCACACCGTGCCGCTGCACGGCCACTGCATTGAGCACCGCATCAACGCCGAAGATTTCAGCCGTAACTTCGCGCCGTCGGTGGGCCGCATCGAAGAATGGACACTGCCTGGCGGCCCCGGGGTGCGCATAGACACCCATGTTTACGCCGGCTACAACCTGCCAGTCTACTACGACAGCATGCTCGCCAAACTTATAATCTGGGGACCTGACCGCGCCAGCGCGGTGGCCCGCAGCGCCCGCGCGCTGGCCGAATTCAAAGTATGCGGAGTAAAAACCACCATAGACGCCCACCAGCTGATAGTGGAGAACGCCGACTTCAAGGCCGGCAAAACCGATACCGGCTTCATGGAGAGGCTGCTGGCCCCCGCTGAACCCGTAAAAGCATGAACACAGCCGGCAAAATAATCTCCCTTAAGAAAGCCGTGGCGCTGCGCGCGGCCCTTAAGCGCCGGGGCAAGAAGGCCGTTTTCACCAACGGCTGCTTTGACCTGCTGCACGCCGGCCATATCGCTTCCCTGGAAAAAGCCCGTTCCCTGGGGGATTTCCTGTTCTTGGGCCTTAACTCAGACGCCTCGGTGCGGCGGCTGAAAGGCCCCGCCCGTCCGTTCAACAAGGTCAGGGACCGCGCTTTAGTGCTGGCCGCGCTGCAGGCCGTGGACGCGGTAATAATTTTCGGCGAAGACACCCCTTTTAAGGTAATAAAAGCCCTGCGCCCGGATATCCTGGCCAAAGGCGCGGATTACCGCAAAGGGACAGTGGTCGGCGCCGAATTCGCCGGCCGGGTAGCGCTTATCCCGCTGTTGAAAGGCCGGTCGACTACCGCCCTTGCCTCCAAACTGGGTAGAAAATAACCCGCTGGCGCCGCGGCCAGTTCTCCCTATCATTTAGACCCCCAATTTAATAAAATAGTCAGTACCTTATGACCGACCTTTTTGAAAAATGCAGAAATTTCACCATTGCCCGGCAACTCATAGAATCCGGCATATACCCCTATTTTAAAGCCCTGGAATCCGAACAGGCTCCTGAAGTGATGATCGAAGGCAAAAAGTTCATCATGTTCGGCTCCAACAACTATCTCGGCCTGGCCAACGACCCACGCATGAAGCAAGCATCCATCGACGCCGTGAAGAAATTCGGCACCGGCGTGGCCGGCTCACGTTTCCTGAACGGGAACACCGTGCTGCACATGGAGCTGGAGCGCAAACTCGCGGCCTTCAAGGAGCGCGAAGCCGCGCTGGTCTACGCCAGCGGCTACCAGATGAATCTGGGCGTGGTTTCCGCGCTGGTCGGTAAAGGCGATTTTGCGATAGTGGACAAACTGGATCACGCCAGCATCCTCGACGGCTGCCGCCTCTCCCACGGCGAGATCCGCCGCTTCAAGCATAACAACATGGTGGACCTGGAGCGCGTGCTGAAAGAGATCGGCCCCGGCCACGGCAAGCTGGTAATCGTAGATGGCGTGTTCTCGATGGAAGGGGACATAGCCCCCATCCCCGAAATTTCCAAGCTCTGCAGAAAGTACGGCGCCCGCCTGATGGTGGATGACGCGCACGCCACCGGCGTAATGGGCAAACACGGCCGCGGCACCTGTGAACATTTCGGCCTGAACCACAAGGACGTGGACCTGGTGGTGGGCACCTGCTCCAAATCCTTCGCCTCGGTCGGCGGCTTCGCCGTGGGCGACGAAGACATTATCCACTACATCCAGCACGTTTCCCGCTCCATGATCTTCTCCGCGGCCCTGCCGCCCGCTTCCGTGGCCGCCATTTCCAAGGCCATCGACATTATAGAGGCCGAGCCCCAGCGCATCAAGAAGCTGTGGGACAACTCCGCCTACCTGATGAAGAATTTTAAACGGATGGGACTGAACACCGGCGAGACCAAATCCCCCATCATCCCGGTGGTGATAGGCGATAACGAAAAGACCTTTATGCTTTGGCGTATGCTTTACGACAGGGGCCTGTTCACCAACCCCGTAGTTAGCCCCGCGGTGCCGCCCAAGCGCTCGCTGCTGCGCGTAGTGGTAACCGCCACGCATACCCGCGAACAGCTGGACCGAGCCCTAGATATTTTCGAAACCTGCGTAAAGAAAGTTCTCAGGAAGAAGCCGGTGCTGGTAAAGTAAGCCGGCGGAACCGCGCGCGCAGTGCGGAAAGCCGCTCCTGCATAGCAACAATTATGTCAATTGAAATACGGGAAATAACCGAAGCGAACCTCGGCGCTTTCATAGACTATCCCTACGCCTTGTTCAAGGGCCACCAGTACTGGGTGGGCGACCTCAAGAAGGACGTACGCCACCAGCTCGAGACCGGGCACCCTTTCTGGCGCCATGCCGAACGCAAACTTTTCATGGTCTACAGCGGCGGCCGCCCCGTTGGCCGAATAGCGGCCATCACCAACCAGGCCCACAACAATTTCCACGGCGACAAGGCCGGCTTTTTCGGCTTCTTCGACTGCGAGAACGACAAGGAGATCTCCGGCGCGCTGTTCAACGCCGCCTGCGCCTGGCTTAAAATTAAAGGCATGGATTCGGTAATAGGCCCCGTAAACCCTTCTACCAACGAAACCTGCGGCATGCTGCTGGAAGGCTTCGACGGCCCGCCGATGGTGATGATGCCCTACAATCCCCCGTATTATCTGGAATTGGCCGAAGCCGCCGGCTTTACCAAAGCGAAGGACCTTTACGCCTATATGTACCCCACGGCCAAGGGCTTCCCCGAACGCTTCGAGAAAATTGTAAAGCGCATGACCCGCGACGGGAAGATAACCATCAACCTGGCCGACGTCAGGAACATAAGCGGGATCCTGGGCGAATTCAAAGATATTTACAATTCAGCCTGGGAAAAGAACTGGGGCTTCGTCCCCATGACCCCCGATGAAATGGACGATCTGGCCAAAGCCCTGAAACCGATGCTCAAGCCGGAATATCTGTATTTTGCGCGCGTCGAAGGCAAGCCTGCCGGCTTCTGCCTGCTGCTGCCGGACTTCAACATAGCGCTCAAGCACGTCAACGGCGCGCTCGGCCCCCTCAACCTACTCCCTTTCCTGTACCGCTTTTCCTTCAAGCTCAACCGCGGGCGCATGCTAACGCTGGGCATCAAGAAGGAATTCCGCGGCAAGGGTATAGAGCTCCTGCTTATCAAGCAGGCCATCGAATCCGCCATTAAGATGGGCTGGGAATACGGCGAAATGTCCTGGACGCTGGAAGACAATACGCTGATTAACACCACCATCGAGGCGCTGGGCTCCGACCTGTACCGCAAATACCGCGTCTTCGAAAAGAAACTCTAAGGCGCCGGGCTCCCGCCCCGCACTTTCACGCAACTATTCTGTAACCTATATTTAACCGGGGCCTTCTATAATATACCTATGAAGTTCTCAGACCTTAATAAGCCCCGGAGCGAACCAGCCAAGCCTTTACCTCAAAAGCGGGTCCGTCAGGAATTACCCCCGCTGAAAGAACCGCAGCCTGCCCCCATGGCCGCGGCCCCCAAGCCCGTCCCGGAGGTCCCCCGCACCCAGGACCGCGAAGACGCCGTAAATAGCGGTGACACAGCTTACAAACCGCGCACCAGGGAAACGCGCAACGCCCCAAGGGAACCGGCCGTGCCGTTCCGGGATCTGGATATAAAAGCCAGGGCTGTTTATTCCAACGTAATGAAGCAGGCCGGGGAACTGCTGCGCCATATAGACCAGCCCTATACTGAAAAATACGAGGCCATCCTGCGCACCTGCAACCTGGCCGCCGAAACGCTCAAAACCAACAACGTCCTTCTGAACTACGCCACGTTTGCCACCGCGGAAGATTACCTGCACGCCCATACCGCCAACACCGCCATTCTAGCTATAGCGATGGGCCAGGCCATGGACCTGGAACAGTCTGAGCTCAGCCTGCTTGGGTTCTGCGCGATGGCGCACGACATAGGCATGACAGCCTATGACCAGCTCTACCACAGCGAAGCCCGCCTGACCGATAATGAATTTGCCGAAATAACGCTGCACACCGAGGCCGGCATGGAAAAGCTGGACCGGATAGTGGACATAGATTACAGGATCAAGGACCGCGCAAAGCGGATTATCCTGCAGACGCACGAGCGTATGGACGGCTCCGGCTACCCGGACCGCATCTCCAGCGAGGAGATAGACCCGCTGGCCCAGATTATCGGCATAGCCGATGTTTACGAGGCCATGACGCACCCACGCGCCTGGCGCGGCCCGCTTAACCCGCCGGAAGTAATAAAGGAACTGATCGAGAAGGAAGGCCGCGGCTTCAACTCGCGTGTGGTCAAGGCGCTCCTCTCCGCCCTTTCTATCTACCCGTGCGGCTCCTATGTGGCGCTCTCCACCGGCGAAATAGCCAAGGTGGTAAAAGTTAACAAGGGCTCGCTCACCAGGCCGTTGGCCGAACTGGTGCTCGACGCAGACTTCGCACAGATCCCCCCGCATGCCGTAGACCTGTTGGAATACCCGCTTACTTCTATAGAAAGGACCGTGGATTTCAAAGAGATCGAGGAACGCAACCCCAAGTATTACGCCAAGCTGGAACTAGCCCGCTGGTGGGTGGAATGGTAATGGATAAAAAGCAACTTCTGTTCCTGGAGGAAGAGGGCTACGTAATAGACCGGGTCGACGAGATCCTGGCTAATTTTCCGCAATTCGAAGTAACCCGGCTGCAGGACGCCAAGCTGGCCCGCCCGCTGCTTAAGGAAAAAAATTTCGATGTGCTGATCACGGCCATTTACCTGCGCGGCGCTTCCGGGCTGGAACTTTCGTTCCTGGCCAGGGAAAAAAATAAAGACGTCTGCGTGATAATCCTGACCGGCCTGGACAACGCCGACCTGGCGGCCAAGGCCGTTACGGAAGGGGCTTTCGATTTTATCATCAAGCCGCCCGGCATAGAGCGGCTGTCCAACATCCTGAAGATACTTACGCTGGTGCGAGGCTTAGCGCTTCCGGAAAATGGTCCAAAAAAGTCTTAAGGGACGCAGCAGGTAAAGCGCGAGGTTCGCGGCGCCGTAGCGGCGCAGCATGAAGCGCTTTTCCGGAATAAGATATTGCGCCACCAGCGCCGGGCGCTGAAGGGCGGGCAGCAGGTATTCCAGAAAGATTGAATGTTCCCTGGCGGCTTTCTCGAAGAAAGCCGCCTTTATTTTTTCAAGGCCGCGCGGGGCCAGCCCGGCAAGGGCTTCGGCGGGGATCTTGAGCTGGCCCGCGCCGAGGCGCGTTATTACCGGCCAGGCGGCCGCGCGCATATTATAGGCCCCGGTCTTGCGTACTACGGAGGCCCAGAATTTTTTTCCGTCGCCGGGCGCGTGCAGGGCTATGCGGGCGCAGTCTTCAAGATTTTTAGGCGTGAGTTCGCCGTGGTGAAGCAGCGGGTGCGCGGCGGCGTGCAAAAATAGATCAGCGAGGTTGAGCGTGAGCCCTTCAGGCCCCGGCTCGAGGCCCCATTTAAAAAGTTCGTCGGTGCCTTTTATATGCCAGAGGCCGGTATGCAGGTCCAGGATGGCGGGCGGCGCGGCCCCGCCAGAGGGCTTAAACCACGCGTCCGCGCTATTGGGCATGGCCTGGTAGCCAAGCTTCGCCAGGAGCTTTTCAAAAGGCTCCAGATCCGCGGGCCTGACCAGCACGTCCGCGTCGGTCATCCCTCTTTCGCCCGGTTGGTAGATCCCTAGTTCCAGCAATGCGGCCCCCTTAAGCGCGACTATCTCTATCCCCGCGGCCAACGCGGCCTGGCGCGCCGCCTGCAGCGCGCCCAGCAGCAAGATCTCCCTGGCCGCTATAGCTTTATCCATATTCAATAACCTGCCGGGGCAGAGGCGAGGAGGCTTTTAAGTGTGTAGAGAATCATGGCGAGGGTGACAACGGTGATAAGGCCTCCAATCTGGAGATAGACGCCCGAAGAAGACTTAACGCCCGAGAGGTAATCTTCGTAAGCGGCGTCGACCACGGTGCGGAGACCGGAGCCGTACAGGCAAAGGATGGCCGTGGGGCCCTTTTCTTTTTCGAGCGCCAGCAATTCGTTCATTAGATCCGGGGGCACCTGGAAACCTGTGCCGCGGCGCAACGCGCCCATCAGATTACCGAGCGGCGCGGGAATACCCACAACCGTCACGTCCTCCCCCGCGGCGATAAAATGTTCCCTTCTTCTGGTAGAGCGGGTATATGTGTCCATCGGAATTCCGTCGCTGGCGCCGGTAATTTCCGGCTTCAGCAGGTCCAGGCTCCCGGCCCCCGGCAGCACCAAAACTTTACCCGATCCGTCGTCCGCGTAAAAACCGCCATAGGGCTTCTGCTCTACGACCTGCCAGCCGGAAGCGTGGCTTCCGCCACAGTATTCCTCCACCGTCTCCAGGTAAAAAGCGCAAGGGGTCTGTGTGACGGGAGAATTCACCGTTACGGAGGAAAGCGCCTTGCCGGTGAACATCTGCAGTTCATTCTCTTTCAGGGAGCCGACCGGCGTTCTCGTCCAGCCCGCCACGACCCGCGCCCTGGAGCCCTTGAACAGGCCTACGGCCAGGATTATCAGGCCGACGACCAGTCCGACCGCAGGCATAGCGAGACTATCTGAATTTTCCATTTAAGTCCTCCTTTCACTAGTCGCGCTTCTCACCCGTAGGATAATATTTAGACGTAGCGTCGAAGCGCACGCCGTAGACGGTAACGTTCCCGGCCTGGCGCCGCCACACCACGGTACCCGTAACGTCCAGGATCCCTTTTTCAAAAAGCCGCAGCCTGGCCCGCACGCGTTCGCCCAGCACATGGCGTTCTGACACGCTGAAAGAGGCGCCCGTGGCCGAATGGTCGATCAGGCGGCCGCTGCCGAGCAGCCCGCCCTTGTCGTCAAAAAATTCTATGGTTGAGTTGTGCTTGTTTCTGCCGGCCCTTCTTTTATCTGCCATACCTTTCCCCTTAACCGCGGCTGTCTCTCTAGATTTTAGGATATGCCGCCCCGGCAGTCAAAAGCCGCGCGCGGGGAGGAGGCCGCGGCACGCGAAATTTGGAGCATTGGGCTCATATTTGTAATATAATTTAGATAGGTAAAGGGCAGGCGATATTATTGAATTTTCTGGAGCTTTGATGAAAGTACTTCTGGTTGACGACAATCCCATGACCAGGGACATGATGAAAGACCTGCTGACAGAGATGGGTCACGAGGTTGTGGGCGAAGCCGGCGACGGTGAAGAGGCTATAAAGGTCTTCAAGGCCACGCTGCCCGAGCTCGTGCTGCTCGACATGATCATGCCCGTAAAAACCGGCCTGGAAGCGCTGCCCGAGCTGAAAGCCATTAATCCGGCCGCCAAAATAGTAATGGTAACGGCGGTGCAGCAGGATACCATCAACCAGGAACTCATGGATAAGGGCGCTACCGCCATCCTTCATAAACCTTTCATGTACGACGAACTGGCGGCCATGCTGAAGCAGGTTGCATAAATTAAAAGTATGACGTCCAACCCCAACGCTACACTTGAAAGCCTGGTAATAGAAAGCCTCGCCAAGTGCCTGCAAAGGCTCGAAAGGGTTTCCGCCGGCACGTGGCAGGTTACCGGAGTTAAAGTCTCCACCGGCAACCTCGAGGACGCGCTGCGCCGGCACGACTTCAGGAACCCGGGGATAGCCGTCTATTTTAACCTCAAGGGAATTTCCCCGCTTACCGCCATCATGATGTTCAGCCCGGCCGACATGGAGTGCATCTCCAAGTGCTATACCGGACATTCCTTCCCGCACGGCGCCGCCACCACCATGGCCGAAGAAGTAATGCTGACCGAGCTCGGCAATATCGTAATGAATTCCCTGATTAACGGCCTTCTGAACGCTTTAAGACGGCAGTCCATTCCCACTATCCCCGGCTTCGCCGAGGGGAACCTCCAGACCCTTACCGCCGAGCTGGGAAAAACCGTGAATGTGAAGCAGGAATTTAGAATTATTTCCGCCAGCCTGGACCTGAAATGGGACGCCACCACCGCCAAGGTAGAGGCCATAGCCCTGGTGCCGGAAGAACTGGCCATGGAACTGGAACTACTCCGGCCTCCCGCCGCCCAGTAAGCCCGCCCGGCTCTTCCGCATAAAGCATGCTGAAAAAATTATTCTCGCTGTATAAACCCGCCCCCTTCATAAAACCGCTGCCCGCCGACAAAATCCCGCCGGCCTACCGCCGCCTGCGCTGGCAGGTAATGCTTAGCATCTTCTCCGGCTACACCTTCTTCTATTTCGTCCGCAACAATTTCTCGCTGGCCAAGCCTTACCTGATAAAAGATTACGGCATGTCCAAGGGCGACGTGGGCTTGATCGCCACCGGCCTGGCTATCTCTTACGGCATCAGTAAATTCGTGATGGGCAGCGTGTCTGACCGCTCCAACCCGCGCTACTTCATGGCCACCGGCCTTATTCTGTCCGGCCTGGTGAATCTTATCTTCCCTACGTTCACCGGGTCCGTCGCGCTTATGTTCGGCCTGTGGTTTGCCAACGGCTGGGCGCAGGGCATGGGCTGGGCGCCCTGCGCGCGCACCCTTACCCACTGGTTTTCCGATCATGAACGCGGCACCGTGTTCGCTACCTGGAACCTGGCGCATAATCTCGGCGGCGGCCTGGTGGGGCCCCTCGTGAACGCCGCGCTGGCGCTGGCCTACGTGCTCGCCGTGGGCGCGGCATTCGGCACGGGGCTGGCGTTCCACCTGATCTTCTACGTGCCCGCGCTGCTGGCTATTGGCCTGGGCCTGCTGCTGCTGGTCTTTCTGCGCGACACTCCACAGTCCTGCGGCCTGCCCTCTATAGAGGACTACAAGAACGACCACCCTGACACAGGCGTGGCGGACCCGGAGCGCGAACTTACCACCAGGGAAATACTTTTTAATTTTATCTTCAACAATAAGCCGCTATGGATTATAGCGGTCGCTAACATCTTTGTGTACGTGGTACGCTACGGCGTGCTTAATTGGGCGCCCACCTACCTTACGGCCGCCAAGGCTTGCCCGCCCGACATGGCGCGCTGGCAGTTCTTCGTTTTCGAAGCGGCCGGCATTCCCGGCACGCTGCTGGCCGGCTGGGCTTCGGACAAGTTCTTCGGCGGGCGCAGGAGCCCGGTCTCCTTTATTTATATGATTCTGGTCACGGCCGCGGTCTGGATTTATTGGAAGAACCCGGCGGGACATTTCCTGGTGGATTCGGCGGCGCTGTTCGCCATCGGTTTCCTGATCTACGGCCCCGTAATGCTGATAGGCGTGAGCGCGGTGGACCTGGTGCCCAAGAAGGCCGCCGGCACCGCCGCGGGCTTTACCGGTTTCTTTGGCTACGTTTTCGGCGCGGTCATTGCGGAGCTCGGGATGGGCAGGATTGTGGACCGCTGGGGCTGGGACGGCGGCTTTACGATGCTGCTCGGCGCCTGCGCGATCTCGGCCGCGCTGTTCGCCGCTACATGGAACACCCACCATAGGAACAGGAACAAATGACGACCCGCACTTTTCTTTTTTTCGCGCTGCTGGCCCTGCCTTACGCTCCCGCGGGAGCCGGGCAGGCAACAATAACCTTTACATCTACGGACGGTTGCAAGCTGGCGGCCTTTTATCTGGCCCCCGCCAAAGGCGGCGATATTTTTATAAACGCGCACGGGCTGGGTTCCAACAAGAATGAATGGAGCGCTTTCCAGGACGCGCTGGCGGCGCGCGGGCAGGGCTATCTTTCGCTGGACCTGCGCGGGCACGGCGCCAGCCTGACCTGCGGCGGCGCCGCCGCGGATTACAAGACTTTCACCAAGGCCGATTGGAATAAAGTCTCACTTGATATAGAAGCCGGGGCCGCCTGGCTTAAGAAGAAAGGCTACCCAGCTAAAAGAATGGGGTTCTGCGGCGCCAGCGTGGGCGCCAACCTGGCGCTGAAAGCCGCGGCGCAGGGCAAGCTGAAACCCGCCGCCGTGGTGCTGCTCTCGCCCGGCGTGGAATACGCCGGGGTTACCACCGAAGACAATTACGCCTTAAAACAACCCTTCCGGATGCTGATAGCCGCCTCACAGGACGATCCCTACGCCTGGCAGAGCCGCGCTTATTTGGCGAAGGCCGCGCGGAGCAAAGGGCTGCCGGCTGAATTGATGGAAGGCAAGAGCGGCCACGGGGTTAACATGTTCAAGGCCCCGGAGCTGATGACTGCTATTATTGATTGGGTACTGAAAGCGCCCGGCCGCCCGGCCAGGTAGAGCGCCGCGCGAAGCGCGGTCCCCGAAAAATTATTTTTCCTTTTCCGCCGCGTCGGCGGTCAGCCGCTGGATGGCGGCGTTTGCTATGGTAAGGCCGAAGATGCCCGTAAGCGTGGGCAGGCTCCCCAGTGCGGCGCGGCGGCGGCCCTGCTCGAAAAATTCGGTCTCGGGGTCCACCTGCCGCTTCTTGCGCAGTTCCCCCACCGGTTCCACCGAGTAAACGCATTCAAAATCAAGATGGGTGTTCTTCTTCCGGAGCAGGTTGCGGACCTTGGCGGCCAGCGGGCAGCCTATCACCCCCCCGAGCGGCCCTATTCTTATGGCCGTGGGGTCGGTGCGCAGCGCGGCGCCCATGCTGGCTATCAGCGGCAGGCCGCGCTTAATTGTTTCGGCGATCAGGCCCGCTTTAGGGCCCAGAGAATCTATGGCGTCTATCACCAGATCAGGCTGGCCCTCAAGAATGGCGCCGAAGGTGGCCTCGTCGGCGAACACGTTCATTTTTTCCACACGGCAATCCGGATTAATATCCAACACGCGTTCATAAGCCAGGTCGGCCTTGTAGCGGCCTATCGTAGAACCCAGCGCGTAAAGCTGGCGATTAATATTACTGGCGCGCACCACGTCAAAGTCAACCAGCCGCAGGCGGCCCACGCCGGAACGGGCGAGCCCTTCCACGGCGTAGCTGCCTACCGCGCCCATCCCCACTATCACCACGAAGGAATTTTTCAGGCGCTCCAGTTTTTCTTCGCCGAGCATCAGTCTTATCCGCGCTAGTCTGTCGTCAGTCATGGTTGTAATGGCTTAAAGCTATCTCACCGGTTAATTCCACGCAATTATTATAGGAAAGTTCGGCCAGCTCTTCCGCGGGCCGCCCAAGCAGCGCCGCCGCGGCCGCAATCACTTCCGGCAGGCCAGCGGGCCCGCCGCGCCAGCCGGGGGCGTCGGCCTCGGGAGCTTCGGTCTCAAGCAGAAGTCTGTCCGCGGGGACTACCAGCAGCGCGCGGCGCAGCTTGTCCCGCTTAGGGTCCAGCAGCGCGCCGCTGAAAGAGAAGTAGGCGCCCAGCGCGGCCAATTCCGGCACCATCTCGGCCGGCCCGCCATAGGAATGAAGCATGAACGGGGGAGGCAATTCCAGCTTCAGAATTTCCAACATCCGCCCCCAGGACTTAACGCAGTGCACCGCCGAGGGCCGGCCGAGTTTTTTAGCCAGCCGCAGCTGCCCGATAAAAGCTGTCTCCTGTTTTAAGACGCCTACGGCGTTGCGTCCGCCGTCCAGGCCTATTTCGCCCACGCCGGCAGGAAAGCGCTTAAGCAGGCTGCCCAAATTCTCCAGCCAGCCCGGCGCGGCTTCTTTTATATACCAGGGATGCAGCCCGAAAAAAGGGGTAACGCTTTTATATCTAAGAGAGACCGCTATCACGTCGTTCCAGTCCGCCGGCCCCGTGCCGCAGCAGATCATGCTTTCTACGCCGGCGGCGGCGGCGGCGGCCATGTCTCCGTCCAGCGCGGCTTCGGATTCGTAAGTCTGCACGTGGTTATGCGCGTCGAAAAATCTCATCCTATAAGTTTACACCATAAAGCCCCCCCCGGCAAACCGGCGCGGAGACTTTGCCGCCGCGGGCGGGAATATAATATTATCAGGGTAGACTTGTTAAGGAGAACTCTATGAAGAATTTTGTTTTTTTAACCCTGTTGCTGACTTCCCCGTGCTGGGCCACCGCTAAAGGCCCGCTGGTGCACGGCCACCGCGGCAGCCGCGGCACCGTGCCGGAGAACACCATCCCGGCCTTTGAAGCCGCGCTGATGGCGGAAGCCGACGTGCTTGAACTGGACCTGGGCGTCACCAAGGACAACGTAGTGGTGGTCTCTCACGAGCCAAAGGTAACCCCGGAACGCTGCCTGGGCCCCGACGGTAAAACCCTGGAGAAAGCAATCCCGATACGCTCGCTCACACTGGCCGAGCTTAAAAAATACGACTGCGGCTCGCTGCTTAACGCCAGGTTCCCGCAGCAGCTGCCCGTGCCCGGCGAACACATGCCCACGCTGGACGAAGTTTTTGCCATGGTGAAAACTTCAGGCTACGCGGCAGCGGCTAAGGCGGAGTTTAACATTGAGACCAAGATCTTCCCCTCCGAGCCCGAGCTCACCCCGGCTCCCGCCGAATTCGCCCGGCTGGTGATGGACGTGATTAAAAAATACGGCTTTGAGAAACGCGTAATAGTGCAGTCCTTTGACGTGCGCACGCTGAAGGAAATAAAGAAGCTTAACCCGGCGGTGCGCACTTCCCAGCTTACCAACGACAACCTGCTGGACACAGTCCCGGCCCTTAAAGCCGCCGGTACCGACATCTGGAGCCCCAACTACTTATGGCTCACTACCGGCGCCGTGCACGAGGCGCAGGCGGCCGGCCTCCAGGTGGCGCCGTGGACGTTGAACACTAAAAAGGATTGGGACCTGGCTATCCAGGCCGGAGTGGACGCGATAATAACCGATTATCCCGCCGCGCTGGTGGAATACCTGCAGCAGAAAAAACTCCGCTAACCCGCCTCCGGGCAATAAAAAAACCGCGCCCGTCGGGGCGCGGTTTTTATTTGAGGCGTAGGGTTTAGAACTTACCCTTAAAACTTTTTGCCACTTTTTCAAACACCTTTACATTAGCCAAGTAGGCCGTTTTTTCCGCCGAGAAGGAAATTACATAAAAGCCTTCTTTGGCTGGCAGCACGTAAAATTTTTCCTTAAGCTGCACGCT
>JBBRDG010000048.1:0-17988 GCA_038204165.1 Elusimicrobiales bacterium
GTTCGCCGGGTAATATTTAAGGAACAGCTCGTGCGCCTTTTCCGGCGGCAGCGCCTTAAGGTGCTGGGCGTTCAGCCAGGAAAGCTTTACCATGTCGAACATGGCGGGCGCCTTGCCTATGCGGGCTATGTCGAACGTGGCTATCAGGTCTGCCTTGGTGAAGAACTCCTGCTCGGTGCCGGGGTTCCAGCCCAAGAGCGCTATGTAGTTCAGGATGGCCTCGGGCAGATAGCCTTTGCTCAGGAAGTCCGAGAGCGCCACGCTGCCTTCGCGCTTGGAGAGTTTCTTGCCGCTCTCGCCCAGAATATGCGGCAGGTGGATGTGCTCGGGGATCTCCCAGCCGAAGGCCTTGTACAGCAGAATGTATTTGGGCGTGGAAGAAATGTATTCGCAGCCGCGCATTACGTGCGTTATGCCCATCAGGTGGTCGTCCACCACGTTGGCGAAATTGTAGGTGGGGAAGCCGTCGCGCTTTAGCAGGATCTGGTCGTCCAGCTGTTTGTGGTCCACGGTGATAGGGCCGTAAACAAAGTCTTTAAAAGTGGTGGAGCCTTCTTTATCTATCTTCTGCCTTATCACGAAGGGCAGGCCCTTAGCCAGGTTGGCCTGGGTTTCGGCTTCGGAAAGCCGGCCGCAGCGGCCGTCGTAGCCCAGAATGGGGCCCTCGTGCTCTTCTTCGGCGTCTTCTGTTTTCTCCTGCTTGTCGCAGAAACAGCGGTAGGCATGGCCTTCCTTAACCAGTTGTTCGGCGTACTGCTTATAAAGCGGCAGGCGCTGGCTCTGCACGTAAGGCCCCACGGGGCCGCCAATGTCGGGGCCTTCGTTGTGCTCCAGGCCGGTTATGGCCAGGCTGTCGTAGATAACTTTCACGCTGTCTTCCACCAGGCGGGCCTGGTCGGTGTCCTCTATGCGGAGGATGAACTTGCCGTTGTTTTTCCTGGCGTGCAGGTAGGCGTACAGGGCGGTGCGGAGGTTGCCGATATGCATGTAACCGGTGGGGCTGGGGGCAAATCTGGTTCTGACTTCCATTTTGGGGTCCTTTAGCTGGTTTTGGGCTTAATCTGATTTTATCAAAATATCCGCTCCCCAGTCCGGGGGGGTGCCGCCCGCGGCCGGTTGGCCTTGCCCTAAAGGCCCAGGGATGGGGCCTACGGGAGGCCTGTTTTCATAGGCACAATAATATTCCCAAAATAGGTACTGGGGGGCTGGCGGAATAACTAAGCGTACGCTATACTATTTACATGAAACACCTCAAATCCTTCTCAAAAATTTTATTGGCGGCGCTATTTGTGCCGTTATTCGCCATTACAGGGGTGAGAGCGGCGGATCCTTCCTTCGACAATACCACGCCGGGCGGCGGAATATCCGTGGACGCTATAAAGGCGCAGGCTAAGGCGGACAATAGGACCCCGGTCCCCTCCACTTACGTTCCCAATACCGAGCTGACCAACTTCTGGGGCAACCTTACGCTTGGCACCAAGGACAAACTTTGTAAGGCCGCCAATATCAAGGTGAACCAGAACGCCAATGTGATAGAGCAGATCGGTATAGGCGGCGGTATCAGGCGCGAATTTAAGAATTACCCCGACCAGCGCCTGGCCCTGATAGACGAAATAGACCTTAAGCTCGGCCTCAATCTCGGCACCGAGGTGCTGAACGTGCCCAATATGGGGTCCGTCAGCGTCAATATCGGCGGTGGCATGGAAGGCAAGTCCATAGTGGTGCGCCCGCTGGAGAACAACAGCTATTGTAAGAACCTGGGCACGCTGGTAAAGCTTTACGACATGAAGCTGGTGCTTCCTATGTCCGCCAAGCGAATCAGCAAGATGGAAGTGGGCGAGATTTGGAAGCTGCCGGTGGTGGTGCGCTATAACTTCGGCGTGGGCGTGGGCGCGAACGTCGCCCAGGTGGTGACCGTTTCCATAGGCGTTAGTCAGAATAAGGAGCGCAAGCCCACCATCAGCCTGTTCAAGATGGACGCCAACACTATCCGCGTCCGGTTCCGCGTTGACCATGTTACCGTCAGGAGCGTGGGCGTGCAGGCCAATACCATTGAAATCCCCGCCGGCGATCTGGGCGTAATGCAGGGCGAGAACCTTATCGCCAATACGGTCAACCGCACCCTGGCCAGCCAAATCAACAAATTTATAGCTTTCAAGTTGGGCTACAGCTATGTAAAAGTCAGCGGTCAGAAGTTGCTGCTTGAGTTCTATGTGGACCCCAACAACCAGGAACAGCTGGAGAAGCTGGCCGAGTTCGCCAAGGGCAACTTCGGCACCATCGAGAAGTTCATCAAGATGGGCCTGCGCTTCGACCAGTTCTCCGAGGACAGCACCGCGCAGAGCGGCTTGGGCGAGATCGAGGAGATGGCCGAGCAGGTAGGCGCCCAGTTAGGCTCCACCAGCACCTTTGCCGGCACCGATCATTACGATTCGCACGGGCATAACTTCAATATTACCATCCCGGTGATCCACTCGCACCAGAGCAGCTGGACCTCGGCCTACCACCGCTACCAGTCCCTGAACAACGAGGGAGGAACCATACACGTGCAGCAGCGGACCAAGGTCTCCAACGGCGATTCAATGAATATCCCCTTCGCCGGCACGATGATCAAGTACAATTCGCAGAAGGATTTGTACGTGGTTAACAAGGAAGGCAAGAACGGCGAGGTTTCACGCCCGGTGCTGCTGTACCAAAAGTACGAAGGCTTTGTGCGCCAGGGCGACCCCAGGGCGCGCGTAATGATAGATAACGCCAACAACGTGCTGAAGTATGCCGGTCGCCAGGGAAACGGCGTGGACATGTCCAATACGCTGCCTTCGGCGGATATCTTTCCGCCGCTGCCCGCGGTGGAGCATGATCCCTGGGACGATAACGGCCCGCAGTCCGACCCGACCAAGACCTACCGGTCCGCGGTCATGTCGTTCAAGCTGGTGTTCGCCGAGCAGGCGGTGCAGGACATCATCTTCGCCCCTGCCCAGACAATCGTAAAGGCTTTTATGAACGTGATGCGCGAGACTGAAGGCGCCATCATCAATAAGGTAATGGACCTGTTCACTATCAACAAGAAGGGTGAAGTGGATTACGATTACAAGCAGATGCAGAAGCGGCTGGGCGTCAGCGCCTTCAATGATAACGACGGCGGAACCAACCCGCTGGACATTGTACGCAACCTGGCTTACGCGGCGACCAAGTTCCTGCAGAAGATCACCAGCGTAAAGGAGCAGGCCACCTGGAAGGGGCAGTCGGAGCAGCTGGCCAAAGTGGCCGCTACAGGCGACATGAAGTACGAGGATTTCCTAAAGGTGGTAATCCAGCTGGTGGACGTGAAGCACATCTCCTCCGAGGTGTACGTGCACACCGATAAGCGCGTGAAGGGCGAGCCTGACGTGACGCAGAACTTTACGATGTTCAATACCCGCGACAACGGGTTCGACAGCACCATTGCCGACGTTACCGAGATGCGCGAGCGGTTCGCTGATCCCTCGGACCTGACCGACTAAAACTCTGGTCCGCTAAGCAGAAGCGCCCCCTGGAAATCCGGGGGGCGCTTTTTTGTTCCGTTTCAGCCTGGCTCAGCCCAGCTTGCCGTCTACGCCGAAGATATGAGCCATCAGCGCGGCTCTGGCCCACATGCCGTTGCGCTCCTGGCGCCAGAATACGGCCCGCGGGTCGTCGTCTACCGCTACCTCTATTTCGTGGCGGCGCGGCAGCGGGTGCATAATGATGCAGGTCTTCTTTATTTCGTTGAGGTGTTCTTTCTTGAAGTAGAAGGGGGAGTAGTCTACGGCTTTGGACTCCCCGTTCTTGTCGTGCTCGTCCTGGATGCGGGTCATGTAGATGGCGTCGGCGGTCTTCATCACGCCCCTGAAATCCTCGGTCTCGGTGAAAGGGATGTTGTGGCGCGTCAGGAAGTCCAGGATGTCCTGTTCCATGCGGAACTGTTTCGGCGAGACGAAGGAGAGCGAGATGCCCTTATAGTTCCTCATCAGGTAGCTGAGCGAGCGCACGGTGCGGCCGCGCTTCAGGTCGCCCACCATTACGATATGCTTATTGTCCAGCTCGCCGTTAAAGCTGCGGTAGAGCGTGTAGACGTCCAGCAGGGCCTGCGTGGGGTGCTGGTCTTTGCCGGAGCCGCCGCTGACTATGGGCACCGGGCGGCCGGTGCGGTTCATCAACCACGCGGTCTTCTCCACAAAGCCGGGGGCGGGGTGGCGCATGATGATCATGTCCACGTAGCTGGAGAAGGTACGCACGGTGTCTTCCGGAGTTTCGCCTTTGACCTCGGAAGAGGTGGAGGTGTCGCGGATCTCGGAGGTCTTGATGCCGAGCACGTGGCAGGCGTTCAGAAAGGACATGAAAGTGCGGGTTGAGGGCTGCACAAAGTAGAGCATGGCCCTCTTGTCGGAGAGCAGGCCGGCAACGTGGTCGGCGCCGTCTTTCTTCTGCGTGACGTTGCGCAGCTTGTCCGCGGTCCTGAACAGGCCGGTCAGCAGCTCCGGGTTGAGCTGCTGCGCGAAAAGGCAGTCGTAAAGACGGCCGTTGCTGGAGGAGAAGAAGGGAATTTTTTCGGAGATCTGGCGGGGATAGAAATTCTCCCAGTCCGGCTGAACGCTGGTCATGGCCTGAGTTCTCTGCATTTGAGCTCCTTATCCGAAACCGCTCTATAATAATTATATTAAAAACGCCGGCGCCGATATTATAGAATTAAGAACATGCCTGACCGTGAAAGGATCTACAACATACTCGGCTGGGGCGCCTTCGCCTTCGCCTGCTCGGTTTTTTTCCTGCCGATCATCAGCCCGGATATCTTCTGGCATCTTTCGGCCGGCCGGTACACGCTGGCTCATTTAGGTCCCCCCCGGACCGATTTTCTGTCCTGGCCTATGGCCGGCAGGGAGTGGGTGGACTTTGAATGGCTGACTCAGGTCGGCTACTACCTGATATTTGAGGCCGGCGGTTTTAAGGCCCTGCTCTTTTTGAAGGCCGGCCTGCTTGCGCTGACGCTGCTGGCTTTCCGCTCGCTGATGATCTTCTATGGCCGGCGCGCCGCGGTGTGGCTGGTGCTGCCTTTCTTCGCCGCCGCCATTACAACCAACAGCGACCTGCGCCCCGAAAATTTTACGCTGCTGTTTTTTGTGTTGACGCTATACGCGCTGGAAAAAAGCCGCCTCGGCTCCATCCCCGCCGGGAACTGGTATAAAGCCGCGTTCTTCACTTTTTTCGCGCTGTGGACCAATCTCCACGCGGGCTACATGTATGGCCTGGCCTTGATCGGCCTGTACGCCGCCGGGGAATTCTTCGAGGAGGAATTGCAGTACATCTACGGGAAGGCGCTGTTCGCGCGGCCCGTGAAAAGCCTGGAGTACCTTAAATTCTTTTTCCTGGGCCTGGCCGCCAGCCTGGTTAACCCGTACGGCTGGAAGATTTATTCGGTGATGGCCAACCACCAGAAGTACATGGACACGCTGCAGGAGTATATCCAGGAGTGGACCACCTTTGACCTTACCAACGTCTACCAGTGGCCCTATATCCTGTCGCTGCTGGCCGTAATGGGCGCCTTCTCCTGGTTCGTGCTGAAGCGGAAACATACCGTTTATACCCATTTTGCCTGCCTTATGTATTTCTTATGGGCTTCGGCCAACCACTCGCGCCATATTCCGTTCTTTATAATCGTTGGCCTCGCTTTCACGCTGGCCCTGCCCTGGGGGGAGCTGCCGGTCTCCAGGCTTAAGCGGGTCCTGCTGCTGGGCGGCGGGGCGCTCTGGCTGGTGCTCAATTTCTGGTTCTACAATAATTTTATCTGGACCCAGTACACCGGCAAGGCAACGCTGTTTAAGTGGGGCTCCGAAGGGCTGGCCGCCTTCTTGAAAGACTCCAGACCCCAGCTGGCGGGGTTGAGGTTATTCAACCCCTGGGGTTGGGGCGGCTGGCTGGGTTGGGAACTGGGGCCGGACTACAAGGTGTTCATAGACGGGCGCTACATTTTCCACGACCGCATCTCGGAGATAGTGGATGCCCGCAACGGCGCCCGCAACTGGCAGGGACTGATAAGCAGGTATAAACTGGACCTGATGCTAATCACGCTGGACGAGCCAAAGATACCTGTGAAGCAAAAGCTGCTTAACGGCAATCCTAATATAGCCTGGCGCCCCGCCTACCTTATGTACCTGCCGCGCAGCGAATGGGCGGTGATCTACTGGGATTATTCCGTGGCCGCGCTCGTGCGGCGCTCCGCGGTGCCGGCTGCCTGGCTGGCGGAGCGGGAATACCGCTACTTGCGGCCCGCCGACAGCCTGAATATCATGGCGCCGCTGCTGGCCGGTGAATTGTCCCTTTCCGAGATTAAGAAAGAAAGGCAGCGCTACCTGCGTTTTCATAAAGCTGGCGGGGCGAAATCCGTGAACGCGGACTTAATAGATTTCGTGGGCGGGCTGGAGAAGATGTGCGCGGCAAAGGGAGCCAGATGCGCGAAGTAATAGCCGAGGTTCGGGCGCACCCGCTGGCCCTGTTTGCCGACTTCAGGCGCCTTTTCGCCGGCCGCGTGGTCTCCGCTGTCGGAGACAAATTTTTTTCTATCGCTATTGCCTGGTGGGTGCTTACCGAAGCCGGCGCCAACTCCAAGCTGCACCTGGGGCTGATCATGGCGGTGAATGTGCTGCCTGTGGTGGTGTTCGGGCCGCTGCTGGGCACGCTTTCGGACCGTTCTGATAAAAGGCGGGTGATGCTGGCGGCCGACGCCGCGCGCGCCGCCCTGGTGCTGTGCCTGGCCGCGCTGCTCTGGAGCGGCCGCCTCAACCTCTACTGGCTCTACGCCATCTGTTTCCTTATCTCGGGCTTCGGGCCCCTGTTCGAATCGGCGGTGGCCGCCTCCATCTTCCGTCTGACTTCCCCCGAAAAAATGCCGCAGGCCGTAGCCACAGATTCCTCTGTGCTGCAGCTGTCCAATGTGGTAGGTTCGGCTCTGGGCAGCGTGCTGATGGCGGCCGCGGGCGTGGCGGGAGCTTTCCTGTTCAACGCCGCGGGCTACCTGGTCTCTTTCGCGGCCGTGTGGGGGATAAAGACAGGGCTGCAGCCGGAAGACCGGGTGGACAGTTCTTTTATCGGCGAGTTTAAAGAGGGGCTGGCCTACACCTTTGGGAACAAGCCCATCCTGGCGTTGATCCTTTCTTTTGCCACGTTCAACTTTTTCGTGTCGCCAATCCTGATCCTGATCCCTATGATAGTGAAGTTCACGCTGAAGGAATCCGTGACCTGGCTGGCCATCTTCGAGGCCTTCTTCGCGCTGGGCTCGGCTTCGCTGGCGGTGGGGCTGAGTTTTAAAAAATCTTACGGGAGCATCTACGGCTGGCTGTTCGCTTCGCTGCTGCTGGTGGGGTTGTCGTTTGGCGGGCTGTATTTTACCGCCAATAAATACGCGATCTGCGCGCTGCTGTTTGCCGCGGGCGCGGCGCTGGGCGGCGGCAATACTATAGCCATCACGCTGTTCCAGGCCACCGTGCCCGACGCCATGAAGGGCCGGTTTTTCTCGGTGCTGACCACGCTGGCCTACGCCGTAATGCCGCTCGCCTTTATGACGAACGGCTTTCTGGCGGAAAAATTCACGGTTGGTTTCTGCCTCGGGTTCAACGCGATAGCCGTGCTGGCGCTGTCTTGCGTGGTGTTGCTGATCCCGCGCGTTGAGTATAGGGCTTAGCCGCTAATCCGGCTAAGCAGGGTTGGGGATGTCTATAAATTCTGTCTTCACTTTAAATTTTTCCCCCAGCATGGCGGCCAGGGCCGTTACGCCGGGTTTTTCTGTGTTGTAGTGGCCCGCGGCTATGAAGTTGGCGCGGGTTTCCCTGGCGTATTCCTGCACGGGCTCAGCCACCTCGCCGGTGATGTAAAGGTCCAGGCCCGCCGCCACGGCCTGTTCAAACATCCTGGCCGCGCCGCCGCTGACCACGCCCACGGTGCGGATCTTCTCGGCGCCGAACCTGAAGCAGAGCGGTTCCGCGTCGAGTTTCAGGGCCAGGGCCGCGGCCACGTCGCCCATAGCGAGCGGCTTCTTCAGCGTGCCGCTGAACCCTATAGTCTCCCCTTCGTAGGCGCCGAAAGGCTTAAGTTTGCCCGCGCCAAGCATTCTTAGCAGGCTGGCGTTGTTGCCCACCGCCAGGTTCTTGTCGAGCGGCAGGTGCCACGCGCACAGCGACATGCCGCTGGCGAAAAGGGCTTCTAGCTTGCGCTTGAAAGGGCCCGTAAAGGTGACGGGCCGGCCCCAGAGCAGGCCGTGGTGGGTTATCAGCATGTCGGCGCCGCAGTCCGCGGCGCGCGTGATGCATTCCAGCGAGGCGGAAACGCCGAAAGCAATTTTTTTAACTTCGGCGCGGCCTTCGTACTGCAGGCCGTTCTGCGACGCGTCCTTTATCTTCGCCGAGTCCAGGAAGGAATCTGTGAATGAAACTATCTTGTCCCTGTTAGCCATGCCGCCCCCTTATTTCCTGCCCGGCCGGACGGCGTAGATGTAGCCGTTCTCGATCTCGGACGCTATATAGTCGGTGAGCAGGAAATTGTCCACGTCTTTCGGCGCCAGCAGCAGCGCGGTGTAGCCCCACAGCAGCGGGTTGCCCCTCAGCGCTTGGCGCGGTACGCGCACCGTTACGGCGCCGTCCTCCACCTTAGGCTGGAAGGTGCCGGCGATCACCGGGCCTTTCGCCGTTACTACGTAAAGCGCCGCCTTTGCTGGCGAGATTTCCAGCGCGTATTCCCAGGCATTGTCGGGGAAAAGTCTGAGCGGCCTGCCGTCCAGAGGGCGGGTCATGCCGGCGCGCGGCCTGTGGTTGATATCTATATAAAGGTCAATCCTTATATGGCTGAACCCGGAAGGCTGTCTCAGGGCGTTATCCAGCGCCTCCGGAGTGAACTTGAAGGTTATTGCGTCCGGCCCGGTCTCCACTTTCATCGAGGCCAGTTTCCAGATCTTATACGGGTCCGCGCTCTTCGGAAGCTGCGGGGTGGCCCTGGGGAGCTCCGGGCGGCGCGGGATGTTGGTTATTTCAAAGCCGTTGTCGTTGGCCGAGACCAGCAGTTTTTCCGGCGTTTCGGGCGCGGAGGCCGCGTCGGATAGCGAGGAGAATAGCCAGGGGGCCGGCGGCCGCTGCATTATGCGGTAAGCGTTGCCGAGGGCGGTCAGGATATCTATTTCCGTTTCCCGCGCCGCGTCGGTGTCGGTCTGGGCCAGCGCCAGCAGCTTGCCGCCTTCCTCCGCGGAAAAATAAGTTTCAAAGGCCGGCGCGGCGGGCTTGTAGCTGCCCTGTAAGGAATTCAGATAAAGCATCAGGTCCTTCCTGGTCTTTGAAAGCAAAGTCAGCGCGCCAGCCTGCGCGTGGGCGGAGGCCCATGGCGTGTAATCGCCGCTCCAGGGGGAGGCAAGCGCGGCGATCTCGGCCGGAGCCGCCTCGGTAGAGACGGCCAGTTTTATCGCTTCCGAGACCGTCAGCCGTTTCTGAGGCAGCGAAGAACTGAGGTCCGCCGCCAACAGGCCGCGCAGCGTGCCCGGGTCCGTTTCGGCGGTTTCGTCGAAGACCACGAAAGTTAAGCCGGAGGAAGGGGGCGTGCCGGTGGAGAATTTTACAAAGGGCACCGCGTAGGTGCCGCTGGCTTCGAATACTGCGGCGGCGGTGGAGGCGAGGGGGCCGCAGGCCAGCCATTTTATCCCGATGGCCCTGGCCAGCGGGAAATAATCGGGGGACAGTCCGCCCGGAGGATTTACGAAGCCGGCCGGCACGGCCTTGAGGTCTTTCAGGGCGGCTTCCCTGGCCAGGCTAAGGCGCAGGCTCATGAAATACGGATCGCTTGCCAGCGAAGCGGTGGAGGGTTTTCCCGCCCATTTTACTCCTACGGAAGCCGGGCTGTAGAGCAGCGGGAGCGGCGGGTCCCCGGCCGGGCGCAGCGCCAGCTCCAGGCGCCCGTCCTTCTCCAGGTTGTTTATGCGCTCTTCCAGCCCGCGGGGCAGTTCGGTAAAGGCCGCGGTCAGGCGCAGGTCTTTATTGCTTTCCAGGATGGAAATTATCTCCGCCGTGCCCTGCGCGTCGGAGGGTATCCAGAGGACGGCCTGCTGGGCGGCCAGGCAAGCCGGCAGGATGAAAAAAAGGAAAGCCGCGGCGCGGAATTTGGGCATATGCCCCCCTTATTTTACGGTGAGGATTGAAACCTTTCTCCCGGCTTCCGTTTCCGTGTCCGGGTTGAGCGGGTCCAGCACGTCCTGGCCGTCTATGCGGCACAGGTAACGGTACTTGCCAGGCGGAAGCGGGAGAACCGTCTCCCAATGGGTCTTGTCCTTCCGGGTAAGCGGCAGGGCGTCCGGGTTCCACTTGTTGAAGTCGCCGGCAATCTTTACTTCTTTCGCCCCGGCAATCTTGACCGAAAACTTTACGAAGCGCAGCTCCGGCTGCGGGGGTTCCTGGTCCCTGTCGGCGCGCTGGTGTGTGGGCGGCAGGATGGCGGAGCGGTTGGGTTTGAGCGCGGCAACGTTCCAATGGCCCACGAACCTGAAATATCTGGTTATCGCGTTGTTGAACAGCACGCTGGGCACGCTGACCAGCGCGAAAGCGACGAAGGCCAGGGCAAGCAGCCAGTATTTTCTCTCGATCACTGTTTTTCCTCGTCGTTCAGGCGGCCGCGCACCCGGGGCTGCGCGCCCAGGCCGGCGGCCAGCGCCTTGAATTTTTCGAGGTCCACGCCGTTGCCTTCTACCACGGTGGCGAAGGTTTCAGGCAGCGTCCGCGCGGCTTCTTTGATAAATTCTTTCACTTTCTCGAAGCCGTCAGCCGCCCAGGGTTCCATAGGCCGCATCAGGGCGGCCCACTGTGCGGGATCCCCGGTGTTCAGGCTCACGTGCACGGCGTCTACAAGGCCTTTCAGTTCCGGCACCACGTTGCGGCCCCAGACCGCGCTGGCCAGGCCGTTGGTGTTAAGGCGGATGCGGAGCGCCGCCGGTATCGGGGCGGCCTTGCCTTCCCTTATCGCCCTGGCGCAGGCGAGCAGGACGTCCAGGCGCATGGTGGGTTCGCCGTAGCCGCAGAAAACCAGTTCGGTGAAAGGCTCCGCCGTCCAGGCGGTCGCGGCCTGAGAAATTATTTCGGCGGAAGAAGGCTCTTTGCCGGCGAGGTTCAGGTTGTTGCCGTGGTAGTTCATCGCCCAGGGCTTCTTGACGCAGAAAACGCACGCGGTGGGGCAGCGGTTGGTCAGGTTGACGTAAAGGCCGCTGGCGTAACGGTAGACAATGCTCGGTTTTTTTATTTCCATTCTCGCTTCTCGCTTCTTCTTTATTCTATCATTTAGGAATGAGAATTTTGATAGCCCCTAACGCCTTCAAGGGAACTCTCACCGCGGCCGAAGCCGGGGAGGCCGTCTGCCGCGCGTTGCGAAAAACCTGCCCCGGAGCGTCAGCGGAGGTGCTGCCCATAGCCGACGGCGGAGACGGCCTGCTGGACGCGCTGCGGCCGGCGCTGGGAGGCAGGGTGATGCGGAGCCGGGTGGAAGGGCCGCTGGGAAAACCGGTCGGCGCGCGCTGGCTGCTGGCAGGGCGCTCGGCCGTGATAGAAATGTCCGAGGCTTCCGGGCTCAGGCTGCTTTCTCCGGGCGGGTTGCGCCCGCTGAAGGCTTCCACGCGCGGCGTGGGCCAGCTTATAGCGGCGGCCGTGGGGCATGGAGCGCGGGAAATTATAGTCGGCCTGGGCGGGAGCGCCTCCAACGACGGCGGGGCCGGCTGTGCGGCGGGCTTCGGCTTCCGGCTGCTGGACCGCCAGGGCAACCCGGCGGGGCCGGGCGCGGCGGGGCTGGCCTCCCTGGCCGTCATAGAGCCGGGGCCGGCCCGGGCCATTTTAAAAGGGGTCAGGGTGGAGGCACTGGCTGACGTGAGTAACCCGCTCTGCGGCAGGCTGGGTTCCGCCAGGGTTTACGGGCCTCAGAAAGGCGCCGGCCCGGCCGAAGTCAGGTTCATGGAAGGGGCGCTGCTGAATTACGCCCGGGTGGTCAAGAAGTGCCTGGGGCGGGATATTACCCGGATCAAGGGCGGCGCGGCTGCAGGGGGGCTTGGGGCCGGGCTGGCCGCTTTTTTCGGGGCAGAGCTGCTGGACGGTTCCGCTTTCGTGCTCGAAAAGACCGGTTTTGAGAGAAAACTCCGGGACGCGGAACTGCTGATTACCGGGGAGGGCTGCTTTGACCGCCAGACTTTCTACGGCAAGGCTCCCGGCGCGGCTATAGCCGCCGCGGTGCGCCTGGGAAAGCCGGTCATCGTGGTCTGCGGGCGGTCTCTTATAAGAGGGAGGGCCAACCTGACCCGTCTTGGAGTGTCGGCCGTGATAGAAGCCCTGCCCTCTAAAGACCATGCCGCCGGCCTGCGTCTGGGGGCCGAACGCGCCCTGCCGGGGCTGTTTTCCCGCCTCGGGATTTGAGTCCGGCCTTTTATTTTATTATTATATAGTACCGGACTCGCGGCGGCGCGCAACCGGCCGGCAGCCGTTTCTTATAAGAGAGGCATAAATGAGTTCTCACCAGGCTAACCATATTTCTTTTGGTACTGACGGTTTCCGCGGCGTGATCGCCCGCGATTTCACTTTCGACGTGGTACGGAAAACGGCCCAGGGCATGGCCGACTATATAGCTTATAAGTACATGCGCACCGACAAGCCTTCCGTGGTGGTTGGTTATGACCGCCGCTTCATGTCGGATCTCTTCGCTAAAACCATGGCCGAGGTGCTGGACGCCAACGGCCTGGAGGTCACGCTCAGTTCCACCCCGCTCGCCACCCCCGCGGTAAGCCTGCTTACCACCAAAGGCTTCGGCCTCGGCGTGGTCATCACGGCCAGCCACAATACGCATAACTACAACGGCATAAAGGTGAAGCAGAACGGGCGCTCCGCCCCTCCTTCCGTCACAGCCGAGATAGAGAATTACGTGGCCAAGGCCGTACCGATGAAGCCTACCGGCCAGCCGTTGAAAATGAAGAATTTCAGCCCGGCTTACGTCGAGTATCTTAATTCCAAGGTGCCCGCCGCCAAGACGCTGGCCAAGCTGGCCGGGCCGGTAGTGGTGGACTTTATGTACGGCGTAGGCGCCGAGACCGCCAAAGAGCTGTTCACTTCCAAGAATGTGGCGCTGCTGCGCGACCGTCACGACCCGCTTTTCGGCGGCATGGCCCCCGAACCGGTAGAGAAGAACCTGGCCGAGCTGGTGGCCGAGGTAAAGAAGCGCAAGGCGCTGTTCGGCGTGGCGCTGGACGGCGACGCGGACCGCTTCGCGCTGGTCTCGGACAAGGGCCAGTATATGACCCCCTGCCAGACCGCTCCGCTGCTGCTGGAGTACCTGCTTTCCAAGGGGACTTTCAAGGGCAAGATAGTGCAGGCCGTTTCCATGGGGTACCTCACCAAGCGCATTGCCCGCGCGGCCAACCTGCAGTTCGACGAGGTCCCGGTCGGTTTTAAATACATAGCCGAGAAGATGCTGTCCGAGGATGTGACTTTCGGCGTGGAGGAATCCGGCGGCTACGCCTGGAAGGGCAACCTGCCGGAGCGCGACGGCGCGCTGACCGCGCTGTTCGTGATGGAAATGGTGGTTAAGACCGGTAAGTCCGTGTCCGCGCTTTACGCCGAGATCGAGAAGAAGTACGGCAAGTCCGTCTTCACCCGCAGGGATTTCAATCTGGAAAAGGCCATCCCCAATAAGCACTCTTTCGCGGTGAAGATCAAAAAGAAGCTGCCTAAGCTGCTGCTCGGCCACAAGATCACCGAGACCAACACTATCGACGGTCTCAAGATAATATTGGACAACGACTGGTGGGTGCTGATGCGCCCGTCCGGCACCGAGCCCCTGCTGCGCACCTACGCCGAAACGGACAGCCAGGAGAACACCAAGAAGTTGCTGGATCTGGCGTTCAAGTTTGTGGAGCCCAAGTAGGCGCGGACGGCAGCTTTACATAATTTAGTTGAAAGAATAGGGTAAAAATCAGGAGGAAAGGATAATGAACTTTAAAGGCAAAAGATATGTGAGCTCGGAGTCGGTGACCGAAGGGCACCCCGACAAAGTTTGCGATCAGATTTCAGACGCGGTGCTCGACGAGATAATGAAGAAGGACCCCGCCGGCCGCGTGGCGTGCGAAACGTTCATCACCCGCGGCATGGTAGTGGTCGGCGGCGAGATCACCACCAAGATCTACGTGGATGTGGACACGCTCGTCCGCAGCGTGATCAAAGATATCGGCTACACCCACACCAAGTACGGCTTCAACTACGAAACCTGCGCGGTCATCAACGTGATCGGCCGCCAGTCCCCCGACATTGCCCAGGGCGTGGATACCGGCGGCGCCGGCGACCAGGGCCTGATGGTGGGCTACGCCTCCGACGAGACCCCCGAACTGATGCCGCTGCCCCTGCAGCTGGCGCAGCGCCTCTCCATGCGCCTGGCGGAAGTGCGCAAGAAGAACATTCTCCCGTACCTCGGCCCCGACGGCAAAACCCAGGTCACCGTGGAATACCACGACGGCAAACCTGCCCGCATCGAGACCATAGTGGTTTCCTCCCAGCACACCGAGGAGATCCTGGACAAGAGCGGCCACCAGATAACCGAGAAGTCCCGCAAAGAGATTATCGACGCTGTGATCACCCCGGTCATCGACAAGAAGCTGATGGACAAGAACACCAAGATCTACATCAACCCCACCGGCAAGTTCGTGGTCGGCGGGCCGCAGTCCGACACCGGCGTGACGGGCCGCAAGATCATAGTGGACACCTACGGCGGCGTGGCCCCGCACGGCGGCGGCGCGTTCTCCGGCAAAGACTCCACCAAGGTGGACCGTTCCGCGGCCTATATGGCCCGCTACGTGGCCAAGAACATAGTGGCGGCCAAGCTCGCCCGCGAGTGCACCGTGCAGCTGGCCTACGCGATCGGCGTGGCCGAGCCCGTCGGGCTCTACGTGGACACCCACGGCACCGGCACCATCGCCGACGAGAAGCTGTCCAAGATCGTCCGCGACAGCTTCGACCTGACGCCCCGCGGCATCATAAAGACGCTGAGCCTGCGCTCGCCCATCTTCAGGAAGACCGCTTCCTACGGCCACTTCGGCCGGCCCGGCTTCTCCTGGGAAAAGACCAACGCGGCCGAGATGCTCAAAAAGAAGGCCGCCGGCGTGCCCAAGAACGAGTGCGAGTGCGCCTGCTGCTGAAATCGGGCCTGTAAATTGGAAAGCGCGCCGGACAAGGGGGTTTGGCCGGTTGAAGAGCATAGCTCCTGGGCCGGCACAGGCATAGCCTTGGCCGGCGCGCCGTAACGGTGGAGGGGGACACATGAAGATATTGCTGGTTGAAGATAACGCCCTTACGCGATATACCATAAAGTCGCTGCTTAACAAGCTGGGGCATGAAGTAATAGCCGAAGCCGAGGACGGCGCGGAAGCGGTGCGGTGTTTCAAGGAGTTCAGGCCCGAGGTGGTCTTCCTGGACCTGATTCTTCCCGGCAAGTCGGGCGTGGAGATCCTCGAGGACCTGCGGGCTATAGATCCCGCGGCGCGGATAGTGGTGATAACGGCGGTGGAACAGGACGAGATTGACAGGCGGCTGGCCGATAAGGGCGTCAATGCCATCCTGCGCAAACCCTTTTCTTTCGACGATTTTAAGACGCTGATGAGGGACCTTGCGGCAGCTTAACGAACCAGCCTGCAAATGATGGACACCAAAGCCGGACAGATACTTGAACGCATAGCGGTGGCGAGCCTCGAGAAGTGCGTGGCGAAACTTTCGCGTATTTCGGCCGGGGAATGGAGCGTGGCCGGCTCACAGGTTACCTGGCGGAGCATGGAAGAGGCCATCAGCGAGCATTCCAACGGCCCGCGCGGCACCGGCGCCGCCGCCTACTTCGAGATAAAGGGCGAATATCCTTTTACCTCGATGGTGGTCTTCCGGCCGGAGGATGTCGAGGTTATTTCCAAAGGTTTCCTCGGTTTCTCTTTTTCCAAACTGCCGAGCCTGAACCAGGCGCAGGAGCTGCTGCTCTCCGAGCTGGGCAACGTCATCCTGAATTCGCTGCTGGGGTCGCTTTCCAACACGCTCAAGCGCAGTTTTCTGCCCTCCGCTCCCAAGTGCGTGCAGGGGGAGATCCGGTTCCTGCTGGAGGCGCTCTGGACGGCCACTGAAACAACCGGGCGGCACAGCCTGGTCACTATGGTTCTGGACCTGAAGTGCGACGGTACGGTGACCCGCATAGAAGTAATAGCTTTGCTTCCGGACAACATGGAACGGGCCCTGATCGCCGCCCATGACGCTAAGACTGACGGAGAATAAAAACATGAAAAGATATAAAGCTTTGATCCCCGCCGCCGCCCTGCTGGTCCTGGCTATGTGCCGGCCCGCCGCCGCGCAGACCGAAATTGTGAAGGTTGACTGGGAGATCTCCCGGCTGCAGGGCAAGAACCGGACGCCGTATGTGCCCGTGGCCGAGCTGAAAGCCTCGCCCGAAGCTAAATTCTCCGATAATCTGCGCGCGATAGTAACACTTAAGAACCCTGCCGCCCGCCCGGTGGAAGGCCTGGTGCTGCGCTATTCGGTGCGCCTGCTCCTGCTGAAAAAAGGCGACTCGCCCGAAAAAGCTTTCTGGGGCGTGCCTTTTCACGTGGAGGAAGTCCGCGTCTCTAAAATAAATTCCTCCGCCGAGCGGCAGGCCAGGATACTCCGTTTTGAACTGCCGGAGCAGCTGAAGAAGCTGCGCGGTACGGGCTTTCTGCCCACCGCCATCAAGCTCGAAATTATGCTCTGCCCCCGCCAGGGCGACGAAGCCGCCGGCCTGGTGCGTGAATCAGCCCTGAACATTCTGCCCTAGGAGGCCGCTCCATGCTTGACATAAAACTTGTCCGCGCCAATCCCGAAAAGGCCAAGGCGGCCATGGCCGAACGGAGCGGCAATTATCTGCCCGTGCTGGAGACCATCCTTGAAAAGGACGCCGCCTACCGCGCGGCGCTCGCCGAAATAGAGGACCTGCGCTCCAAACGCAACGAAGTTTCCAAAAAGATTCAGGTGGCCAAGGCCGCCAAGGATGAAGCCGCGGCGCAGGCCGCCATGGCCGAGGCTAATGCCGCCAAGGAGGCCGTGAAGGCCCGCGAAGAAGGGCTGGCCGCCATGGACAGCGAGCTCAACACCCTGCTGTTAAGCGTTCCCAACCTGCCTGACGAGAGCGTCTGCAAAGGCGGGGGGGCCAAGGACAATAAGGTCGTCTTTGAGGATGTGGCCGGCCGCCGCGAATTCTCTTTCAAGCCGCTGGACCACCACGCGGTGGGCGAGAGGCTCGGCATTCTGGATTTCGAGACCGCCACCAAACTTTCAGGTTCCCGCTTCGCCCTGCTGAAGGGCCAGGGCGCGCGCCTTGAGCGCTCCATCATCCAGCTGATGCTGGACACCCACACGCTTGCCAACGGCTACACCGAGATCTTCCCGCCGCTGCTGGTGACCGCCGAAACTATGACCGGCACCGGGCAACTGCCCAAGTTCGAAGAGGACCTTTACAAAGTGGCGTCCGTGCCGCCTATGTACCTGATCCCCACCGCCGAGGTACCGCTCACCAATATGTTCCGCGGGGACACGCTGAAAGAGGACGAGCTCCCTAAAAAATTCACCGCCTACACTCCTTGTTTCCGCCAGGAGGCCGGCTCCTACGGCAAGGACACCCGCGGCCTGATCCGCAACCACCAGTTCAACAAAGTGGAACTGGTCTGGCTGGAGAAGCCCGAGGATTCGATGGCCGCGCTGGAAAAGCTGCGCGCCGACGCCGAAGGCATCCTGAAAATTCTCGGGATCCCGTACCGCGTGCTGGAACTGTGCTCCGGGGATATGGGTTTCTCCTCGGCCAAGACTTATGATCTGGAAGTGTGGATGCCGAGCGAGGGCGTTTTCCGCGAGATCTCCTCGTGCTCCAACTGCGGGGATTTCCAGGCCCGCCGCATGAACACCCGCTTCAAGCGCG
>JBBRDG010000049.1:0-17495 GCA_038204165.1 Elusimicrobiales bacterium
AGCGAGGCCGAGCCCATGCGCCGCACGTCGTGCGACAGCTGCATGAATTCCGCGAAAAAGCCGCAGTAGAATTCCGCCTTTTCGGCGCGGTCATAAGGGAAGCCGGTTACCAGCAGGGCCTTGGAGACCGCGGGGACGGAGGAGACCCGTAGTTTTACGCCGTTTAGCCGGGCGCCGCGGCCGAGCTCGGCCAGGAACAGTTCCTTCCTGAACGGGTCGTACACGCCGCCGGCCTTAACCACGCCTTTTTCCGAGAAACCTATGGAAACCGCCGCCGCCGGGAAGCCGTGGGCGTAGTTGGTGGTGCCGTCCAGCGGGTCTATAATCCAGAGCCGGCCGTTCGGCTTCTCCTCGGCCGGGCTTTCCTCCGCCAGGAAGCCGTCGTCCGGGAAGGCTTTGCGTATTATTCCTATCACTTTCTTCTGCGCGGCCAGATCGGCCTCGGTCAGTAAATTAGCGCGGCCTTTAAGTTTGTAGCTTACCTTTAGAAACTTGTCCGCCAGGATCTTTCCACCGGCCAGCAGGGCAGTTTTGAGCACGGCTGTTTCTTTCATAGGGTGTTTCTCCGTTTTAGAGCCAGTCTGGCCGCGGCTTCTTCCGCGGACATGGCGGCCTTTATTACCGCAAGTTTACGCCCTGGCAGCGCGCGGCGCGCCGCCTCAAGGAAGCCTGCCCTGAAATAGTCGCTGCCCATCAGGCCGCCGGCCAGGGAAAGTTTTATTTCCCCCCGGCCCTTTCCGGCCGCTTCCTTTACCAGCGCCGCAAGCTCGTGCCAGGCCGCCGCCGCCAGCAGCGCGCAGCCGTTCTCGCCGCGTTCGGCCCTGCTGAGCAGCTTGCCGGCATGCGCCGCCGTGCGGCCGTGGGCGGCCTTGGAATCGTCTGGTTTGCGGCCGAGTTTGCGGAGGTAGCAGCGGCCCAGCCAGCGCCCGGAGCCCGGGTCGCCGGAGGGCGGGTTAAAGCCTCCTGTCTTCTTAAAGGAACCAGGTTTCCCGCTGAAAACCACTGCCCCGGTTCCGGCTATAAGCAGCAGGCCGCGCCCTCCCCGAAAAGCTGCGTAATGCGCGGCTTCGGCGTCCGAGACCACGTCTGAAATATTGAGCTTTCCGGCCAAAGATTTAATCAGGAATGGTTTTTTCCACTTTTCGCTGAAAACCCCGCGGGAGCCTATCACCAGCGGGACGCCGGCGGCTCCCCACCCTGAAATAAGGGTTGCCAGTCTTGCCGGCAGGCAGCGTAGCGGGGCCGTTCTGAAGCGCGTCTCCCTGAGTCTGCGCAGCCGGGCGTCGAAAGCCGCCACGCGGGTCCAGGTGCCGCCCCTGTCCACGCCCAGCGCCGCTATATTCAGGATCTTTCTCCCGGCTTTGTTCATATGCTTCTGTGTCCTTGACGACGGGAATGCTTAATGATATCATATAAGCATACATTCAGTACCTATGATAAGACCGGCAGATAGTATAAACCTCTCAACGCTCTTAAGCTCCGAAAATATAATTTTCATGGAAGGCGCGCTTTCCAAGGAAGAGGCCGTGCGCCACCTTACCGAGAAGATTCTCCCGCAGGTCTCTGGTATTATCAGCCGCAAGGCCCTCTTTGACCGCGTAGCGGAAGTGGAGAAGCTCAACCAGGTGCTCGAGAGCGGCTTTTATATCCCTCACGCCAAGTTCCCCGAACTGGACGGGTTCCATACCGTGCTGGGTGTTTTTCCGGAAGGTTTTACCGACCCCGGCACAGGGCTTATCGTAAGGGCCGCGCTGCTGCTGCTTTCCCCCCATAAGCCAGCTTTCTTCCAGCGCCACCTGAACATCCTTTCGCTCCTTTCGCAGACCTTTCAGCCTGAGCTGATAGAGAAACTGGTCGCCCAGAAGACCCCTTCCGCCGCCGCCTCCTTACTGAAAGGCAAGTGAGTCTGCTTTCAGTCTTCGCCTTTAAACAGATATAATTGATATATGGTTCCTAACCCCAGGTTTAAGCATGTTCTGGTGCTCAGCACCGCCATGCTGACTTTCATCTCTTTTTGGAAAGCAGCCTCCATCGTCCTCTGCGATTTCGGTTCCAGCGCCTATTACGCCGGCGGCATAGCCATGAACGCTTTCGGTCCGTCCTTCCCCTGGTTCATCATGATCGTCATGCTGTTCTCGGGCCTGATGCTCGGAGTCTATACCGAATCCTGTCTGCTGTTCGTGCGCGGCGGTGTTTATGTGGTGGTGCGCGAAGCTATGGGCAAGGTGATGGCTAAAATCTCCGTCTCCGCCCTGATTTTCGACTATACGCTGACGGGTCCTATAAGTTCCGTAACCGCCGGTCTGTACCTTGGCGGGCTGTTCTCCAACTTGCTGCCGCTAATGCATATAAACTGGCATGTGCCGGCGCGGCCCTTTGCCATGATGTTCGCGCTGCTGGTTACCGGTTATTTCTGGCGCGAGAACATCCGGGGGGTAGAGGAATCCGCCAACAACAATCTTAAGATTATCTCCTTCGTTACCGTGGTTGCGGTGGTGCTTATCGCCTGGGCCGGGCTTACAATTTATCATCGCGGCTTCACGCTTCCGCCGTTTACCCCGGTGTTTACGCCCAAAGCCCTGGGTTGGACCACTCATTTCCCCTGGATAAAGACCATCGGTCTCGTCGGCCTGGTAATGGCCTTTGGGCATTCTATACTTGCGCTCTCCGGCCTGGAGACCCTGGCCCAGGTCTACCGCGAGATAGAGGACCCCAAGTTTGAGAACCTTAAGAAGGCTGTTATAACCATCTTCGTCTTTAGCGTGATGTTCACCGGCCTGCTGACGCTGATGTCGTCGCTGATAATACCGCCTGAACTGGTGGCTGGCAAGTACGCCGACAACCTTCTTTCCGGCCTGGCGCTGGAGGTGGACGGGCCGTATTGGGCCAGGCTAGGCCTACAGACCATGGTCGTTATCTCCGGCGCGCTAATGCTGGTAGGCGCGGTCAATACCTCATTCGTAGGATCCAACGGCGTTCTTAACCGCGTAGCCGAGGACGGCATCCTGCACGACTGGTTCCGCCACCTCCACAAGAAATATGGCACCACTTACCGCATTATCAACCTGGTCGCGATTACGCAGATTTTGATAATTCTGATTTCCCGCGGCGACATCTTTTTGCTGGGGGAGGCATACTCTTTCGGCGTCCTGTGGAGTCTTACTTTCAACACGCTGTCGATGATCATCCTGCGCTTCAAGAAGCGCGACGAAGATCAGGAGTGGCGCTTCCCGTTCAACATCAAGGCCGGCGGCGTCTACCTGCCAATCGGCTTGGTGGGGGTGCTGATGGTGTTGTTGGCTGCTACCGGCATGAATATGCTCACCAAGAAGGTGGCCACTATAGGCGGCGTGCTGTTTACTATGACGTTCTTCACCATCTTCCATATTTCAGAGAAGATGAACGAGAAAAAAGCGCAGCTTTATATGCCCGATGAAGACGCCGACGAGAAGATGAACCTTCGCCGTGAGGCTGACATAAGCAAGGTTATCCCGGAATTGACCAAGGCGCGGCGCATTCTGGTGCCGGTGCGGAACCCGAACAACCTGGTTCACCTCGCTATGGTGCTTGAAACGGTAGAGGACGAGGATACGGATATTATCGTTCTCAGCGCGAAGATCGCGAAAGGCATCCAGGTAGGCGATGAGGCCATGTCGGAAGAGGACAAGGAAGTTTTCAGCGCGGTAGTGCTGCTGGCCGAGAAATACGGCAAGACCGTTAAGCCCGTGCTGGTGTTCTCTAACGACCCTTTCTATTCTATGGCGCAAGTGGCGCAGGCGGCCGGGGCCGACGAGATAGTAATGGGCGTTTCCGGGGCTATCGGCGCGGAAGTGCAGCTGGAGCGGCTGGCCATGGCCTGGGGCATGCTTAAGAAAGCCGACGCCCCGGCCAAGCCCGTGCTGGCCAAGGTGGTCTGGGAAGGCCGGCAGATGACGTATCAGCTAAGCTGAAAACAACGGAGCTATTATGGCAATAAGAAGGATCTGTAAATACGGCGAGAAAATCCTGGAGAAAAAGACCAGGAAGGTGAATTTCGCGGAGCTCAGAAAGGAGCTCCCCGTCCTGCTTACCGACATGTTCGAGACCATGGACGCCGTGGGCGGCGCCGGCCTGGCCGCCAACCAGGTAGGCCTCGACCTCTGCCTGGCGGTCATAAAAATCGTGCGCGAGGATGAACCGCCGCTCAGCATCGTGATCATTAACCCCGAGATAGTGGAAAAGTCCGGCAGTATGTGCGAGGAAGAAGGCTGCCTTTCCTTCCCGGGGCTGTTCGCCAAGGTTCGCCGCGCCGCCAAAGTAAAAGTGCGCGCGCTGAACGAGAAGGGCCTGCCGATAGAGATTAACGCCGAAGGCCTGTTCGCCAAGGCGCTGCAGCACGAGATAGATCATCTGGACGGGATAGTTTTCATAGACAGGCTGCCGCTGATGTCCCGTCTGAAGATTAAGCCGGCGCTTATGAAATTTAAACCCCAGTGGAAGAAGATAGATGAAAGGAAGATGAAGCCGGATAAGCTGTGAAGTTCCCATGGACAAACTGAAGATAATTTTTTTAGGCACACCGGAAATCGCCTGCGGCTTTCTAAGCCGCGTGGCCGCGGCCGGCCACAAAATAGCCGGCGTGATCTCCCAGCCGGACAGGCCCGTGGGCCGCGGCCTCAAACTGTGCTGCGCTCCCGTCAGCGGCCTGGCCGGGGAACTCAGGCTGAAAGTTTTCAAGCCGGCGTCCAAGCAGGAGCTGCACGCCGCTGTTTCGGAACTGGCGCCTGACCTGGGCGTGGTGGTGGCTTACGGCCGCCTGATTTCGCAGGAAACCTTGGCGCTGGCCCGATATGGGTTTTTGAACGTTCATTTCTCGCTGCTGCCCAAATACCGCGGCGCCGCCCCGGTGCAGTGGGCGCTTATAAACGGAGAGAAGGTCACCGGCGTAACGCTGTTCTGGCTGGATAAGGGCATGGATACCGGCCCGGTCTTCCTGCGCCGCGAAGTACCCGTTCTTGAGGACGACGACGCCGCGTCCCTGTTCGCGCGCCTGACCGCGGTCGGCGCCGAACTGCTGGAGGAAGGCCTCGTTAAGGTCTCCGCGGGAGAGATCACCCGCGAACCCCAAAGCGGGGAAGCGTCGCTTGCGCCCAAGCTCGGTTCCGCCGATGCGCTGCTTGATTTTTCCCGGCCGGCGGCAAGCCTGCTCGGCCGCGTGCGCGGGCTGGCCTGCGGGCCCAGGGCCCGGTTCTGTCTGTCCCAGCCGGACGGTCGGAAGCTGGCCGTGCAGGTGCTGGAAGCCGAACTGCGGCCCGGCGCCGGAAGCGGCGCCTCCGGTTCGGTACTTTCCGTTGAGGCGGGCGCGGGCTTTATTGTAAGATGTGGCGACGGCGGACTGCTGCTGAAAAAGCTGAAGCCCGAGGGAAAAAGAGAAATGCCGGCGTCCGATTTTCTTAACGGCCTGCGGCTTAAACCGGGCGACATCCTCTGCTGATTTTTTGGTTTTAGTGTACCGCCCCTGCAGACTCAGCACTGCGCGGCGCGGCATGGACGTTAAGGGAAGGAGATAAAAATCGTGGCAATTAAAGAATTTTACCAGCGGCATTTTACCGGCAATGAAGAGAAAATAGTCAGCCCCGGCTTCGCGCTCCGCGTCGGCGGGGTGGGCTTCGGCCTTTTCCTGCTCACCTATTTTCTGTTCTCCTGGACCATGGAGACGGTGATCCACAACCGCAAGGAGGTCATTGTGCCGGATATTTCCGGCAAGTCCTCCGCCAGCGCGCTCCAGGCGCTGTCTGAAAATAATCTGGCACTGAGCATCGGCGGCTACGAGTTTAACGAGGCCGTGCCCATTGGCACCGTGCTGCGCCAGATTCCCGACTCCGGCACCTCCGTGCGCGAAGGCAAGATTGTGCGCGTGGTATTCAGCCAGGGCGGCGAGTCGGTCTTTACCCCCAACCTGATAGGCCTGCCGCTCAGGAACGCCGAACTTCTGCTGCGCCAGCGCCAGCTGGTGTTAGGCGAGGTCAGTGAGTCGTATTCTCTGAAGGCCGAAAAAGGAACCATCCTGTCGCAGGATCCCAAGCCCGAGCTCAGCGTTTCCAAGAACACCATGGTGCAGGTTGCCGTTTCCGCCGGCACGCCCCCCGTCGGCATCATCATGCTGCCGGATTTCCGTCAGAAGAAGAGCGACGAAGCCCAACAGTGGGCCTCGCAGAGCAACGTCTCTCTCTCGCTGATTGAAGACGCCGCTTCGCTCTTCCCCGCCGGCACCATCATCGACCAGTCCCCGGCCCCCGACACCGTGGTTACGGCCGATTCCAGGATTACGCTTACGGTCAGCTCCCGCAAGGGCGCCGCTTCCGCTTCGGAAAAAGAATTCCGCGTTCATTACGAAGTCTCGCAGAGCGGCGCGCAGCGGCATATCCGCGTGGTGGCGCTCGGGCCCACCGGGGACCGCGAGATCTTTAACGGCCTGCGCGACCCCGGCTCCAAGATAGACCTTTCCGTGCCTTATGGCGGCGCTATCAAGATCCGCATCTTTGTGAACGGCATCCTGGTGGAGGAGCGCCCCGTAAAATGACGGCTCTGAACAAGATCCCCCTTCCCTCCGGAAAGGCCGCGCTGGTCCCCTCGGTGCTGGCCGCGGACTTCGCCTGCCTGGAACGCAGCCTCGCGCCGGTCAGGAGCGCCGACTGGGTGCAGGTGGACGTGATGGATGGGCGCTTTGTGCCCAATATCAGCTTCGGACCCGGCATAGTTTCCGCCGTGGCGCGTGCCGGCGGCCTGCCGGTGGACGCCCACCTGATGGTGGAACAGCCTGGGCTGTTCATAGACGCTTTTGCAAAGGCCGGGGCGGGTCTGGTGACGGTGCACGCTGAGGCCCGCGACGCCGCGGCCTGCGTTAAGAAAATAAAGCGTCTGGGGCTTAAGGCCGGCTTGGCGCTGCGCCCCCGGACGCCGCTCTCCCGCGTGCTGCCTCTGCTGCGGCAGCTGGACCTTATTCTTATAATGACGGTGGAACCAGGGTTCGGCGGCCAGGCTTTCATGCCGGAGATGCTGCCCAAGGTGCGGTCCGCCAGGGACCTGATAACCGGTTCCGGGCGCAAGATCTGGCTGCAGGTAGACGGCGGCATAAACGCAGCCACGGCCGTGCTGGCGGCCGGGGCCGGGGCAGATTCCCTGGTCATAGGCAGCGCTCTTTTTTTGGATAAAAAGCCCGCCGCTTTTCTGCGCACGCTGAGGAAAAACCTGCAGCGCGGTAACGGGAGCCATGGGTAAAAAGATACTTATCGTAGAGGATGAGGACCTGATAGCCCAGGTACTTTCTATACGCCTTGAAGGGCTGGGGTATAAGGTAGTTACGGCTTCCGACGGCGAAGAAGGACTGGCCGCGGTAAAGAAGGAAAAGCCCGACCTCGTCATCCTGGACATAGGCCTCCCCAGGATAGACGGTAACACCCTTTGCGAACTGATAAAGACCGGCGAGGACACCAAGGCCGTGCGCGTGATTATGCTTACCGGCAAACGGCTGATGGGAGACATGGAGAACGCCTTCTCCGCGGGCGCTGATTTCTACGTGAACAAGCCTTACGATTGGCCGCGCCTGCTCGGGCATATCCAGCAACTTATCGGGTAACCGTTCCCAAAGCGCCTCAAATATAATATAATTGTTCTGCACGCAAATCCGCTCCGGCGGACGCGTGACGGATTTTTTGCCGCGTAAAGGCCCAGGCCCGCTGGCGGCACAAGATACTGTTCGAAGAGACTCGCAGTTCACGGTCCACGAGCATAGTTTCGTCGGAAGTTCCAAGGAGGATACCATGGCAGTAGTTTTGAGGCTTCAGAGAATCGGCAAGCGCACCCAGCCGCATTACCGGATAGTCGCTATCGAGAAATCGAGCGGCCCCCACGGTCAGCCGCTGGAAGTTATCGGCCATTACAACCCCAAGGCCGATAAGGACAAAGAAAAAGTCACTATCAACCCGGAGAAGCTTGACCGCTGGGTCAAGACCGGCGCGAAGCCGTCCGATACCGTCGGCTCGCTCATCACCAGGGCCGCTAAGGTCGCTAAAGTCGTTGAGCCGAAGTAAGTCCCGGAGGCCACGCAATGAAAGAAGTGTTAATGTACATCATCGGCTCGCTGGTGGAAAATCCGCAGGCCGTTAAAGTAGGCGTCGCGGAAGACGGCGATGTGGTTCGCTTCAAGCTGAACCTCGCTTCCTCCGACCGCGGCAAAGTGATCGGTAAGGAAGGGCGCGTAGTGAAGTCCATCCGCACCATCCTGCAGGCCGCGGCCGCCCGCCAGAACAAGAAAGTCTACCTGGACATAGACTAAGTCTTTGACTATGCGCGTCGACGTGGTCACGCTTTTCCCCGGCATGATAGACCAGCCGCTTTCGGAAAGCATAATAGGCCGCGCGCGCGCCGAGGGATTCCTCGAACTCGGGTTCGCTAACCCCCGGGATTTCACCGGGGACCGGCACCGCACCGTGGACGATAAGCCTTACGGCGGCGGTACCGGTATGGTAATGATGGCCGAGCCAGTTTACCAGGCCGTTAAAAAAGTCAGGAAGAAGGGATCACTGGTGATCCTGCTGACGCCCAAGGGCCGCCGTTTCGACCAGGCCATGGCCCTGGAGCTCTCTAAAAAAAAGCATCTCGTGTTCATCTGCGGGCATTACGAGGGCATCGACGAGCGGATTACCCCGCTGGCCGACATAGGTTTGTCCATAGGCGACTATGTTCTTACCGGAGGAGAGCCGGCGGCGGTGGCGGTGATAGACGCGGTGACGCGCCTTATCCCCGGCGTGCTCCGTAAGGACGACGCCACCGTAAACGAGACCTTTACGGACGGACTGCTGGAAGCCCCGCACTACACCAGGCCCGGAGTCTGGCGCGGCAGCAAGGTGCCGGAAGCGCTGCTGAGCGGCAACCACAAGCTAATCGCCGAATGGCGCAGGGCGCAGGCCGAAACGCTCACTTCCGCGGACAGGCCGGATCTTAAGGCGCCGGCAAAACCGGTAATGAAGAAGCCGGCGCGGCGCACGAAGAAAGCCGCAAAATAAATTTTGGTTTTTAAGAATAACTTAGGCCGTTTGACGAGCATAGCTCTCGATACGGCACAGAAATAGTCTAGGAGGCAGTATGAATAACATCGCTAACTATCTGGGCATCAAGAACGAAAAATTTGATTTCCAGTCAGGCGACACCGTGAAAGTCTACACCAAAGTGGTGGAAGGCGATAGCGAGCGCATCCAGATCTTCGACGGGGTAGTCCTCTCCCGCCGCGGCAGCGGCATTTCCGCCAGCTTCATCGTCCGCAAGATCTCTTACGGCGTAGGTGTGGAAAGGGTGTTCCCCCTCCATTCCCCCCGCATCGACAAGATCGAAGTGGTGAAGACCGGCAAGGTCCGCCGCTCCAAGATCTATTACCTCCGCGGTCTGTCCGGCAAAGCCGCCAGGCTCGACGAGGTGGAAAAGGTTGTAGCCGCCGCGCCGCAGCCTGCTCCGGTTAAAGCCGAGCCCGCCGCCGGTAAGTAAACCGGCCGAAACCCTGCCGGTTTCCGGCAGGGAAAGCTCCCAAGGATAACCGTGCCGCTCTGCAGATTCGATCTCGCGGTCCTGGAAATTAACAAGCCGGCTTTTCTCGTAGGCGTCGACGAGGCCGGGCGCGGTCCATTGGCCGGACCGGTAACAGCCTGCGCGGCGTGGGTCCCTCTTTCCGCCCTGTCCCTGATCTCCCCCCTCGTAAACGACAGTAAGAAACTTACCGCCCCCAGGCGCGAGAAGGCCCTCCGGCTCATGCTGGATTCGGGCGTGCGTTTTGGTTTTGGTTTTGCCGGCCCTCGGGAAATAGACGAGGTTAATATCCTGGAGGCTACTTTCAACGCCATGGGCGCCGCCGTCCACAGGCTGCTCTCTTATACAGGCGCCGCGCCTTCGGACGCCCTGATCCTGGTGGACGGGCCTTACCGCATTAAGCGCCTGGCAGGCTGCGCCCAGGAGCCGGTCATCGACGGAGACGCTAAGTCACTTTCCATAGCCGCCGCCAGTATTTTTGCCAAGGTTATGCGCGACCGCTGGCTGGGCGTGCTAGAGCGCCGCCACCCCGGTTACGGCCTGGCCGGCCACAAGGGCTACGGCACCGCCGCCCACCTGGAGGCGCTCAGGCGCCTGGGTCCCTGTCCGGAACACCGTCGGAGCTTTGCCCCCGTAAGAGAAGCCGCGGAGATGGCGCGGTGAACGACAAAGGCGCGAAGTATGAGGAGCAGGCCGCTGCGTTCCTGGAAGAGGCGGGTTACAAGATTTTGGACCGCAACTGGTCCGCGCCGACAGGTGAGCTGGATATTGTGGCGCTCAAGGACGACACCGTGGTCTTTGTCGAGGTGCGGGCCCGGTCCAACCCAAACTACGGCACCCCGGCCGACAGCGTTACCCCGGCCAAGCGCGCAAAGCTTGTAAAGACGGCCATGGCTTATATTAAGGCGCGCCGCCCCGGGGCGGAGAGTTTCCGCTTCGACGTGATAGGTATAGTTCCCGGCTCAGAGCCGGAACATATCGAGGACGCTTTCAGCGCGGACGGGTTTGGTTTCTTTTGAGAATAAATTTTTAGAATAGCGGTAAGGAGCAATCATGGAATCTTCAGAGATACTCGCTAACGTCGAGAAAACGGCCGCCTGGCTAAAAAAGCGGACCGCGGGCTTCAAGCCGCATACGGCTATCATCGCCGGTTCCGGCCTGGGCAACTCCCTGCCGCAGCTTGCGGATAAGGTCTCCATCCCGTACAGCGCCATCCCTGGTTTTCCCCGCACCACCGTCAAGGGCCACGCCGGCGAGCTGGTGTTCGGACGCATGGGAGGGCACGACGCCGTAATGATGCGCGGCCGCTTCCACTATTACGAGGGCAAGCCTCTCAGTTTTATAGCTTTCCCGATCCGCGTGCTTGCCGCGCTGGGCGTAAAGAACCTGCTTCTTACCGCCGCCGTGGGCTCGCTCAAGCCGGCCATAAAGCCCGGCGACCTGGTGCTGCTCAAGGACCACATTAACCTGATGGGCTCCAATCCGCTGATGGGCAACTACGACCCGGCGTTCGGCGAGATGTTCCCCGACATGAACGAACCCTACGACAAGGCGCTCCGCCGCGAGGCTGTGGCGCTGGCTAAAAAAATCAAGGTCAGGGCCATAGAGGGCGTTTATACCGCCGTCACCGGCCCTTCTTATGAAACCCCCGCAGAAGTGAAGATGTACCGCATGCTGGGTGGCGACATCGCCGGCATGTCTGTGGTGCCGGAGACCATCGCCGCCCGCCAGCTGAAGCTGCGCGTGGCCGGCTTGTGCTGGGTCTCCAACTTTACCAGCGGCATCTCCAAGACCGCGCTTTCGCACGAGGAAGTGCTGGAGCTGGGCACCAAGGTATCAGATAAGATGCGGTCCATTTTGGAAGGCCTGCTGAAATCCAGAGTGATTTAAGGAGAATAACATGAGAATGATGGATCTGCTGCTTAAAAAACGTTCCTCGCTGGAGATGACCCCGGCCGAACTGGAGTTTATCGCCATGGGCGCCGCCGACGGCACTATCCCCGATTACCAGCTTTCCGCCTGGCTGATGGCCGCTTTCCTGAACGGGCTCACCCCCGCCGAGACCGCCGCTTTCACCAGGGCCATGGCCTTGTCCGGCAAGAAACTGGACCTCTCCGCCGTGAAGGGCGCTAAAGTTGATAAACATTCCACCGGCGGCGTGGGCGACGGCGTCTCCATAGCGCTCGCGCCCATAGTGGCGGCCTGCGGTGTGGTAGTGCCGATGATGAGCGGCCGCGGCCTCGGCCATACCGGCGGCACGCTGGATAAACTTGAGGCCATGAAAGGCTTTAACGTCCGCCTCGAGCCTTCCTATATTGTGAAGCAGCTCAAGGCCACCGGCCTTTCGATGTTCGGTCAGACCGCGCAACTAGCGCCCAGCGACAAGAAACTTTACGCGCTGCGCGACGCCTCCTGCACGGTGGAAGCCCTGCCTCTGATCGTGGCCAGCATTCTCTCCAAGAAATACGCCGAGGATATAACCGGCCTGGTGATGGACGTGAAATACGGTTCCGGCGCTTTCCTGAAGGATTTCGACAAGAGCCGCGAGCTCGCCGTGGCGCTGATGAAGACCGCCAAACTGCTCGGCATCCGCTGCGTGGCCGTAATGACCGCCATGGAAGAACCGCTGGGCCTGGCCGTGGGCAACGGCATCGAAGTTGCGCAGTCCATAAAGATCCTGGCCGGCGAGAAAGCTCCAGAGGATTTCATGCGCGTGCTGGAAGTGCTGTCCGGCTGGATGATCCACCTGGGCGGCAAGGCCCGCACCGCCGAAGAAGGCGCGGCCAAGGCCCGCGCGGCCATCGCCGACGGCAGCGCGCTGGAGAAGTTCCGCCTGATGGTGAAATGGCAGGGCGGAGACGTCCGCGTAGTGCAGGACCCTGACCGCTTTATGCCCAGGGCCAAGCTGATAAAAGAGATAAAGGCCAGCAAGGCCGGGTTCCTGACCCGCATGGACTGCCGCACCGTCGGTTTTGCCAGCGTGGTGCTGGGCGCCGGCCGCGCCAAGGCCGAGGACGCCGTGGACTTCGGCGCCGGCTTCATTCTGGAGAAGAAGCAAGGCGACCGCGTGAAGCCAGGCGACGTTATTGCCAGGACTTACGCCGTTTCGCAGACCAAGTTGGCTGACGGCGTGAAGATGTTCGAATCGGCGCTGGCCTATGGGCCAAAAGCTCCGCGCAAGGCGCCGCTGATCCGCGAAGTTATAAAGTAGGACGTCCCGGGAAAGGTTAGGCGAGGGCCTGGAGGCCGAATGAAGAACGTTCACATTTCTAAGCACCCGCTGGTCATGGACAAGGTCGCGCGCTTGCGCGACAAGAAGACCAGCGTGGCGGATTTCCGGCGCCTGATGGGCGAGGTCAGCATGCTGCTCGCTCACGACGCGTTTATGCACGCCAAGGTGAAGAGCGCCAAGGTCAAGACCCCCATCGGTACGGCGGATTGCCACAAGCTGGCGCACGATATAGTGTTCGTGGCTATTCTCCGCGCCGGGCTTGGCATGGTGGACGGCCTGATCAAGCTGCACCCCGAGGCGCGGCTAGCGCATATCGGCATCTACCGCGACGAGGAAACGCTTAAACCGGTGAAATATTACGCGCGCATGCCGGAGAACGTGGCGGACAGCCTGGTGGTGATAGCGGACCCGATGCTGGCCACCGGCGGCTCGGCCGTGGAGGCCGTGGAGATTATGAAGAGCCACGGCGCCAGGAACATCTGCTTTATCTGTATGCTGGCCGCCAAGGAAGGCCTCCGGCGTCTGGCCGCCGCCCACCCTGAAATGCCGATTTACGTGGCCACGGTGGACGAGAAATTAAACTCTGACGGTTATATAGTGCCGGGGCTCGGCGACGCCGGGGACAGGATGTTCGGCACTAACTAAAGACGCCGCTCAAGGCAAATAAAAAAGGACAGCCTGGCTGTCCTTTTTTATTTTGGTCCTACCCGGGGTTTTACTTGCCGCCATCCTGCGTATGGGGGTTCTTCGCGGCGTGCGGGTTCGCGATGCGGGCCAGCGCGGCGTAATCCAGGATCTTGATGGCCTTGGTCTCGCGCTTGATCACGTTGCGCTTTTCCAGCTCGGCCAGTGTGCGCACCACCGTCTCCAGCGCCAGTCCGGTTATTTCCGCTATTTCGGTGCGTTTGATGCCGTGGATGGCGGGAGCGGCCGTGTCCCTGGATTTGAAGGAAATGGCGTCAATGAGCGCCTTGGCCACTTTGGAGCGGGCGGGCTTGTAGGCCGTCTCGTTCAGCTTGAGCTGCAGCGTGTGCATCTCGGAGGCTATCTTGCGCAGGAAGAGGGTGTAGGTCTTGGGGTGGGTGGCCAGGAAATCTTCCAGCTTCTTCTTTTCCACGAAGCAGAGGACGGTTTCTCCCATCGCCTTGGCGTTGCAGTAATATTCGTTCTCGGAAAACAGCGCGATGTGGCCAAAGGTTTCGCCGGGGTGGCGGATCCACGTGATCATCTGCTGGCCCTTGTCGTCGGTAGAAAAGACCTTGGCGCGGCCCTTGCACACCGTGTAAACGCCCAGCGGCTGCTGGCATTCGTTATAGATGCTTTCTTCGTCCGTGAACTTGCGGCCGACTTTCAGCGCGCCCCAGGCTTTCTGGGCCTGAGCGTCCAGTTTGCTGTAAAAACAGCCCGCCTTAAATCGGCATACGCCGCAGTCTGGTGCCTGTTCTTTTGTGAATCTGTGCATGTTTTCCCCACCCTCTCTAGTACCTGAATAAGCTAATTATATAATATTTCCGGCCTCGTCGTCATTTGCTAAACTATATCACGGAAGCCGGCCTGATCCCGGCTGCATCACATGTTTAAAGACCTCAAAGCGCTCGGCAAAGAATCCCTGATTTACGGCCTCTCCACTGTGGCGGCGCGCCTGCTCAGTTTCCTGCTGCTGCCTTTTTACACACACTACCTTTCCCCCGCCGATTACGGCGTTTCGGCCGCGCTGTTCTCGTACATCGCTTTCTTCAATATCCTGTTCCAGCACGGTATGGACCAGGCCTACATGCGCCACTACGCCGAGCGCGAAACCTCCCTGCCCTCGGCTTTTTACGGCGTAGCCGCTGTTTCGCTGGTGCTCGGGGCCGCGCTGTGCCTGGTCCCTTCCGGGCTGGCCGAGGCCGCGGGCATAGGCGCCGGCAACAGCCGGCTGATACTCTATTCCGCCGTGATCCTTTTCGCGGACGCGCTGAGCGCCCCGCTGTTCGCCGACCTGCGTATGGCGCACAAGGCCCTGCATTATTCGCTGCTGCGCGTGCTCACGGTGGTGCTTAATGTGGGCATGAACATCTTCCTGATCATCGGCCTGGGCCGCGGCGTGCAGGGCATCTTCGAGGCCAACATCTGCTCCTCGGTGCTCGCCCTAGCGTTAGTGGCCGTCCCAGCCGCCGGCCTGCTGGCCAGGCCGCGGTTCAACGGCGCTCTGTACCGCTCCATGCTCGCCTTCGCGCTGCCGCTGGTCCCCGCCGGCCTTGGTTCGATGGCGGTGCAGGTCATTGACCGGCCTATCCTCCTGCGCCTCGCCGACCAGACTACCGTGGGCGTCTACCAGGCCAACTACCGCCTGGGCATCTTCATGATGCTGGTAGTGAGCATGTTCGACCAGGCCTGGCGGCCTTTCTTCATAGAGCGCGCCAACAAGCCCGACTCCCCGCCGCTCTTCGCCCGGGTGCTGACCTTCTTCGCTTTCGGCGCGACGTGGATCACGCTGGGGCTTTCTTTCTTTATCGCGGACGCGGTCAGGTTCCCCTTCTTCGGCAAGCCGCTCATCCACCCGTCCTACTGGGGCGGCCTGGGCCTGGTCCCGGTGGTGCTTTGGGCTTATGTGTTCAACGGCCTGTATATAAATTTCCTCGCGCCGGTTATAATCGCCAAGCGCACCGGCTACATGATGGCGGCCACCTTTCTGGGCGCGGCGGTCAACGTGGGCGCCAACTTCCTGCTAATCCCGCGCTACGGCATGCTGGGCGCGGCCTGGGCCACTTTCGCCGCCTACGCCTGCATGGCCTGGTTCATGCACCTGGCCGGGCGCAACTTCTACCCGGTTCCTTACGAGTGGGGCCGGGTGCTGGCCGCCCTGGGGGGCGGCGCGCTGCTTACCTGCGGCATGCTGTTCGGCGGCCTGCTGGCCCCGGAGCTCTGGTTCTCCCTGAGGCTCGCGGCGGTGTTCCTGCTGTATCCGGCTTTCACCTGGAGGCTGCTTACCGAAGATGAAAGAGCCGGTCTGCTTTCCCTGCTGCGCCGCGCCGGGTCAAGAGGCCCTGTAGCCGGTTAGGTCTTTTGCCCCTTTCCCCCCGCTCTCCGTTCGCTTACACTATATAAGCATGAAAAATACCTCACGCCTCGGCGCGGTCTGCGCCGTACTCTGCGCCGTTTTTCCCGTTTCCCTTTTTTCCGCCGGGTTCAGTCTGGATTCTATGCTGGCCTCCGACCTGCCGCAGCCGCAGGGCCTGGCCCAGCCGGTAGTCAGGCCGGCGGTACAGCTTAAAGACTGGACGGTAATGTTCTTCGTTAACGGCAAGAACAACCTGGAGAGTTCCACGCTGATGGACGTGAACCAGATGGAACTGGTAGGCACTTCCCCGCGCGTCAATATCGTGGTGGAGATTGGCCGCATGAACGGGCAGCCCGAAGGCGACGACCACAGCGAGGGCGACTGGACGGGGGTGCGCCGCTACCTTATAACCAGGGACGCCGACACCTCGCGCGTTCTTTCTCCGTTGATAGAGCAGCGCGGCAAGGCCGACATGGGCTCCTGGAAGGAACTGGCCGAGTTCGTGCGCTGGACCAAGGCGCGCTATCCGGCCCGCCGCTACGCGTTAGTTCTTTGGGACCACGGCAACGGCTGGAAGCCGGTGGACCCGGCCAACGCTCCCCATTTCAACGACAAGGGCTTTTCTCTGGACGAAGAGACCGGCAACGAGATCTCAACGCCGCAGTTAGCGCTGGCGCTTAAGGCGGCCGGCGGCGTAAACTTCCTGATGCTGGACGGCTGCAACATGGCCATGGCCTCGGTGGCTTACGAGGTTAAAGACTACGCCGAGGCGCTTACCGCCTCGGAGGAGACCGAGCCCGGCGTGGTGGTGCGCTACGCGCAGTTCCTGGGGATGTTGGAGGCCAGGCCTTCCATGGGGGCGGCTGAGTTCGCGGCTAATACGGTTACCACTTACCGGGATTATTTCCTTAACTCCTCCGGGGACAACGAGGGCGCGCCGGTTACCCAGTCCGCGCTGCGGCTTTCCCGGATGGCCGGGCTTCGCCAGAAGCTGGACGCCTGGGCAGCGGCCGCCATGCGCGCCGAGCCGCAGGCACTGCGAGCCGCCAAAAAGGGCGCCAGGATCTACGGAGAGGACCCCGAGTACAAAGACCTTTATAATTTCGTGGAGTTGGTCACGGCGGGAACCGCCGACGCCGGCCTTAAGGCGCAGGGGCGGGACCTCCTGCGGTTCATAACGACCGACCTGGTGATAGAGAACTGGGCCCAGGACTCCGTCAGCCACGGGCTTTCTATTTACGTGCCGGACGTCTACGACCCGCTTTACGGCGGACTGGCCTGGTCCCGCGACGGCCCCTGGGACTATTTCGCAAAATTCATGGCCGCCGGTTTCGGAGACTCCGGCGCAGCCAAATATAACAGGGCGCCGCCAGGCGCCCCGTTCCGGCCGTACTTAAACAGGTCATTTTACCGATTCGTCCCCGTCCTTGAAAGGCAGGTGCCCGCCGTCGCAGAAAGGTTTGTTGGCCGAACGGCCGCACCGGCAGAGCGTCACGCGGTTGCGCACCTCGTAGGCCCCGCCTTTCGAATATCTCACCTTTATTCCCCCTTTCACCCATAACGGCCCGCTGGTCTTGCGGTAAGGGTCCTCTATCAGGCTTAGGCCGGGCTTGAAGTCGGGTTCTATGGCCTGGCCTGTCCCGCTGTCCCAGGCCACCA
>JBBRDG010000050.1:0-17315 GCA_038204165.1 Elusimicrobiales bacterium
GAAATTACCAAGGGCGGCACGGTTCGCGACGACTCGAAGACGGTGACCATCGCCGTTTCGCACGTTGAGTACGAAACCGAGAAGCGCCATTACGCGCACATCGACTGCCCGGGCCACGCCGACTATGTGAAGAACATGATCACCGGCGCCGCGCAGATGGACGGAGCCATTCTTGTGGTGTCCGCCGCCGACGGCCCCATGCCCCAGACGAAAGAGCACGTGCTGCTCGCCCGTCAGGTGAATGTGCCGCACCTCGTCGTGTTCCTGAACAAGTGCGACCTTGTGGATGACGTGGAATTGCTGGACCTTATTGAAGTTGAAGTCCGCGACCTGCTGAAGAAATACGAATTCGACGGCGACAACGTGCCCGTGATCCGCGGTTCCTCCATGAAAGCCATGGAAGGCGACATGGGTCCGCTGGGCGTGCCGGCTATCGCCAAACTGCTGGAAGCTCTGGATACCGCTATCCCCGAGCCCAAGCGCGAAGTTGATAAGCCGTTCCTGATGGCCGTCGAGGACGTGTTCTCGATCACCGGCCGCGGCACGGTGGCCACCGGCCGCATTGAGCGCGGTATTATTAAGGTGGGCGACCCCGTTGAGATCGTTGGTCTGAAGGACACCCAGGTGTCCGTGGCGACCGGCATCGAAATGTTCAGGAAGCTGCTGGACCAGGGTCAGGCCGGCGACAACGTCGGTATCCTGCTGCGCGGCATCGATAAAGAGAACATCGAGCGCGGCCAGATCATAGCGGCTCCCAAGAGCTGCACGCCCCACAAGAAGTTCAAGGGCGAAGTGTACATTCTTACCAAGGACGAGGGCGGCCGTCACACCCCGTTCTTCAAGGGCTACAAACCGCAGTTCTACTTCCGGACCACCGATGTGACCGGCGGCGTTGAGCTGAAGCCCGGCGTAGAAATGATTATGCCCGGCGACCACGCCGAGATGACCGTAGAACTTATATCGCCTATCGCCATGGAAAAGGGTCTGCGCTTCGCTATCCGCGAAGGCGGCCACACCGTGGGATCGGGTGTAGTGAGCGAGATCCTCGAATAAGCGCATGGCTGGCGGCGCGCCGGGAGACCCGGCCGCCGTCTGCCGATTTTTTACTGGAGTAAAACACTATGGCTGATAGAATACACATAACCCTCGGCTGCACCGTCTGTAAGAACAAAAATTATCATTTCGCCCGGGGCAAGAAGCCGGAAGCGAAGATAGAGTTAAGCAAGTTCTGCCGGAACTGCGGGAAGCAGACCGCGCACAAGGAAGTTAAGTCCTGATCTAACAGGGGGAGCGTCGGTTAACGGTAAACCACCGGTCTCCAAAACCGGAACTGAAGGTTCGATTCCTTCCGCTCCCGCCAGTTTTAAGACAGCAGGCTAGTGGAAAGTGCCGTACCGGCTTAATTATGAACAAAATACCAAGATTTCTCAAAGAAGTCTACGAAGAACTTACCAAGGTTACCTGGCTGGGCAAGCAGGACGTGATCCGCTCCACCATCGCCGTAGGTTTCGTGGTAATTCTCGTTGCGATTTATGTTAGCGTAGTTGATATGGGCCTGAACACAATGCTCAGGGCTATACTGGGAGGCCGCTAATAATGGCTAAGTCATGGTACGTAATACACACCCGCACCGGTTTTGAAGAGCGCGTTTACAAGATGCTGCAGGCCAAGATAGAGGCCAACGAACTGCCCGGCCGCATCGCGCAGGTCCTCATCCCCACCGAGGACGTAATGCAGGTAAAGAACAACCAGAAGAAAGTTTCCAAGCGTAAATTTTTCCCCGGCTACGTGCTCGTCAGCATGGAGCTGGACAGCAACACCTACTGGGCCATCCGCGGCGTGCAGGGCGTGAGCGGTTTCCTGGGAGACCCCAAGCCCACCCCGATGGACGAGGTGGAAGTGCAGCAGATTCTTGAGCTGATGAATTCCACCAGCCAGGAAAAGCCCAAGCCGGCCGTGCAGTTCGAGAAAGGCGAGAACGTGCGCATCATAGAAGGGCCGTTCAAGCACTTCATGGGCATGGTGGAAGACGTCAACGAGCAGAAAGCCAAGCTCCGCGTCACCGTCACCGTGTTCGACCGTCCCACCCCCGTGGAACTGGACTTTTTGCAGGTAGAGAAGGTCTAAAAAGCCGCCGCTTCAGCGACTTTTACGGCGGGATCCGTTACGGGATGCCGCCTGACTAAAAAAAACAGGAACAAGGAGACAGGTTAAAGGTTCTTCCTTTAATTTATTACTATGGCTAAAGCAAAAGCGATTAAAACATTCATAAAGCTGCAGATTCCGGCCGGCGCCGCCAATCCCGCGCCCCCCGTGGGTCCCGCGCTCGGTCAGCACGGCGTCAACATCATGGACTTCTGCAAACAGTTCAATGAAAAGACCCGCAAGCTCGAGCAGGGCGTGCCGATCCCCGTGGTCATCACGGTGTTCGAAGACAGAACCTTCACTTTCATCACCAAGATGCCCCCGATGTCGGCCCTTATTAAGAAAGCCGCCGGCCTTGCCAAGGGCTCCGGCGTGCCCAACAAAGAAAAAGTGGGCAAAATGACCCTGAAGCAGGTTGAGGAAGTGGCCAAGATAAAGCTGCCCGACCTGAACACCAAGGACGTAAAGCAGGCCATGCAGATGGTGAAGGGCACCGCCCGTTCCATGGGCGTGGATATCATAGGCTAAATTTGGACCCGCCGACCGGGGCTTAACAGCCCCGCCGGCAGTTCCGATCAACGAGGAAGCGGGACCTTCCCGCGCATGAACCTCGGGGGCCATTGGCCCTGGAAATAACAAGGAGAAATAAAATGGGAAAAAGAATAGTTAACCTGAAGAAAGGTCTGGACCTTACCAAGAAGTACACCGTTAAGGAAGCCGTGGCCATGCTGAAGAAGTCCGCCAACGCCAAGTTTGACGAGACTCTTGAAGTGCACATGAAGCTGGGCATCGACGTAAAGCAGAGCGACCAGCAGGTGCGCAGCACCGTCAGCCTGCCCCACGGCACCGGCAAAACCAAGAAAATCGCCGTTATCGCCAAGGGCGAAAAAGAGAAAGAAGCCCAGGCCGCCGGCGCCGACATTGTGGGCGGCGCGGACCTGATCGAGAAAATATTCGGCGGGTTCATGGACTTCGACATTCTCGTCGTGACCCCCGACATGATGAAAGACGCCGCCAAGCTCGGCAAAACTCTGGGCCCCAAAGGCATGATGCCTAACCCCAAGAGCGGCACCGTCACTTTCGAAGTGGCCAAGACCGTGAAGGAACTGAAGGCCGGCCGCATCGAGTTTAAGGCGGACCCCCAGGCTATCGTTCACGCGGTGGCTGGTAAAATGTCCTTCGCCGAAGACAAACTGGCCGAGAACGCGCAGGCTGTAATCGACGCCGTGCTCAAGGTAAAGCCTTCAGCTTCCAAGGGCGTGTACATGCAGTCTGTTTTCCTGGCTACCACTATGGGGGCGGGAATCTCCGTAATAGTTGACCAGAAAGCTTAATCGACTCAAAAAAGCCCGCCGGCAAAACCGGCGGGTTTTTTTTAAACTACATCAGATAAGAGGGGAAATAATGAGAAAACTTAAAACTCTTGCCGCTTCCGCAGCCATGCTGTTCGCCGCCGCGCCCGCTTTCGCTAGCGAAGCGGAACTGCAGATCCCGGACCTGTCCAGCGTGTCTTTCCTGGGCGTAACCGGCCACAACCTGCTCCTGGGCGGGCTGGTTGTCTGCGTGCTGGGCATGCTGTTCGGCATCATCCAGTCCATGCAGATCTCCAAACTCCCCGTGCACAAGTCCATGCGCGAGATCTCCGAGCTGATTTACGAAACCTGCAAAACTTACCTTGTAACGCAGGGCAAATTCCTGGCGATCCTCTGGGTCTTCATCGCCTCCATTATGGTGTGGTACTTCAGCCGCACGATGGACGCGCAGAAGGTGCTGATCATAGTGCTCTTCTCCATCGTTGGTATCCTGGGTTCCTACTCGGTGGCCTGGTTCGGCATCCGCATCAACACTTACGCGAATTCCCGCACCGCCTTCGCCGCGCTTAAGGGCATGCCCTTCCCGACTATGGCCATCCCGCTCAAGGCCGGCATGTCCATCGGCATGCTGCTGATAAGCGTAGAGCTTGTAATGATGCTCTTCATTCTTCTCTTCGTGCCGGGCGACTACGCCGGCCCCTGCTTCATCGGCTTCGCCATCGGCGAGTCGCTGGGCGCCGCGGCCCTTCGTATTGCCGGCGGCATCTTCACCAAGATCGCGGACATCGGTTCCGACCTGATGAAGATCGTCTTTAAAATTAAGGAAGACGACATCCGCAACCCCGGCGTGATCGCCGATTGCACCGGCGACAACGCCGGCGACTCCGTGGGCCCCACGGCCGACGGCTTCGAGACCTACGGCGTGACCGGCGTGGCGCTTATTACCTTCATCCTGCTGGCCGTGGCGAATCCCCAGGACCAGATCAAGCTGCTGGTCTGGATCTTCGTGATGCGCATCGGCATGATCGTGACCAGCGCGTTCTCGTACTGGGTCAACGGCATGATCGCCAAGGCGATGTACGGCGAGTCCAAGAAGTTCAACTTCGAACACCCGCTTACCTCGCTGGTGTGGCTGACTTCGCTGGTCTCCATCGCGATGACGTACCTGCTCTCCTACCTGCTAATCCCCGAACTGGGCGACGGCACCATGTGGTGGAAGCTTTCCACCATTATCAGCTGCGGCACTATCGCTGGCGCTCTTATCCCGGAACTTGTTAAGGTGTTCACCTCCACCAATTCCGGCCACGTGCGCGAGATAGTGTCGGCTTCCAAGGAAGGCGGCGCTTCTCTTAACATCCTGTCCGGTCTGGTGGCCGGCAACTTCAGCGCCTACTGGATGGGCATGGCGATCATCGCGCTGATGGGCGCGGCCTACGGCGTGTCCAACTACGGGTTGGCTATGCTGATGGAGTCCCCTGCCATCTTCGCCTTCGGCCTGGTGGCCTTCGGCTTCCTGGGCATGGGCCCGGTGACCATAGCCGTGGACTCCTACGGTCCCGTTACGGACAATGCCCAGTCTGTTTATGAGCTGTCCGCTATAGAGGGTATTCCCGGCATTAAGGAAGAGCTGAAGAAGGACTTCGGCTTCGACGTTGATTTCGAGAACGGCAAAAAGCACCTGGAAGAGAACGACGGCGCGGGCAATACGTTTAAGGCTACCGCGAAACCCGTGCTGATAGGTACGGCTGTGGTGGGGTCCACTACGCTGATCTTCGCGATTATCCAGCTGCTGAAAGCCAGATACGGCATTGTGGGGCCCGAGGGTATCTACGAAGGCCTTTCCATAATGAACCCGCTGTTCCTGCTGGGCCTTATCACCGGCGGCGCGATTATCTTCTGGTTCGCCGGCGCCTCCATGCAGGCCGTGACCACTGGCGCTTTCCGCGCGGTGGAGTTCATTAAGAACAACATAAAACTCGACGGCGCCGCAGGCAGCAGGGCCTCCGTGGAGGACTCCAAGAAGGTGGTGGAGATCTGCACGCAGTACGCCCAGAAGGGTATGTTTAATATCTTCATGGTGGTGTTCTTCTCCACGCTGGCCTTCGCGTGCGTGAATCACTACTTCTTCATCGGCTACCTGATCAGCATCGCTATCTTCGGCCTTTACCAGGCTATCTTTATGGCGGACGCGGGCGGCGCGTGGGACAATGCCAAGAAGCTGGTGGAGACCGAGCTGAACATGAAGGGCACGCCGCTGCACGACGCCAGCGTTGTGGGCGACACGGTGGGCGACCCGTTCAAGGACACCTCGTCGGTGGCCATGAACCCGATCATCAAGTTCACCACGCTGTTCGGCTTGCTGGCCGTAGAGCTGGCCATCACGCTGCCTACCAGGACCAGCCACATACTCGCCGCCGCGTTCTTCGCGGTCAGCGTAGTCTTCGTCTGGCGCTCCTTCTACAGCATGCGCATCCCGCAGGACCTTAAATAAGGTAAGCGGAACTTAATAATAGAACTCCCCGCCTTAAGCGGGGAGTTTTATTTTAGGGTGCCGCGAGAAGTGAAGTCGGGCGCGGCCACGGGGACCGGAACGCAAAACCGGCGTCTCGCACACCGTGCTCGCGCCTGCTTCACTCGGCCCTCGCGCTATGCAAGCTCGGGCCTGCGCGAGGCTTTTGCTAACCCGGTCCCCGCGTCTGCGCCCTACCGTCCCCTCCGGCAATCTGTCTGTTTGGAATACGCTGGATCTTGAATAAATTTTGTAAACTTTTAAGGTTAGGGAACTGTCATTTTATTAATACAGTTGTGGGAATATGCCAATGAATAGGTTTAAAACAATACTTGTGCTGTTTGCGGCCACAAACATGTGTGGATGTATTCTTACGTCTCGTGTCGTTAATGAATTTGGAGTGAAGCGCGGTACAATAAACGATGTCAATCGCATCTCTGGCAAAGGAGATGATTATCTATTCGAATTTTGCGCACGGGATTTCTATCGCTATAGGGATATATATTTCTGGAAGCGTATAAGTAGCGAATCTCTATTCTCGCATACGGAATATGATGTCGTCTCATTGAAACCGGTTCCGGGACATATCCCAGAAAAAATGCTGGATCATGTTCCGGGGATGCCTGGATGTGTAATCTGGTTAAGCTCGAATGGATCGATGGAAGTAAGAGATGCTTGCGCTAATAAGAAGACCCGGATTAATATCGGAAAGGATTACACTTATAAAAGCCCCTGGCGACCGGTATTGCTTCCAGTTATGGTTCCAGCCGCCTTCGCGGCAGATGTCATAATTTCACCGTTGTTGTTAGGATATCTTGTTAAATGTCAACTTTTCGGGTGCACTGATTAATATAGAGATAAGAGGAAAAGGCAGCAGTAGACTTTTGGTATTTTTTCGGGGTCTATTTAGTGTATATGCTTAAAACGAGTAACTCATTAGGAGATATGGGGACACCATACTTAACTGCCTAAACAATTAAGTAGGAGTAGGGGACGTTGTTGACTAGTTGACTAACTTTTAAACCGCCGGGGAAGCCCGGCGGTTTTTCTTTAAGATTCCAAATTGGAACCTTAGAGCCAGGGAGGTTGGCCTGGATTATGATTGGCATCTTAAAAGAACCCGACAGCCCCTTGTCGGGTTGGTCTGCTAGGCTATGGAGGTGGCGGGAAGGGGATGGATATAATACATATAAAAGTATTGACAAACAACCATATGCGGGGTAGACTATATGAAAGACAGGATGGCCGGTTTTGCCTGGGACGCGGGTAAGGAGCGGGAGAATGTCGGTAAGCACGGGGTGGATTTTGCCGAGGCTGCCAAAGCATTCGCGGATCCTGCCCGGCTTGTTTGTACCGACCAGAAGCATAGCGCCCGCGAAGAGAGGTTCTTCTGCATGGGCAAGGTGGACGGCCGGGTGCTTACAGTGCGGTTCACCTACCGCGCCGGTGTTATAAGGATAATAGGCGCTGGGTATTGGCGGAAAGGGGCGAGGTATTATGAAAAAGACGGCGAACGGTGATAAACCTGTGGGGCGGCTTACCAGGGTGGCGGATTTCCTTCCGCCCCCGGGCGCGCTTGTTATGCCTGAGGACACCATCAAGGTGACCTTGGCGCTTAGTCGTTCTAGTGTAAGTTTCTTCAAGGAGCAGGCGCGCCGCAACCACACTAAATACCAGCGCATGATCCGCAGCCTGGTGGACACCTACACGGCGCACTATCAGCACCGTTAGGCGTCTTGCAATGCAGGTTTTGATATCCGCCGGGGAAGCCCGGCGGTTTTGTTTTGAGGGGTGGGCTGGCGGAGTGTTGCGGGATGCGCGGGAGGACGGGCGGGGAGGGTTAGCAAAACGCGTCGGAGGCCCGAGCTTGCATAGCGCGAGGGCCGAGACAGCGAAGGGCGAGCACGGTGTGCGAAACCCTGTTTTTGCGTTCCTCCCCGCCTGGCCGCCCGCGCCGTAGCGTGGCGCTATTTTGTATTATAGGGTCTGCATGTTCATTATTAAAAAAATTGTTGAGGCTTTTTTGCTGCCGCCGGGGGTGGTGGTGACGGCGCTGGCGCTGGTGGCTTTATATTTAAGGAAGAGGTCGCGGGCGGGGGCGGTGATGTGCGCGGGCTTGGCGCTGGTTTGCTGGGCCGGGGCCACGCGGGTGGTTTCTAAGGCGGTGCTGCGGCCCCTGGAGAACGCCTATGCCGTGCCCGAGAAGCCCGAGGGGGACGTAATAGTGCTCCTTTGCGGCGGGGCGGGGGACGTGCCCATAGATATTTCCGCGGCCGCGGCGCTGTACCCTGCCACCATGCAGCGCACCTACGCCGTTTACCGGCTCCAGAAACAAACCGGACTCCCGGTGATAGTGTCCGGCGGAGCGCCTTATTCCGACACGCCAGAATCCGTAGCCGCGGCGCGCTACCTGGTAGAACTGGGCGTGCCGAAAGATAGCATCATTACCGAAGAGTCCTCCCGAGACACCTTGGAGAACGCCGCCTTCACGCTTAAAATCTGCCGGGAGAAAGGCTACAAGCGGATAATCCTGGCCACCTCCTCGTACCATATGCCGCGCTCCGTCTACCTCTTTAAGAAGGCCGGGTTCGAGGCCGTGCAGGCTTACCCATACGGCCGCCTGGCCCCCGCCTCCAGGCGGCGGCACCTGCGCGATTACCTGCCCGGGGACTCCTCGGACCTCTCCAAGGCTTTTAACGAGTATGCCGGGCTGGCGTATTACCATCTTTACTACCTTGGCCGCGGCTAAACCGCTTTCCAATAGGCGCAGGCCCCGGAAAAAAGGTAGAATATAGCTATACAGCAACGGCCAGGTTATTAACCCGGCCCGGGACTTTTGTCCCCGTATGCTGCAGGAGGCAGAGTTTGTACAACGATAAGAGAGTTCGCGTTAACCGCAATATCACTTCCCCGCAGGTGCGTCTCATCGACATGCACGGGACCATGCTTGGCATAAAACCGCTCATCGACGCGGTGACCATGGCCAAGGGTTCCAATCTCGACCTCGTCGAGATTTCTCCGGACGCCAACCCGCCCGTATGTAAGGTAATGGATTTTTCCAAGTTCCTTTACGAAAAGGACAAGCAGGACCGCGAGAACCGCAAGAAGCAGAAAGCCGGCGTGCTTAAAGAAATCCGCCTTAACCCGCGTATCGCCAGCCACGACCTGCAAACCAAGATCAAGCACATTGAAGGCTTCCTGAAAGAGCACAACAAAGTGCGCGTAACCGTGGTATTCCGCGGCCGCGAGAACCAGCACAGGAACCTCGGCGAAGAGATCCTTAACGCCGTGCGCGACCACCTTTCCACCGTAGGCGCCCCCGAAGGCCGCCCACAGATGATGGGCAACCGCATGAGCATCATGTTGGCTCCCATGCACGGCAAACCCCCGGCCGCGCCCGCCAAACCGGCGGCCGCCAAGCCCGCGGCGCAGGCCGCCCCGGCCGTAAAGCCGGCAGCGCCAGCAGCGCCCGCCGTACAGCCCGCGCCCAAACCGGAGCAGGCCCCCGGCGTGTAAAAGCGGAGTTTTAGTTTTTGCCTTTTCAATAAGGGCAGGAAAAATATATAATAACAGGATAACGATTAGCGACACTTCACAAGATCGGAAAAACAATATGCCTAAAATGAAATCGCACAGCGGCGCTAAGAAAAGATTTAGAAAGACCTCTACCGGCAAGTGGCTCCACCGGAAGTCCGGCCTCCGCCACCTGCTCACCGGCATGTCCGCCAAGCGCGGCAGGAACCTGCGCACCGCCAAGGTGGAGGAAAAGAATTCCTCCGAGGGTCGCGTGCTTAAGAATTACCTGCCCTACGAATAAGAAAGAATAATAACAGGAAAAAATCATGAGAATAACATACAGCGTCGCCAGAACCAAAAGAAAGAAGAAGATTTTTAAGCTCGCCAAGGGCTATTACGGCAATAAAGGCAACCGCCTTCGCCAGGCTATACAGCAGGTCAACAAGTCGCTGACCACCGCTTATATCCACAGGCGCGACAAGAAGGGCGATATCCGCCAGCTCTGGATAATCCGCCTGAACGCCGCCGCCCGCGAGGAAGGCATGTCCTATAGCCGGTTCATGGACGGCATCCATAAGGCCAACATAATGCTTAACCGCAAAATGCTGTCCGAGATCGCCATCCGCGACCCCCAGTCTTTCAAGCAGCTGGCCGAAATCGCCCGCAAGTCCATTGGTACCATCAAGAAAGTAGTCGGTACCGAGCGCTAGGCCCCGCCGTGAACGCCACGGAATGGAAGGAAAAACTGTCCGCAATACGGGACAGTTTTTCCGTTTCTGTAGCCAAGACCCCCGCCGAGAACCCTGAAGCCATAGAGCTCCAGTTCCTCGGCCGCAGCGGCGCGCTGGCCCTGTTGCTGCGCGACCTTAAAGACATCCCGCTGGAAGAGCGCAAGCCGCTGGGCGGCCTGGGCAATACCGCCAAGAACGAAATGCTGGCCAAGCTCGCCGAGCTTAAGGCCGCTTCCGGCCCGACCGGGCCCGTAGTAAAATCCGACCTGGACCTTACGCTCCCTGCCTGGCCCTTCCCCAAGGGCAGCCTGCACCCGCTCACGCATACTATGAACCGCCTGGCCGAGGGCTTTTTAAAGCTAGGCTTCAGCATGTCCGACGGGCCGCTGATAGAGGACGACTACCACAATTTTGAAGCGTTGAACTTTCCGCCCTTCCACCCCGCGCGCGACATGCAGGACACTTTTTATGTGGACGCTAAGGACCAGGCCGGCAAGTTCATGCTGCTGCGCACCCACACTTCCCCGGTGCAGATCCGCTCCATGGAGAAGAACGAGCCGCCGCTGCGTGTGTTCCATACCGGCCGCGTGTTCCGTTCCGAGGCCGTGGACGCCAGCCACTCTTTCGCCTTCCACCAGATAGAGGGCCTGTACGTAGACAAGGGCGTAAGCATGGCGGACCTTAAGTGGACCGCCGACACCTTTATGAAGGACCTGTTCGGCTCCGGCGTGAAGACCCGCTTTAACCCGTCATATTTCCCTTTTGTGGAACCCGGCGCCGAAGTGGACATGAGCTGCATTTTCTGCAAGGGCGGTCAGAATTCCGCGGGCCGCTGCCCCGTGTGCAAAGGCACCGGCTGGATAGAAGTGATGGGCGCCGGCCTGGTGCACCCTAACGTGCTGAAGGCCGCCAAGTACGACCCCGAAAAGTGGAGCGGTTTCGCTTTTGGCGGCGGCATAGAACGCTTCGCCATGCTGCTTTACGGCATCAGCGACATGCGCATGCTCTACGAGAACGATCTGCGCGTTTTAAAGCAGGTGCAGCAATGAACATCCTTTACTCCTGGCTTTCCGACTTCATAGAAAACCCTCCCGCGCCCGAAGAACTGGCGGCCAAGCTCGGCCGCGTGGGCCTGAAGGTGGAGGGGATCAAGAAGACCGGCGCTTCCTTCACCGGAGTTTCCGTAGGGCAGATCCTGAAGATAGACAAGCACCCCAACGCCGACAAGCTGGCGCTGGTGGACGTGAACTACGGCCCCGGCACGCTGCGCGTGGTGTGCGGCGCCAAAAATATAGCCGTGGGTCAGAAGATACTTTTTGCCAAGGTGGGCGCCATGCTCGCCGAGGGCGAGCTGAAGAAAGCCAAGATCCGCGGCGTGGACTCCGAAGGCATGATCTGCGCCGCCGGCGAGCTGGGCCTGGAAGGCTACGACGATTCCGGCATTCTGGTGCTGCCCGAAAATACCGCGGTGGGCCTGGACGCTGTAACCCTTTTTCCCAAAGCCGATTCGCTGCTGGAAGTGGAGATGTTGCCAAACCAGGGCCATTGCCTTTCCCATTACGCGCTGGCCCGCGAGTTCTGCCTGTTCTACGGGCTCAAGCTTAAAGAAGCCAAAGTTTTTGAAGGTTCCGCCGCCGGTTCCACGGTGCCGGTTACCATAGAGGCGCCGGAATTGTGCCCGCGCTACACCGCCATAGTTGTAAAAGGTGTGCGCGGAGCCAAGACCCCGGACTGGATGGCCGACCGCCTGCGCGCCGTAGGCTCCAATCCTAAGGGCAACATCCTTATCGACGGCGCCAACTACGTAATGTACGAGTTGGGTCAGCCGCTCCACTGCTTCGATCTCGCCAAACTGAACGGCCCCGAAATAAAAGTGCGCCGCGCCGTGGCTGGCGAAACTCTAATCACGCTGGACAATAAATCCCTTAAGCTGGACCCCGGCATGCTGGTAATAGCCGACGCCAAGGCCCCCGTGGCCCTGGCCGGCGTAATGGGCGGCCTGGATACGGCCGTTTCCGACTACACCGAGGCTATCCTTATAGAGTCCGCGCGCTTCAACGCGCCTACGGTGCGCCTGGCCTCCAAGGCCTCCGGGCTGAAGAGCGATTCCTCTTACCGTTTTGAGCGCGGCACCGACCCCGAGCTTACCGAAAAGGCGGCCCGCCGCCTGGCCGGGCTGATCCTTAAGGCCGCGCCCGGCGCGACCGTGGAACAGATAACCGACAATTGCCCGGTTAAGTACCAGCCGCCGGTAATAGAAGTTTCCGCCGGCCGCATTAACGAAATTCTTGGCACCGGCATAGCCCCCAGCGAAATGTACGCCTGCCTTAAGGCTTTTCAGCCGGACCTGGCGGACGCCAAGCCCTGGACTTTCACCGTGCCGTCCTACCGGCAGGACATAGAGCATGTCTGGGACGTGGCCGAAGAAGTGGCGCGCTACGCCGGCTACGACGTAATCCCCTCGGTATCGCGCATGCCCATGCTGCCCTCCTCCATTACGCCGCTGTGGACGGTCACCTCGGAAATGAAGAGCACGCTGGCCTCGCTTGGCTTCAGCGAGGTCTACAATTACGATTTTGTGTCGGAGAAAGAAGTTAAGGCCTGCGGCCTGGACGCCGCGGCGGCGGTGGAAGTTAAGAACCCGCTTTCTTCCGACTACCAGTTCCTGCGCCAGACCCTGCTGCCGGGGCTGTTAAAGACGCTGCGCTATAATTTAAACCGCGGTCGCGACTCCGTGCTGATCTTTGAGACCGGCGTGGCCTACGCCCGGAAGGAAGCCGGCAAGGCAGAAGAAACTTACTGCGCCGGGCTGATGTACGGCGATTTCCCCGAGGGCGGTTTCTGGAAGGGCGGCCAGGGCAAGGCGGATTTCTTCCACCTGAAAGGGATAGTTTCCCGCCTGTTTGCCGGCCGGAGCGGCTTCCGCTTTGAGAAGCCTAAAAAGGCGCCGGCCTATTTCCAGCCGGGGCTCTGCCTGGAAATAAAGCTGGGCGGCAGCTCGGCCGGTTATGCCGGCAAGCTGGCCCCCGCGGTAGCCGCGGCCTGCGACTTTAAGGATAATAATATTTTTTACTTTGAGGTCCCGCTCACCTGCGTGGCCGCCTCCGGCAAGTACGAATTCTGGCAGAAAGTGGTCAAGATAAAGCCCGTGTCGGCCTTCCCGCAGAACTGGCGCGACCTTTCCATAGTGCTTGAGGAAAAGCACGAATGGGGGGAACTCGACCGGGCTTTCTCCGGCGTGCAGGACCTGGCCTCGGCCAGGCTGATAGACGTGTACAAGGGCAAGAATATTCCGGAGGGCCACCGCAGCCTTACGATCCGGTTCATCTTCTCGTCCATTGAGAAAACCCTTAACGACGCCGAAGTGGGCGCCCGCATGACCGCGGTGCTGGAGAAACTTACCAAGAATTTCGGCGCCCAACTCCGAAGCTGAACCGCTGAATCCAAATAAGAAAGGCCGGGCAAATGCCCGGCCTTCTTTACTGCCCGGTGAGCGGCTGCCGTTTGGCTTATTTCCCGCCGGGAACCTTCTCAAATTTAGCCTGCGCGGCGGGGAGGCCGCGCCCCGCGGCCTGGCGGAACCATTTTTCGGCTTCAGTGTCGTTCTTCTTAACGCCCCTGCCGAACTGGTACATTTCGCCTAAATTGAATTGCGCCGAAGCGTTGCCCTGCGCGGCGGCCCTGGCGTACCACTTGGCGGCCTCGGCGTCGTTCTTCTTAACGCCCTCTCCGGCGCGGTACATCAGACCCAGGTTGTTCTGGGAATCGGGGTCGCCCTGATCGGCTGCTTTGCGGTACCAGACGGCGGCTGAGGCGCTGTTCTGCTTTACGCCCTTGCCGAACTGGCACATCCACCCCATTACGGATTGCGCGGGCGCGAAGCCTTGCATGGCCGCCATATAGTACCACTTGGCGGCTTCTACGTCGCTGGGCTTAACGCCGATGCCCGCCTGGTACAGGGACCCGAGCATTGCCTGCGCGGCGGCGTCGCCCTGCCCGGCGGCTTTGAGATACCACTTAACAGCTTCGGCGTCGTTTTTCTTTACGCCCTTGCCTTCCTGGTAGGCGTTGCCCAGATTGAACTGGGCCTGGACGTGGCCTTTTTCGGCGGCTTTGAACATCCACTTTACCGCTTCCTCATAATTCTGCTCCACGCCTGTGCCGTAGGCGTACATCATACCGAGATTGTTCATGGCGCCGGCGTCGTCCTGCCCGGCGGCCTGGCGAAACCATTTCATGGCTTCCGTGTAATTCTGTTTTAGGCCCCGGCCTTTGGCGTACATCAGCCCCAGCCCGGACTGCGCCTGGGCATAGCCCTGTTTGGCGGCGGCGTAAAATAATTTTGCGCCATCGGTCTCGTTCTTCAGTACGCCCTTGCCGTAGGCGTACCTGGTGCCGAGGTTATACTGCGCGGCGGGGTAACCCTGGGCGGCGGCTTTGCGCAGCCACTTCAGGGCTTCGTCCTCGCTTTTTTTTACGCCTTTGCCCCCGGCGTACATTACGGCCAGCACGTTCTGGGCGAAAGCGTCGCCCTTCCTGGCGAAAGCGGCCACCTGCGGAAAGACTTTCTTGTATAGCGTCGCAGCTTCTGCCGGCTCCGCGGCCATGCCGCTGCCGGAATCCAGGCAGGAGGCGTAATAATATTCGGCCAGCGGGTTGGCGCCCTTAAGTTTGTTGAAGGTCAGCAGCGCTTCGGGGAACTTGTCGCCGCGGTACAGGGCTACGGCGGCTTCCAGTTCTTTTTTCTGCGTGAGGTAGTTTTTGTAGTCCGCGGGCTTGCCGGCGGCAAAACAGGGCGCGGTGAGCGCGGCGAAAATGAGGCCAAGTAGTATGTTCTTTTTCATGATTTCCCCTGTGTTCTGCCCTATAATTCTAGCAAGTTAAGCGCGGTTTTCGGCCCGCGGTGTGATACTTTTGCCGCAGGAGCATATGATATTATGAGAGGTAACATGGACTTCTGGGAGATCTATAACGAGTACTTCGGCCGGATTTACGCTTATATCCGCTGCCGGACCGCCTGCGCGGCCGAGGCGGAGGACCTCGCCTCCGCGGTCTTCCATAAAGCCCTGGCCAGGCTCGCCCAGTTCGACCCTGCCAAGGGTAATTACGCCCAGTGGCTGTTCGGGATAGCGCGCAACGAGGTCAATTACCAGTTCAGGCTGAAGTCCCTGCGGACTTTCCTGCCGCTTCATCTTTTTGAGAATCTGCTGCCCTCCCGCGAGGCCGCGCCGGAAACGGAAGAAGGCGGGGAAGTGGCCGCGCTGCAGGCTGCGCTTGCGAAACTGGCCGCCAGGGAAAGGGACCTTATCTCCCTTAAATATTATTCCGGGCTCAACAACCGCGAGATAGCGGGGCTTACCGGGCTGAGTGAAAGCAACGTGGGCACCATTCTTTACCGCTGCATGGCCAGGCTCAGGGAAGAACTGGCGGAGAACTGATATGGAAAAAGAAAACTATTATTCCGGCGAGGATTCCGGGCCGGATAAAAAAATAGCGGAAAGTTTCCGCGCGGTGGAGCGCTCTTCTGAATACGCCAAAGAGCGCGTGCGTTCGGACGTGGCCTTAGGCGGTGCTCCGGCCCGCCGCAGGTTCAACGCCCGGGTTGCCGTACTGGCCGGGGGCCTTTGTTTCGCCGCCGCGCTTGCGGTTATTTTCCTGCGTAAGCCCCCGGTTCAGAGCGAGCTTGCCCCTGATTGGCGCGCGGCCTACAACTTTCCGGCTTATTCCGCCGGGGCCGCCCCGGCCCTTGAAGAGTCCCCGGACTGGCGTTCGGCTTACCAGTTCCCTGGTTACCATGGCGGGCGTGATACTTCCGGGCTGTGAGCATAGTAGTAGTGAAGGACCGAACAGGAGGTTTTATGAAAAGAATATTTTTAGCGGCGGCTCTAATGCTGGTTGGCGCGGGCTGGGTTTTCTGCGGCGAGAAGACGGGAGCGCCTAAGGCCGGCGGTGTTGTGGCGGCAAAGTCCGCCCAGGCCGTCCAACTGGACCAGGTGGACGCGGCGGATAAGAAGATTCTGGACGTAGAGGCCATGTACTGGGCCTGGCGCGTGTACCAGTTTAAAGACGTAACTTATGACGGGCTTGAAAAATTATCCAAAAACTGGGTGATGAAGCCCGCAACCAGGAAGGAACTGTTCGATAAAATTAAGGCCCTGCTCGACGGCGGCAAAGTGCGACCTCTTAACGCGGGGGAAAAAGCCAGATTTGACGCGGCCAAAACCGAGATCCGCGGTATCCTTGCTCCCGGGTCCAGGGACAAGGAACTGGTGAAAACCCTGACCGACGACTATTGCGTTGAGCTGGACGCGCGTTACTGGGCCGGGCGCATACAGGGCGGGGATAAAGAGATCCTGCAGCTTAGGAAGAACTGGGCCATCCGCTCCGACCTTAAAGAGAAGCTGTTCGCCAGCATGGACGAGAATCTTAAGAAAGAAAAGAACGAGCCACTGACCAAGGGCGAGGAATACAAGCTGGACGCCTGCACCGAGAAATTTAGAAGGTAAGCGCATTCCGCAGAAAAGACCGGGCCCCGTGCGGCCCGGTTTTTAATTTGCGGCCGATTTGAGAATAATCTGAAGAGCAATGGAGCTTTATAATATCTGCGCCTCTTATACTCTTAAAGAGGGCGAGTTATGAAGACCAACTTCTGGAATATAACGGTGCTGGCGCTGGCGGCGGCCATACTGGTGGCTAACAAGCCGGCCTGCGCCGACGATTACCGCGGCCTTGCCAGAAGTTTTTGAGTTAAGTGACATTTGGTGTTGGTTTTTGTGGCCTATTTCTGCTGTTTAGGAAGTAGGCCACAATTATTTTCTTATGCTCTAGGCTCATGCCGCGGTGTCGGTGCAACAATTCCTTGATCCGGCTGTTAATCCCGCCCTCTACCAGGTTAGTTGTGCTTGGTACCCCTGGGCATTCGATGTGGGTAAAAAGATTCCCTAGGGCCTGTGTCAGCGTATATTTCATGGCTCGAATGCGCCTGTGGGTATACCACCAGGTGCGCTTGCCATCCGGATGCTCGCCATGAGTCCTTTCTTTTAAAAATCTTTCCCAATGCTGCCCCCAAGCTTCAAAACCTGACACCCATTTATCCCTGTC
>JBBRDG010000051.1:0-17189 GCA_038204165.1 Elusimicrobiales bacterium
GGGCGGGATTAACAGCCGGATAAAGGAATTGTTGCACCGACACCGCGGCATGAGCCTAGAGCATAAGAAAATAATTGTCGCCTACTTCCTAAACAGCAGAAATAGGCCACAAAAACCAACACCAAATGTCACTTAACTCAAAAAAGAGCGCCCGGCTTGCAGGCCGGGCGTTCTTTTGTTTATGCGGACTTAATTGCCGGGATAACCGCGGCGCGGCGCAGGTAGCCGGTGGCGCCTGTGATCCTGGCTTTAACCAGGTCTCCGGCCTTCAGCGGCCTGGCGCCGTTAAGGTTCTCCACTTCTACGCGCCCGTCTATTTCGGGGGCTTCGCGGTAGGACCGACCGAAGACAGGGGAGTCCATCAGGATGTCCATTTTTTTACCGATGAGTTCGGCGTTAAGACCGTCCAGTACGCGGCTCTGGGCGCTGATCAGCGCCTGCGCCCGCTCTTCCTTCACTTCCTCGGGGACCTGCCCGGGAAAGCCGGCGGCAGTGGTGCCGGGCTCCCTGGAGTACTTAAAGACCCCGACGCTGTCCAGGCGGCCCTTCTTAACGAAGCCCAGCAGCCTGTTAAAATCTTCCTGCGATTCGCCGGGGAAACCCACTATAAAGTTGGTGCGGATGGCTATCTCCGGCATGGCTTTGCGCAGTTCCGCTATCTTGTCCTTGATGGACTTTTCCGAAGAGGAGCGGTTCATGCGTTTCAGGATCCGGTCCGAGACATGCTGCAGCGGCATATCTACGTAGCGGCAGATGCTCTTGTTGGACCGCATTATTTCTATGACCTCTTTGGTCAGGCGCTCGGGGTAAACATACATCAGGCGCCACAACTTCACGTCCTTTATCAGCAACAACTCGTTCAGCAGCCAGGCCAGGCGGGGGCGGCCGTAGAGGTCTTTGCCGTAGGAGGTAGTGTCCTGGGCTATCAAAGAAATCTCCACCGCGCCGCTGGCGGCCAGATTGCGGGCTTCTTCGGCCAGGGCTTCCACCGGCTTGGACCGGAAAGGCCCGCGGATGGAGGGGATAAGGCAGTAGGCGCAGCGGTTGTCGCAGCCGTCTGCCACCTTTAGATAGGCGCTGTGGGGCGCGGTCAGGCGCGTTTTCAGGCGCGGGGAAGAGAGCGGGCCTTCGCCCGGCAGGATATAGTTCCTGCCCTCTTCTATGGCCTTGGCCGCTTTGGAGAGCGCGTGGACGCCTACCAGGGCGTCGATCCCCGGGAAGCGGGCGGAGAGTTCTTCTTTTTCCCGTTCCACCAGGCAGCCGGTTACCATAACTTTTGAAAGCTTGCCGCGGGCCTTAAGGGACAGCAGGCGCCGGATCTCGTCTTCGGATTCCTTAACGGCCGAACCCAGAAAGGCGCAGGTGTTAACCAGCGCCGCGTCGGCGCCAACTTCGTCGCCGGTCAGCTCCCAGCCGGCCGCCGCCAGTTCCCCGGCCATGACTTCCGCGTCCGAAAGGTTCTTGGGACAGCCGAGCGAGACAATGAATAGTTTGGGCATTTTTAGTGTTTTTCCAGGCGCTTTATTCCCAGGAAAGTGACAATGCCGAGAACGGCCATCACAAACATGAAAATAAGGACAGCCAACTGCGGGTTGGTAACCCCGGTGATAGCGCCGAGTTCCGACATGCCGCCCACCCCGGCGAAAAAGCTGGGGACCGCCACGGCGATCACCACGGCGTTGAGGTTCTTCATCAGGATATTAAGATTGTTGGCTACAATGGAAGCGCGCGCCCCGGCCAGCGAGGCCAGGATGTTGGAATAGATCTCGGCCTGCTTCATGCACTGGTTGTTCTCGATGGTGATGTCGTCGAGGTATTCTACGCTGCGCGCGGAAAGCTCCGCCTTGGCGGCGTTATGTTTCAGGCGGTCTATAACGTAGGAATTGGCGTTGATGGCGTTCAGGTAGTACACCAGGCTTTTTTCCAGCGTGAACAGGTTCAGCAGGTGTTTGTTCTCCATCGCCGAGTTGATCTTGTTTTCGAGCTCGTCGGCAATCATGTTGATCACCTTGAGATGCTCCATGAAATGGAAGATAGAACTGAACATCAGTTTCAGGAAAACTTCGCGGATGCCGCTGACCTGCCTGAAATATTTGCCGGAGAACATGTTGATGTCCTCGGAGAGCGCCAGGATCAGCTTGTCCTTGAACAGGAACAGGCCCATCGAGGAGACTTTAAACAGGAAATGGTCCTTGGAGGAGTAGTTCTTGGGCCGCTTGAAGATTAGCTCCAGGTGGTCCGGCTCGAATTCCAGGCGGGTAGGCTCTTCGGGGTCGAAGGCCGAGGAGAAGTTATGCTCGTCCAGCGCAAAGTTCTCGACCAGCCATTTCTTCTCGTCTTCCGTAGGGTTGATCACTACCCAGATGTCAGGCGGTTCCGACTCTACGGGAGTGATTTGGTGGTCTTTTATCTTGTATCTTTTTATCATCTTCAAAGCCTGAGCGGGGCAGATTCCCGGACCGCTTCTAATTGTACTATTTACTTGCGCGCCCGGGCGCCGGGGCGCCGCTTATTTTTTTGTCTTCCTTATGTACTTGATGCGGCGGATATCCGTGCCGGGGAAATAGAATTCCATTATTTCTTTATAATTTTTACCATATTTCCCGGCCAGGCCTGCCGCGCCGCTCTGGCACATGCCGATAGCGTGGCCCCAGCCGCCGCCGTAAATCCAGTAGTTACGCACCTTGCCGTTCTTGAAGCGGTTCACTTCAATCGTAAACAGCGTGCTCTTGAGCGAGCTGAAGCCCAGGATGTTGCGGATCAAGTGCTCCCGGTCCACGATAACGGATTTATTTTTACCTACCAGCTTGAGTTCGTTGACATTGCCGGAGGGGCTGCGCCGGAGCGGGATGATGTTTGTCAGTTCACCCACGGCGTAATCTCTGTTAATGCGGAAGGTCATGTCCTTCTGGCGGATAATCTTCATCCAGCGGAACTCCGCCGCGCGGACCCGGCCCGGGTAGTTGCAGTTGGCCTGCGGGTTGCCGGTTATCCACAGTTGGAAATCCCAGGGGTCGAGGGGCTCCTCGTGTTTCTCCGGCGAGATATCCGGCTTGGTCACCAGGTAGGGGGAATCCCCCCAGCCGGTGACTTCCTTGGAGGCCTGGATCCAGCCGCCGCAGTTGGAGTGGTAGAAGGTGTAGGCCGGGCGGCCGTGGTAGGTAAGAATCTCTCCCTCGGTGTCCACTACGGCGCGGTTGGTAGTGTTGGCCTCGATAGACCTGCCCTTATAGGCCTGACAGTGCTGCCCGTCGCAAAGGTGGTAGCCGTCGCTCTTGTGCTGGCCGCCGCGGGCGCGGCGGATCAGCACCTGCGTGCGCGCCAGCACGGCCTGCGCCTTAAGCGACTCGTAGGGCCATTGCGGCGCCACTTCGCTGGGCACCACCCCCAGCAGGTAAAGCTCGTTCTCTATCACGTTCACCACGCCTATCCCGCGGCCCGCTATCGGGTAGAGCTCTATATAGCCGCGGTACTGCCTGTCGGCGCCGCGGAACCACGGGTTCCTGGTTCTGGAATCGGCGTCGAAGATAACGGTGCCGCCCGCTTTTACGGGTTTCACCAGGATGGGGCCCTGGAAGCGGCCGTAAACCGTGCCGTCGGGGCCTTTCAGCGTGACCTTGCCCTCTTCGAAGACCGTGGTCCAGGCCTCGTCGGGCGGAATATTCGCGAAAAGTTTGCCGCTGGCCTTGCCGGTTACGGTGAGGCCGTCGAAGGATTTTATCCTGAGCAGATTGTTGCGGCCCTGCTTGCCGGTGTTGGTGGCGCCCAGTCCCACCCGGATCTTCACTGAAGGGGAAAGCCTGGAGGCGGCGTCCAGCGGGTCCATCTGCAGCGGCTTGGAGATTTTGAACGGCGGACGGATCTCTTCGGGCTGCTTGGTCAGTTTGCCTTCCAACACCTTCATCATCTTGGAGGCCACCGGGTGGCCGGGCGCATAGTCCAGTACGCGGTAGTACTGGTTCCAGGCCTCGTTAAACTTGCCCTGCCGCGCGTAAATGCCGGCCAGCGGCAGCCGTGCTTCGGTGAAGGATTGGTCCTTGCGCAGGGCCTCTATCAGCGCGGTTTCAGCCTCCCTGACCATCTTGAAATTCATGTAGTTCCAGGCCAGAAGATAGTCCACCCCCGCGAAATCGGGCCGGAGTTTGCGGTACTTCTCCAAATGCTCCAGCGTCTTTTCCTTTTCGCCCAGGTTAGAGTAGACGCTGGCCAGGCCCAGCTCAGCGCGGGCGTGCAGGGTCTGGATCCTGATGGCGGTCTCGAACGCCGAGCTGGCCCCGGTGTAGTCGGCCAGGTGGAACCTTAGCCAGCCCAGTTCGGAATAAAGGTCGGGGTTATGCGGGTCCCTGGCGAGGGCGCGCACGAGGGCACCGGCGGCTTCGTGGTAGCGTCCGGCCGCCTTCAGGCACATTGCGGCGTTCATAAGCGGCCTGGGCTCTTCCGGGCTGGCCTCCGCAACGGTCAGGTAAGCGGAAGCGGCCGCGGACAGGTTTCCCCGGAGGTAAAGTTCATAGGCCCCGTCCCCCGCGGAAGCGGTATGGGATTGTAAGACCAGGAATAAAAGAATAATATTTAACCTGCGCACGAGATATATCGTATGAAATTTTACGGAGTTGCGAATAGCGGCAGGGCCCCGCGAAACTGTTGATGAACGAAGAACTTACCGATCCCGAGCTGCTCTCGGCTTTTAAGAATGGCGACACAGAGGCGCTGGGCGCGTTGATGGAGCGGCATAAGGCTGCACTGTTCGGCTATCTGCTGCGCCTCACCCGCAGCGAGGCCGCCGCCGACGACATCTTTCAGGAAGTTTTTTTAAAGCTGGTGAAGAATCCCGCCGCTTACGGCGAGCGGGAAAAATTCAAGGCCTGGCTGTTCACCGTGGCCAGGAACGCCGCTATGGATCACTTCCGGCGCGAAAGTTCCCGGGGCGAGGTGCCGCTGGAGGGGACCGGGGAGAAGGCCGGCCCCGTGGATTTTGCCGTTTCGCCCGAGCCCGGGCCGGCGGAGGCCGCCGAGAACAAGGCGCTGGGCGAAAAGATAGCGGCCGCGCTGGAGCAGCTTTCCCCGGACCAGCGCGAGGTGTTTTACCTGCGCCACTATTCCGGGCTCTCTTTCAGGGAGATAGCTGAACTGCTATCCCTGCCCATAGGCACGGTGCTGGCCCGCATGAGCCGGGCCGCGGCGCTGCTGCGGAAAATACTTGAGGCAGGCGGGCAATAAAACCGGGGTTCCGGACGTTCTGACTATAGGAGATACTAATATGAACTGCGGTTACGGGGAAAAACTGATACTTTACTTCTACGGCGAAGCCGACGCCGGCCTGAAGGCCTCTGTAGAGGTACATCTGGCCGGCTGCGCGGTGTGCCGCGGGGAGTTGGCGGCCCTCGGGAAGACGGGGGCTTGGCTGACTGCACGCCGGGAGACGCCTTCCTCTTACGCGGTCGAGGCCGTAATGCGGGCGGCCCGCGCGGCGGGTAGCGCGGGCTTCCGTTTCGGCTGGCGCGAAGCGGTGTTCAGCGGGGCGCTGGCCGCGGTGCTGGCCGTGGTGTTCTCTTTTTCCGGCCGTTCCGCCGGGGCGGACCTGGCGTGGAACAGCGGGCTTGATACCAGACTGGACTCCATGGAGTATTCGGTGTATCAGGCCCAGGCGGAAATGAACGCGGTCTCGGCGGACTGGGATTACCGCTACAGCGCGCTCGAGGATGAAAAACTTAATGCGGCGGATAATGTTTAGGTAAAGGAGATATTTTATGAAAAAAAGGATCATATTCTGGCTGGGGGTACTGGCGCTTACCGCTTTACCCGCGCTTAACTGCGCGGCGCAGGAAGGGCCCGGGCCAGACGGTGAAGAAGCTGGGATGGAAGAGCCGGCGCAGGGGCATCCGGGGATGGCCAACCTGCAGCGACCCCCCATGGGGATGCGGGCGGGAATGGGCAAGCGCGGGATGGGCGGCCCCGGTTTTTTAACCGAGGACGAAACTCTGGCCGTTATAAAAAAGTATGACGCGGCTTTCGGGAAGAAGGTGGAGGACCTCAAGACTATAGCTCCCGCCAAGTATAAGATGCTGCTGCGCATGTCGGGCAATATGTTCGCGATGGCGAAGATGGATCAGGACGAGAATATGCAGAAAGACGCCGTCCGCGCGCTGGCGCTGGAATTCGACAGCAAGGAGCTGTCCCTTAAATATGATAAGGCCGCCGACGCGGACAAGAAGGCCATAAGGGAAAGCCTGCGCGCCGACCTTTCCGAACTGTTCGACATCAAGACCAGGGGGCAGGAACTGCGCGCGAAACGCATGGAGAAAGAGATGGCCCGGCTTAAGAAAAACCTGGAGGCCCGCAAAGCCAGCAAGGTGAAAATAGTAGACCAGCGCCTTGACCAGATGACGGGCGAAGGCGCCGGCTGGTAATTACTGGAAGGGAAAGAAAAGGCCCGCGGATTTTTCCGCGGGCCTTTCTGTTTGTACCGGATGGCTGTTGCTAGCGGACCAGCTTGAACGCGTCCACCAGACCCGCGCCCTGGTCGGTCGGTTTCAGACCGGGGAGGGGGGAAGCGGCCGCTTTGAACGCCCTGCGGACTTCGTCCGGAGTTTTGGCGCCGGCGCCTATGGCCAGCGCGGCCAGGCCGGCCGTATGGGGGCAGGCCATGGAGGTACCGGACATGGTGGTGTAGCCGCCGCCCTTGCGGGTGGAATAAATGCTTACGCCGGGGGCTATTACGGCTATTTCGGCGCCGCGGGAGGAGAAGGAGGCGATCTTGTCCGCGCTGTCCGAAGCCGACACGGCTATGGCCTGCGGATACTTGGCCGGGTAGTTAACGGGGCCGGAATCGTTGCCGGCCGCGCAGATGATAGTTACGCCGGCCTGCTCGGCCTTTATCATTATCTGTTTAAGGGCTTCGGTGCCCTGGCCGCCGCCCAGGCTCATGTTTATAACCTGCATGTTGTTGGCGATAGCCCAGTCGATCCCGTCCACTATCCAGGAGTACTGGCCGGAACCGTTCTTGTCCAGGACCTTCACGGCATAAAGGCTGGCTTTAGGGGCCACGCCCGCTACGCCGAGGCCGTCCTTAACGGCGCCTATCGTGCCGGAAACGTGCGTGCCGTGGCCCTGGTCGTCCATGGGGGAGGCGGTGGAAATTATGGCGTTGTAGCCGCCTTTGTAGTTGGCCGCCAGGTCGGGGTGGGTATAGTCCATGCCGGTATCGATAATGGCAACTTTTACTCCCTCGCCGGCGGTATAGTCCCAGGCTGCGGAGGCGTTAAGGCGCTTTACGCCCCACGGGATCTCTTTGTCGGCCACCGGGTCGGCGGACGCGGTAATTTCGCCGAATACGGGGGCTTCCCAGCCTTCGCCGGTGCGGATCATGGCGAGAGCGGCCTCAACCGTGGGCAGAGGTATAGAATCCATGGAGGCCGGCGCGGCTTCTATCCAGCGGATGTAGCTGTCTTCCGCTACGTTGGTTACGCCGCGCAGGGAGTAGATGCTGGCGTCCTTGGTATTGTCGGGGAAGGTGGCGGCCAGGGCGTCTATGGTGCGGAATTTTTTAGTTACCGTTCCGCCGATGCTCTGTATGCTTCTTTCGATGGCCCCGCCCTTGTAGGCGGCCTCGAACATTATTATTTTCTGAGAGGCCTGGGCCCCTGCGGCCGAAGCTACCAGCAGGCCGGCGGCCAGCGTTAAAAGTTTCTTCATCTTTCCTCCGTACTGTTTTGTGGTTGAAGGATAAATATATGACTTTTATTGATTTGGGTCAATAGGGAGTTCGCGCGGGGCGCCAAGAGCGCCTGTTTCCCGCCGCGGTCAGTATTTTATCTTGGAGGTGTCGAACTTGCCGACTATGCCGGACACGGCCGGGTTGCCCATCAGCATGGTCATGGTCTGCGGGTTCTGCATGGCCAACTGCATCAGCTGCGGGTTATTGCTGACCAGGTCCGCCAGGGCCTGCGGGTCGTTCATCAGCTGCTGAGCCGCCGGGGTGTTCAACATGGCGCTGACCATGCCGCTGGAGGCCACGGCGCTGACGATGGCCGGGTTGTTCATGGCGGCCTTGACTATGGAGTTGTTCAGAAAGTTGGTTGGCCCGCTGCCTTTAAGATAGTTGGCCAGGCCCTGCGCGCTGCCGGTGGCGTTCTTAACAGTGCCGCGCGACATGAAGCCGTTGACCACGTAGCTGTTGTTTAGCAGCGCCCCTACTGCCTTGGGGTTGTTCATCGCTTTCCCCACTGCGTCGGAAATATAGCCCTTCTGCGTGCCGAACCACATTTGTTCTTTGGCCTTGTTCTGGCCGGAATTAAGCGCGGCCTGGTCGCTGGTGGCGAACCGGCTCTGCTGCTTCTGTTCCGTGCTTCCCGCTGCGGCGCCCTGCCGGGGCGTGCCCGCCGTTTCCCCGGCCGCGCGCGACCCTGAGGCGGGGGCGGAGTTCTCTCCGTCGTCCTTGCCCGAGCGATAGCGAACGGAATAACCCATTTCGCTCAGGTTAGGGTTGTAGCCGGTGGTGCTTCTTTTGATTTCGCCTTCGGCGGAATTGAACGCTCCGTATTCCTCTTTGGATAAAGCTACGTCGCCGGAGTTTATCTTCATGGTCCATCTGGCCAGCGGGATGGCGGCCAGGATGTAGAGCGGCGTAAGGTAGACCCAGATTTTCCAGGCTGATTTTTTATTTTCCCCTTCCATCTGAATAATATAACATCGAAAAGATATCAAGTCAACAGTAAAACTGCGCCGGTAACGCCAGCCTCATTGTTTTGTGTTATAATTAACGATATCCATGTGCGGCCCCGCGGCCGCGCTTGGTTGTCTATGGGGAAAATAACAGCCGTAATAGCCGCAAACCTGGCGCAGGTCTTTCTTTTTCTGACCGGTATCTTCTACCTGTTGCTGAGTTTTCGCGGCTTCTGGGGGCTGAGGAAACTCCCCCGCCCTTCCGGGCGGAGCCGTTTCGCGCTGCTGGTGGCGGCTTATAACGAGGAGGGCGTAATAGGCCTGGCGGTAGAGAGCCTGACCAGGCTGGACTATCCCCGTGAGCTCTTTGAAATTTTCGTGGTGGCGGACCACTGTACCGACGCCACGGCGCCGCTGGCAGAAGCCGCCGGCGCCAGGGTGCTGGACCATTCCGGCCCGGGCCTTAAGGCGGGGAAAGGCCGCGCGCTGAAATGGGCCACCACTAAAATACTGGCCGAAGGGCGCTACGACGCTTTCTGTTACTTCGACGCCGACTCGCTGGCCCACCCCGGCTTCCTGCAGGCCATGAACGCGCATCTTGCGGCCGGCGAGCAGGCCATACAGGGCCGCCAGCTGGCCAAGAACACCGGCAACATGCTGGCCAGGATTCTGGCCGCCGGGCATTTGGTCTCCAACCGCTTTTTCCAGCTGCCCAAATACGCGCTCGGCCTTTCCGCCACGCTGCACGGCAAAGGCATGTGTTTTTCCGCCGCCATCGCCGAAAAATTCCACTGGGACGAGACCTGCCTTACCGAGGACCTGGAGATGCAGATGCGGCTTATCCGCCACGGCGTGCGCATTACCTGGGCGCAGGACGCCACGGTTTACGACGAGGAGCCCGAGACGCTGCGCCAGTACCTGTGCCGTACTATCCGCTGGACCCGCGGCTCGCTGGATACCGCCCGGCGGCATTTGCCCGGGCTCTGCGCGCGCGCGCTGCGCCGCGGCGACGCCAGGGCTTTCGAAGGAGCGCTCTACAGCGCGCAGACTTACCGCTTCGCCATAATCGGCGCCGGCGCCGCCCTGGTCTGGCTTAACCACGATTCTTTCAACCTGGTGCTTTGGTTCTACGCGCGGCTGCCCGGGGCCGAATTGGCCATGAAGGTTCTTTCGCTGGTGCCGCTGCTGCTTTACCCGGCTACGGCGCTGCTGCTGGAACGCGCCCGCCCTGACCTGCTGCTGGCATATTTTCTGCAGCCGGTGCTGGGGTTGCTGCGGCTGCCGGTGTTTGTGGCGGGAGTACTGCGCGGCACGGATTTTTGGGGCCGCACCGAGCATACCAGCCGGGTGGGAATAGCCGACCTGGTGGACTAAGCCGAGCGCTGATTAATTTGTATAGATATAATTCGGAGGAAAACATGAAAACATTGCTTGTTTCTTTACTTTTGGCCCTGCCGGCGGCGGTTACGGCGCAGGACTTGAATAACGCGGACCTGGAGAGCCTGCCGGGAGCTTCCGCTATGAAAGCGGCGGCGGCCGAGGACAACGCCGGCCCCGTGCAGCGTCCGGATTCGGGCCGGATAATGTCCGAACTTTCTACTTCGCTGCGGCTTAGTTCAAAACAAGAGGACCGGATCTCCGCCGCCGTTAAAAAAAAGACGGGCGAGTTCGACAAACTTATGAAGGAGTTCGAGAAGAACTCGGCCGAAGAGAAAAAGTGGCGCTATAAGATGAACGAGACGCGCCACGCCATGCAAACTATTACCCGCGACCTGCCGGATACGGTGCGGGACTTCCTGGACGACGAACAGCGCCAGTCTTATGACAGGATGCTGACTGCCAAACGCAGGCCAACCGCCCCGGCCGCGGCCCCGGCCGCAAGTCCCGCTTTGGAACAGGGGAACCCCGCCTCCGAAGAGGGCGCCGCGAAACCCCTCAAAAAACGGCGTGTGCTCAAGCGCAAAAAAGTTTCTGCCGCCCCCGCCCCCGCCGCGGCCCCGGCTGAAGAAGAGGCCGGCCAGGTGATGGTGGACAATGAGGCGGCCGGCGCCAAGGCTCCCGCTAAAAAGAAGCGCGTGCTGCGCAAAAAAGCCGCCCCGGCCCCCGTGGAAGATGTTGCCGAGGATGAGCCCGCTGGTTCCCAGCCTACCGGGAATGAGGCTCCTTCGGAAGAAGAGGACGCCGGCTCTTACCCCTAACGCTCCTGCGGGGCGGGTTTTCGCCCGCCCCGCTAGAGTATACCGGTACAGATTTTTTGACTATTATTTGATTTAGTTTTGATATTTTTATAAGGCTTCTCTGGTAAGATATGCGCATAGCACCAGGTGCGGACATTTCTGGTATAGCTAAATGATAAAACGGAAAGGTGTAACTCTTGTAGAGCTGTTAATCTCAATGGCTCTTATCACCATAGGCATAGCGGGCCTGGTGCAGTCTTTTGGCTATATTCAGAAAGCCGTCCAGTCCTCCAAGAACAGGACCCTGGCCTCCAACCTGGCCCAGGAAAAGATGCAGATCCTGAAACAGAAGATTTATTATCAGGTGCTGGTAACCACCAGCGCCGTGAATAACACCACGGATTTCCCTCCCGAAACGCTTTCTTACGATACCGGGTATTTTCCTCCCGAGCAGGTGGTAGAGGCCGGCGTCACTTACACGCGATATACCTATATTCAATCCATCTATGAAAACTCAGGATTGATAGGAATCCTGGCGCCAAACCTGCCCGATACCGGGATGAAACGGATTACAATAGCCGTGGTGTGGGGGCAGGGCGACGGAAAACGTAAGGTTACGCTGCGCAGCATCCTGGCGAATCCTAATACGGTAATGGCCAATGTGGCCTTTTCAGGGACGGTCACCACCACCAACTCAGTTCCTATGAGCGGCGTGCTGGTTGGACTGGTGGAATCTCCCGGTGTGTCCGATACTACGGATTCTTTCGGCAGGTATTATATGAACGGGACCCCCGGTACATACACTCTGGCGGTCACGGCCACCGGGTATTACAGTCTGCTCCAAGGCATTGTTACGGCCGCTGGAGGCACGCCGGTCACCAATTTTAAGCTTACCAAGATAGGTACAGGCATGATTGAAGGCTATCCCTGGATAAACGACCATCTAGTCATCAGCCAGGTGGCTGGCAGCACTGTGGACGCTTCCGTGATCCCCAATTTCGACCAAGAGTACGTGGAGGTCTTTAACCCGACCACTTATACCTGGATTGTAAACGGTAATATCGGGCTCAGGTTTCAGCGGTACGCCGACGCCGCCAAGAGGACAATCCAGATAAACTATTTGAACAACAGTATTCCCAGCGGCGGCCATTACCTTTTTGCCAATTCCGCTACGCTGGCGGCCTTCGGAACGAATACAAACGCCGACGCAGTCTGGGACCCGGGGAACTCTACAACTAACTTCCCGCTTTTCGCCACGCAGCAGAACATTATTCCCGTGGATGAGGACGGAGGCGGGGAGGGTTGCGGCGCCCTGGAACTTTACCGTGTTTCCGACGGTCAGATACTTGACCGCGTGGGCTGGAACAGGACTAATGAGGGAAAGACGGCGCCCTTCAGTGAAGGTACCGCTTACGCGCAGGGCATCGGCCTGCAGCGTGCAGAGGTGTTCTCCAGGAAGACCAGCACTGCCGGGGCCGACGCAACCTATGGCCAGGCCTATGACTCAAACAATAATAACGAGGACATCTACGGTTCCCAACCGGGTGTTACCAAGCCTATGGGTTCTTTTGAGGCCAGCAAGCCGGTCATTTCCGGCACGCCGGCCATAGGCGCCGTAGTTTCCTGCACCGACGGGCTTTCCGCCTCTACCGTGGCGGTCAGCGCCGGCGCGCATCCCTACGCGTATTTTTACATGGTGAACGTGGCTACTGGGTCCTGGACAGTGCTTATCTCTAGCGGGGTGCTAAGCCTTGAGCGGTTGAATGTCCCTATTGCCAACAACGCCGTTTATACCTTCAACAGTACCTCCACTTTTCTCACTCAACGCGATGATAGAGGGATTATTTCCGGGCGCGTGAGTAACGCCCTGGGTGGGGCGCTCAGCGGCGTAGTAGTGACCGCGGGAGGCGCGAACACCACCAATACCGGAGCAGACGGGCGCTATAGCATGCGCGTTACCTCGGGCACGGTGGATATTACGGCCAATCCCACCACCGGCGGCATATCCACCTATGTGACGGCTTCCTCCAATACCATTCCGGTCGAAGCGGGGGCGGTGCATGCCGGGGTGGATTTTGTGCTCTACCAGGGCGGGCGTATAACCGGCTACGTCACGCGGGACGGCGTAAACGGCCTGCCTGGCGTGGCCGTGGCCATTCTCGACGCGAACAGTGTGGCGCGCGACCAGCAGATCAGCGGCCCAGACGGAAGGTTTACTACCGTAGTTGTTTCTACCGGGTATTATATGGTGCAACCCGCCCTGGGATCCCTGGAAACTTCCGCGCCGGGAGTTTCAACCGTTACCGTAGTAAATATGAGCGGGGCGCAGTTTTCCTCCACTTTTACCATAGCTGGTGCGCTCGGGTATGTAACGGGAACGGTGAAGAAAGGCGGGGACCCGATAAAGACCGGCGTGCTCATCGTAGTTACCACCACCACCCTTGCCGGTTCCCCTCCGGCTCCGCCGAACCTTAGTTCCGCCACTATTACCGGCGCGCCTTTTTATATGGCCTCCAGCATGGAAAATGGTACGTACACGGTGGATGTGCGCAACAGCACAAATCCAGCCTATAATGTCTACGCCTATTATTCCACTCCTTCGGGTACTACTGCCGTAATACTGTCTTCCAAGGCCGCAAATATTGGAGTAGTGGCCGGGCAGACAACATCGGGGGTGAATTTCTCATGGTGAGAAATATCGGCCGAAAGCGCCTGGGCGTTACACTGATGGAGCTGATGGTGGTGCTGGGAATAGTCTCGGCGCTCTTCACGGTGGCCGCGCCCATACTTCTGCAGGCCAATCGCCAGTTCATCATGGTTCGCACCAAGGTGGAGCTGCAGCAGGAGGCGCGCGCCGTAATGTATATAGTCACCCGTAACCTGCGCCAGGCTCAGGGAGCCAGCATAATAATCAGCCGGGCCAACGTCAGTCAGCCTTTTTTCTCGAAGATAACCTTCACCACGGAAAAAGGCTTAACCCTGATGTTCCAGCAGGAGGGAACAATCTTGTATCAGGTCATTGGAGGCGGCAAGCGCGTGTTAAGCAAGAATCTGGAGTACCTGGCTTTCACTTTTCCCCGCTCGGACGATATGGGGATAATATCCGTTTCCCTCACGCTCCGGAAGAGTATTTATGAAGGCAAGACGAAAGCGCTGCACATGGCTTCGGAAAAAGTCAGGGTAATGAATTAGGGTGACTTTATGAAAAATAGAAAAGGTTTTCTCCTGGTAGGCGTATTATTCGCTTTCCTTTTTCTGATGATCATCGTTCCTGTGATGGTGAAGTGGGTTCAGAACGACACTAAGATCTCGGTTAAGGATCAGAAATCCAGCTTCGCCTTCTCCCTGGCCGAGGCTGCCGTGGACAGGGGCTACTGGAAAGTTAAGGGGTCCACCAGCACCTTTGACATAGCTATGACCGGGGGTGTTTTATACGGCTATAATAACGACGTTAAATATACTGATATTAGCGGCGGCAACTATCGTGTCAGGATCAGCTCCGGGCCGGGGACGGATCAGGTCACTATCATCGGCGAGGGTCGTGACTGGCAAAACAAAGAAACCCGCGCCATCCAGGCTGTTTTCACCAATACCAGCGTCCCCGGCGCCATAATCGCAGGCGGCGCCATGAATGCCAGCGGGTCCAGCGTGGTGCACTGGGGCCCAATCATGTCTATGGGCGACATTACCGTTACGCAAGGGGCATTGACTAACGGGTACCCGCGGAAGCTCTCCCGGCAGACGGTGAAGCCTTTTGATTCCACCAATGATACCAATCCGCCGAACACCGACAGCCTGGAATGGTGGTCCAATTATAATGTGCCCGAATTGCCGGTCTTTGATTTTACCACCATGCGTTCTTCGGCGGCGGCCACCGGCACGCTGAATTGTCAACAGGTCAGTTATACGTCTTACACTTATACCGCTAATCCTGAGTTTACCGGCACCGCCTGTACGGACAGCGACGGTTTCGGAGGCAATTGCACTTGTACCACCAACTACTGGCTGGGAAAAAACTGCACGGATAGCGATGGCGGGAGCAGCGACTGCGTCTGTACCAACATTGGGCACAACAGCGGGGTCTGTTCGGGTTCGGCTTGCACCGGCCCGGCGGGCAGCAAATGCGTTAATTACCCCAGGGTTTGTACTGGTTCAGCCTGTACCGGCCCGGTAGGGGGCAATTGCGTGGACCTGACCACCATAAGCACCACCTCCGTTAGTGTTAACGAAATGGAGTGCTGCCATTCGGCCGTCTTGGGCGGGCCAGTGACCTGCGATTATGGGGGTACCGGCTGCACAGACTGCTCGGTGCTGGACCTTTATAACCAGACTGCGCTGCGAGATAAGGACTATACCTGGTACTGGGATAATAACGCCAGTTGGACCGGCGGGAACGGGTTGCGGGGAACTATCGTGGTGAGGGGCAACCTCGGCATAGACGGCGGCGACTATTATTGTTCTGGCTGCACGGTAAAGGTGCCGCCTCAGGCGTGGGAGGAATACCAGAAATATGATACTTCTACCACCAACCAGTATCCCGGAGATACGGGGCTACAAAGTAATGCTGCTACTTACACTTTCGGCTCTAACGCCAGTTCCACCTGCAGCGGTATTCCCAGCCTGGTAGCTAAAGGCGAATTGTGGCGGACGCCCTGCGGTTCTTCCGGCCTGGGCGCCGACCTCGGCGTTTACGGTTTCCTCTATGTGGGCGGGAACTTTACCCGTACCGGGGACTCCGATATTTACGGGGCTATGTGGGTGGTAGGCGACGTTACCGGGTCGGGTAATACTATGCTCTTTTATAATTCAAACCTGAAACTGCCCACACTGAATGTGGTGCTGACTAAGGAATCCTGGCAGGAGCAGAAGCCAAGCGCGACTGTCTGGCCTTAAGTTTGACTACGGCAGAGTAGATTTTATGTTTGCCGTTGCGGGTGTCGGTATTTTAACAACAGGAGCTTAACATGAACATTGTTTTTATAGGTTGTCCGGGTTCGGGAAAGGGCACGCAGGCCAAGTTTATTTCCCAAAAACTTAACATGACCCATTTTTCCCCCGGGGATATTTTTTGGAAAGAGGTGGCCGAAAAAACCACCCTGGGGCAGGAAGTAGCCGACGACCTTGCTGGCGGCCGGCTGGTGCCGGACTGGCTGGTGTTAAGGTTGCTTAAGGACAAATTCGGCGCGGAAAAGCGCGGCATTCTTTTTGACGGTTTCCCGCGCACGCACGAGCAGGCCGAGGCCCTGGACGACTGGCTGACCGCCAATGGCAGAACGCTGAACGCGGCTATTTACTTAAAGCTGCCCGAAGCCGAAGGCGCCAGGCGGCTGGAACTGCGCAATGTTTGCGGCAATTGCGGCATGAGCTATGGCGCGGCAATGGGGCTTCAGGCCGCTTGCGGCGCCTGCGGCGCGGCCCTGATACGCAGGGTTGACGATAAGCCGGAAATAGTGAAAAAGCGCATGCTGGCCTACAGGGACCAGACCGAACCGCTGCTGTCTTATTATAGCGGTAATGGCGTACTCCGGGAGATTAACGCCGATCAGCCTCAGCAGGCCGTTACTACCCAGATAGCGCTGGCGCTTAAGTCTATAATATAGCCTGATGGCCGTAAAAAAAATCACTCCTGAGTCCCTGGCGTTGAAAATTGCCGGCTTTGTGGTTGACTTTAAATCGGACTCGTTAGGTATTATTAGCGTTTTAAGGGGCAGGTATGGTTCTTTCGCCAGCTGGGAAAAGCCGGATTACCGGTTAGAGGTTGCCAAGGCTGCCGGCAGAGAGAATCCGTTCAAACCGTCCATAGCCGCTGGCAAAAATACCCTTTGCGTAAAACGGGGGGATTTTGAAGCTGTTTTGGACCTGCTTACAGGCAAAGGGACGCTTAAAGCCTCGCCCACGGAGCAGTGTTTGGACGCTTTTCTGCGCGCTTTTTTAGGTTCAAAGCTGCTGAGCTGTGGCGGCTTTATGCTGCATTCGGCAGGCCTGGTGAAAAATGGGCGCGCCTATCTGTTCCTGGGCAAGTCCGGGGCGGGGAAATCCACCCTTTCAAAACTTGCAGCAGGCGCGGGCGTTGAAGTGATAAGCGACGAAATTAACATGCTCAGGCCCTATGGACGCGGCTACCGCGTATACGGTTCGCCATTCTGGGGGGAAATGAGGGCGGACGGCAGGCAGGGAAATTGGCCGCTTGGCGGAATTTTCCTACTCGGTAAGGCAAAAGGGAACAGCGTTAAAGCCTGTCCGGTGCCGGCCGCGCTTAAGCTTCTCCTCAGATGCCTGTTGAACTTCGATAAGAGCCCGGCCGCAGGCGAGGCTATTATGAAAAACGCCGCCAGCCTGCTGAAGAAGGCC
>JBBRDG010000052.1:0-16994 GCA_038204165.1 Elusimicrobiales bacterium
AGGTCCTTGATGCCTTCCCTGAAAAGGGTCTGGTCGTCAGCTATCAGCACGGTAACATTTTTCTTGGCAACGGCCATAGTTATAGCTCCTTGTCCTTGGTTATTTATGTTCTTCTGTCAGCGCCTGCCCGTCCTTGGGCTCTTCGGCCGGGGGCGGTTCCTTGGCGAAGGGAATAGTGAATTTAAAAGACGAGCCTTTGCCCACGCCTTCGCTCTCCACCAGTATCTTCCCCTCGTGGCTCTGCACGATCTCCTTGGAGATAGACAGGCCCAGGCCGAGGCGGCCGTGAGGCGACTTGCCGCCGGCCGGCTGGTAAAAACTCTGGAAAAGTTTCGGAAGGACCTCGGGGTCGATGCCTTCGCCGGTGTCCTTCACTGACACGCAGACCGAATCCTCGAGGGGCGCGACGAATACGGTAATCTTGCCGCCGCGCTGGGTGTGGCGGATGCCGTTTTCGAGCAGGTTCATCAGCACCTGGCTGATGCGGCGCTTATCGGCGCAGACCATCCTGAGGCCGGACGAGATCTCCGCGGTAATTTCGATATTCTTGGACTGCGCGCGGGCCTTCGGGCCCACTATCAGCTCCTCCACCATCTTGTCCATCTCGAAGTAGTTCTTCTCGAGACGGAACTTGCCCTGCTCTATGGAGGCCCAGTCCACCAGGTCCCCGATCAGGCGGGAAATCTGGGAGATGCTGGTATTTATAAAATTCATCTTCTTCTTCTGGTCGGCGTCGGGATTCAGCGTGGCGGCCAGCATTTCAAAACTGATCTGCAGCGTCATCAGCGAATTGGACAGGTCATGCGAGGCCATCGACATGAACTTGGACTTCATGCCGTTCAGGCGGTCCAGCTCCTCGTTGTTATGCTTCAGCATGTCGATCAGGCGCTTGTTCTCCTGCTCGAGGTACAGCTTCTCCTCGGCCTTCTTGATGGCGCGGCGGAGGTAATTAAAATCTACGGGTTTGATCAGGAAATCGTAAACGGATTCCTGAATGGCCTTTACCGCGGTGTCCAGCGACGCGTGCGCGGTCATCATCAGGATCTGGCTGTCGGTGTTTAGCTTGCGGATGTCTTTGATAACCTCAATGCCGGTCTTGTCGGTCAGGTTGAAGTCCATCAGGATGACGTGGAAGAAATCGGAGACGACCATCTTCATGGCCGCGGCGCCGCTCTCGGCCTCGGAAACCTTGTAGCCCTCCATCTCCAGAAGGTCGCGGAGGGTCTCGCGCAGGTGGGCGTCGTCGTCAACTATTAAAATTTTGCTTTCCATTTATGGTCGAGCGGCCGCGTTCTGGCGGGCTCTTCTAATATATATATAATTTTAACGGTGCGAATACAAGTGAAAAGAAAAGAGCCGCCTAGGGCGGCTCTTTTCACCGGGCCTCAATACGGGCCCGGGGGCGGCGGGTTCTGCACCACCGGAATGTAGAATTTGAAACAGGTCCCCTGACCCACCACGCTGGAAACCTCCACCTTGCCTTTGTGGCGGTCAGCCACTTTCTTTACCACGGCCAGACCCAGGCCGGTGCCGCGGGCCTTGGTGGTAAAGAACGGCGCGAAGATCTTTTCGGCGGTTTCCTTGGGCATGCCGCAGCCCGTGTCCTCCACGTCTATCCGCACGGTGCCGGCGTCCACCATCTCGCTGCGGACATAGATCTTGCCGGCCTCCGGCATGACTTCTATGCCGTTCTTAATCAGGTTCCGGAGCGCCTGCGTCATCTCGTCCGCGTCTATATTCACGGTCGGATTATCAGGTGAGAATATCTTAACCATCTCTATATGCGGGGGCACCGGATAGGACATCGTGATGTCTTCCAGATAAGAATTCAGGCGAACCACCTTGGGGTTCAGCTCGCGCGTACGGGCGAAACCCAGGATTTCGTCTATGATGCTGTTCGCCTGCCGGATCTCGGATTCGATGATGGAGATATGCTTAAGCACCTTGGGTTCAGGGTTAGGCAGGGCGTTGTTCTTGGTCTTGATGAAATAAATGGAGTTATTAATCACGGCGAGCGGGTTGCGGATCTCGTGGCCTACCACAGAAGCCATCTGCCCGATCGCGGCCAGCCTTTCTTTCTTGATCAGCTCGTCCTGCGCGCTCTTCAGCTCGCGCGTGCGGGCCTCAACGCGGTTCTCGAGACTTCGGTTCAGCCTTTCGAGTTCGGTCTTGGCGGACATGATCTCGGCCGTCTTGACCTTCAGGCTCTCGCTCATCTGCATGAACGTGTGCGCCAGCTCGCCGATCTCGTCGTTAGGCATGCTCAGGTCGGGCAGATAGTCAAAGTCCCCCTCGCCCAGCTTGATGGCCGCCTCGCGCAGCGCAGAAATAGGCTGCGTAATGACCAGCGACACGGCGTAACCCAGGAACAGCACAAAGATGGAGACAAACAGCATCATGCGCCAGGTGCGCTTCAGCATGTCGTCGGAGGCCTGGTAGGCCACGGAAACGGAGCGCTGGATGTACACCACCCAGCCGAGTTCAGTTACCTCGGCAAACGCGCCCAGCACCTTCTCGCCGGTGGACTCCAGCACTATCTCGCCGCCGCCGGTCTTGGCGTCGTTCTGCAGCAGGATCTTAAGTACGTCGTCTGGCAGCTTGGCGTCTGCCTTGTAAATTTCTTTGGAATTGGAATGCGCTATCAGGAAGCCGTTTGAATCTATCACGGCGGCCTGGGTATGAGTGGCCTCGGGAAAGCCGGTCTTGAGCAGGCTGGAAAGAGCCGTCAGGCTCATCTTGGCCAGCACCGCGCCAGACGCCTGGTTGGTCTGCGGGTTCACTATCTGCACTCCCATCGTAATGGCGGGGTAGGAACCCATATACTTTTCGAGCCCGCCGACGAACTCTCCGGACCGCATTACCTTGGTGAACAGCGCGTCGTTGGAAAAATCACGCATCTTGCTTTCGTGCACAAAGCGCCCGAGGCGCACCGTCTCCTGGCCGTTAGCGTCTATCACCGAGATCTCGAGGAAAGCCGCGTGCAGCTGCATGATGTGGCTGACCAGGCCCTGCTGCTTGGTCACGTTCATAGAGGCAAAATCTTCCAGGTGGGCGGCGTCGAACAGGACGTTGCGGAAATTGATGATGTAGCTGGAGACCGTATCCGCGAAGCCGACGGCCAGGGCTTCCTGGTCGCGCGAGATGGCCTTGTTAAGGGTGACCTGGCTGAGGTTCACCAGATAATAGCCTACGATACCCAGAGGCACAAGGGAAACGATCAGGAAAATAAGAAGGAATTTATAAAAAAGCCTTCCGCGTTTCTTTGGAGCTTCTGTCATAAAAGGAACCGTACCTCTGTCACACCAGGATAACTATATTATCCTAAAATGCTGTTACGGAATTATTGCGCTCCAAAGAAAACCGGCCGGCGGTTAAGCCGGCCGTTGTCTTTACTTAGTGGCGCAGCCTGCGGTTGGCTGCCCCGGCGCCGGGATCTTCTCGAATCCGGGAACCTTAGTCAGTTCGCCCAGCCCCACCATGAACCGTTTGCCGTTCAGCACAAAAGAAGGGGAAGTGGTCATGCCTAGCTCGCCGGAAACGGCGAAATCCAGAGCCAGAAGTTTCTGGCCCTCTTCCTTGCCGGCGGCCACCTTGCCGGCGTTTATACCGGCCGCCTTGGCGGCCTTCTGCCAATCAGGGGAGGTTATTTCCTTGTTGCGCTCCGCCAGATAAACGTTAAATTTATCCGGGAAGGTCTTGGCTATAAAAAGCTGGCGCGCGTTCTCGTCGGCCTCGGCCGCGCCGTGCAGGCTGGAGAAGTCCCAGCCGCCCTTGGCGTCGGCCCGGGCGTCGCCTATATAGTGAACCTCGAGCTTTAGCCCCGCGGGCAGCAGCTTGTCATTTTGGGCTTTCAGCAGGGAATCCTCGGCGAGCACGCCGAAGGGGCACTGACTCATAACGAAAATGTCCAGGGTATTCTTCTTCTCGTCCCTGGAAGCCAGAAGCCCGCCGCGCTGGCGGTCCTCATATACCAGGTAGCCGCCGTTCTCCTTAAAAATCCCGGCCTTGAGCTCGTTCTCCAGGCGCGCTTTCGCCTCCGGAGTGCCGGCGATGATATAAGAGGGAACAAAGCCTAACGAAGGAAACCTGGCCGCGCGGTCCGCGGAAGCGTAATCCAGATAAACCGGTTTTATGCCTTCAAAATATCTGTCAAAAACGCCTACCAGCGCGTCGCTCTTGTCGACCCCGGAGCTGAGCACGACCCAGAAACCGGGCGGGGGCGCGGGGGGCTTGGGCTTGTAGCCGGCGGGCGGGGCCGCGCGCTTGGCGGCCGGCAGGGCGGCGTTAACAGCCGCAAAAAGCGGCATCAGCCGCTGCGCGCCGGCGTAAGGCTTGCCATCAAGAAAAAGGGCGGTCTCGGCAACACCCGCGGCGGAGGAAACTTTATAAACCTCGGCCAGCGCGGCCTGACCGTCTGAGGCCACGCGCTTTTCAAGTTCGTCGGGGTTTATTCCGGCAAAGACCGCGGCGTCGCGCCAGCCGTCGGCGGCGGGGGTAAGCGAGCGGGCGCTGAGATAATTTATCATCTTGGCGCGGTAATACTTGTGCAGCACGGCCAGCCGCGCTGATTCCGCGAGTTCCGGCTCGCCACGCCTGGCGGCAAAAGCCCCGTCTGGATTCTTAGAAACAAGCGGCAGCACCGAAAACTCGGCGCCGGGCAGCCTGCTCTTTACCGTGTCCACCAGGAAGAACCACTGCCAGCCCTGGGCGTCCAGCGCCTCAAGGAAGAGTACCAGGCGGCCACCGGAAACCGCGGGATTAGAGGCCCCCGCGGGGGCCTGCTGGGCGAAAGCCGGGCAGACCAGGGAGAGGGCGAGCAGCAGGGGAGCGAGCTTTTTCATCTATTTCCCCTTCCTGCTCAGCAGTTGCCGGATGCGGATAGAAAGTTCGCTTATGTCGAACGGCTTGGTGAGGTACTCATCGGCGCCCAGCGCGAAGCCCTGGGTCTTTTCCTCGGCGGAAAGGAAGCGCCCGGTCATCATAATAAGGATTAATTCCTTAGAGTGTTTGCGGAGCTCCTGGCAGATTTGGAAACCGGAGGAATCGGGCAGCTGAATGTCCATGATCACCACGTCCGGCATGTGCTTTTTAGCGGAATCTATTCCGCTCTTGGCGTTGGCGGCCTTGAAGCAGGTGAAGCCCTGCATCTCCAGAACCTCCGCCAGGCTTTCCCGCAGATGATTGTCGTCGTCTATTACCAGAATTTTCTGAGCAGCCATTTTCAACCTCCGTACTTTTCAGGGAACTTTTTATGGTTACCGGGGCCGGGCCTGCCCGCCCCCGCTCCGCTTATTTGCCCGGGACCAGTTTATAGCCTACGCAGGGCACGGTATGCACATACCTGGCCGCCTTGCCCATTTTGGAGCGGAGCCGGCGCACGTGCACGTCTACGGTGCGGGGCGACCCGAAGTAATTATAGCCCCAGACGCGCTCTATAAGGTAAGGCCTGGACAGCACGCGGTTAGGCGAGCTGAGGAAAACGTAGAGCAGATCGAATTCCTTGGCGGTCACGGTTATTTCCTTGCCGCCTATTTTCACGGTGTAACTGGACATGTTCAGCTCGACCTCGTTGAGCTTGAGCACTTCGTCGGCCTGCGTGTTGACCGTGCGGCGCATCACCGCCCGGATGCGGGCCACGCTCTCGTGCAGGTCCTGGCTGTAGGACAGGCACTCATCCGCGCCCAGCTGGAAGAACGCCAGCTTGTAGGAGATCTTCGGCGTGTCGCGCCCGGCGTGCCCGTGCGGGATCAGCGTCTCGGCCGTAAGGCCGGAAGGCATATGGTCCAGGCAGGCGTCCGGGGACTCCAGCACCGCGATCACGGGGATATTTTTATTCTTGGTGCGCAGGTTGCGCAGGAAAGTGAGGCCTTCTTCGTCGGAAAGGTTCTGCCCCACCATCACCAGGTCAAAAGATTTCTCGGCCAGCATGCCCATTACTTCGCGGGCCCTGTGGGCGGTAGCCACCGAATAACCCTGACGAGAAAGCATTTCCAGCATCAGTGAAGCCCTCGAAAGGTCTTTTGAGGCGAAAATTATATTTATTTTCACAGCGTCTCCTAAGCGGAAGCAAAGCAGCGTTCGGAGGAAAGGCAGTGCGCGCCCTGAGCGCGGCCAGGCGGCGGCCGCCTTTGTTCTCCGGCCATATTCTTATTTAGTCGTGGTGAATTTCTTCTATGTCCAGTGACACGCCGCGCAGCCCGAGCACGCCGGTGAAGAAGTTGTAGATGAAAGCGGTAAAAACCAGCACTGCCGTGGTTATCACCACATAAAGCAGGGCATAAAGCCCCGAGCTGAGAACCTTTTGCATGAAGGTCATCGGAGAGAGCTGCATATTTGGAACCACCATGAAGGTTACCACGCCGCCGAGCAGAGCCAGGCAGAAGATAACCAACGGCACAGAGGAAGTAACAAGTGACCCCACGCTTATATTGCGTACTTCAAGTTTCATTTTCCCTCCAGAAAGTAAACAGCGGGGCGCGCCGAAGCGCCCATCTGCAATATAATACATAATTATAAAGAAAATTAAAGCGCCGGCAGAGGGATAAAACCTCTGCCGGGCGCTATAGGGGTAGTCCGACCCGCGGCTTACATGCTTATGCCGGCCTTGGGGTAGAACAGGATCAGCGTGCGGTTAGTCTCTGCCGTCTGGCCTACGTGCAGCACCTTGACGTTGAAATTCTGGTTCTTAAAAACGGTTTCTCCTTCCACCGGGTTGTCCGGCATCTCGAAGGCCTGACCCACCAGCCGCAGCAGCGTCTGCTGCTGGCTGTCCACCACATCCAGCAAATGGATATTTTTGGCGTCCATGCCGCCGGCAAGCTCGAAGTTGGCGTAAAGGATGCTGTTATTCTCATCCACCACTATCACGTAGTTGGTAGACGGCACAATGATGTTCAGGAGCGAGCGCCACCAGCGCTGTTCAGCGTCCCGGTAGGTACGGTCACGGTTGGAGATCCCTTCTATCTCCACCTTCATTTTCCCCATCAGCCGCGTAACGGCCCCGGCAAGGTCGCCTAGTTCGTCGGACCGGGCCTGGAAGCGCAGATCGAAATTCTTTAACGACACTCCCTCCACGCTTTCGCGCAGCACGTCCATCGGCGAGATCACATAATGGTGAAAGAAGAAGTACAGCGGCAGCCCGAGCAGGAACAACACGCCTATGGCGCCAAACACATACTTGCGCATGGCCGAACCAATCAGCACCTCAGCGCCGGCCCGGGAAACCAGCAAGTCGATAATGCCTATGATATCGCCGCGCACGGAGAAAGGGATAGCGATTTCATAAAAAGGTTCGCCTTTAACCTGCCGCACTTTGGGCATCTTGGACAGATAGGCCTGGCTGATGGCGTCGGTGGGCGGCGGGACCTGGGCCTTAAAGTCGTCCCAGGTCATGCCGATGAAGCGGGCGTCCTTGTGCCAGCGCACCTTGCCCTGTCGGCTGAGGTAGAGCATCGACGAGATGCGCTCATCTTTGGAGAGCGACATCATGATGTCGTACTCTTCGAAAGAGATGGCGGAGGCGTTGTTGAGCAGGCCGTTCCTCATCGTAGGGGCATAAACCTTAACCGTCTCTATCACATCCTGCTTCAGCTTCTCGTCGAAGGTCCACTTGAACAGGTTGAAATAAAAAACGCCGCCCAGGAACATCACGTAGATGCCTATGCCGACGAACCACATTAGCCATTTAACAGTAAGCCGCATAAATTTATCCTCGAACAAAAAGTGAGAGCAGGCGGGCGGCGCCTGCGACTGGCCGTTACTATGTATATTTTACATGAACCACGTTTCGGACTTGTTACAAAACGATTAACATTCCTGCCCTGAAAAAAAGGGCCGCCCCGAAAGGCGGCCCGTTCTTCGCCCCCCCGCCGCCCTACTGGCCGCCGGAAAGGATCTGCTCGATGCGCTTCAGGCCCGTGGCGGAGTCCGCGTTGCCCGGGTCCAGCTGGCGGGCGATGGTCCATTCGTCGCGCGCCTTCTCATAATTGGAATTCTGAAAGAACTTCAACCCTTCCATATAATGCTGCTGGCCGGCCAGCCGGTTTTCCTCGCTGATGCCGACGGGCTTCTTTATGACCTCCGCAACGGTCACGCCTTTGCGTTTAGCCTCGGCCTCGGCTTTGGCGCGGTCAGCCTCTTCCTTGGCGCGGGCCTCTTCCTCGGCCTTGGCACGGCGGGCGGCCTGATCGGCGCGGCGGCGCTTCTCGTCGGACTCCGCCTTCATTTGCTCCCGCGCGCGGGAAATAAGTTTGTCCAGGTAGGACATGTTGGCGGTATAAGGTTTAGCTTTATCCCATTCGGCTATTGCCTCATTATAGCGGCGGGCTCCGTAATATTTCCTGCCGCCGGCGAGGTAACCGTTCTCTATCTCCAGCTTCACCTCGGCCAGCAGCTTGCCGGCCTTCGTGTCGCCGGGCTGGATCTGGAGGGCGCGCTTAAGCCCCTCGTAAGCGTCCTTCAGGCGGCCCTGGGCGTACATCTCCAGCGCCCCTTTAAGCGCGTCGTTGGACTTCTGCTGGCGCAGCTCATTCTCTATGCGGGTGATCCACTCTATAGTACGGGCATCCCTCGGGCGGATCAGCAGCGCGTTATAGTAGTTATCCAGCGATCCTTTAAGGTCGCGGTCCTTGTAGGCCTCTTCACCCTTCTGGGAATAGTATTCCTTCAGGTCGTCCCTCATCCTGGCCAGCCAGTACTTGGCCTTTATATTATTGGGGGAAAGTTTTACCACTTCCTGCATCTTCGCCTGCGCTTCGATGATCCGCCCCTCGTTATAATAGGAAAGCGCGGTCTTGAAGCGGTCCTCTATCATCAGCTTCTCGCTCATGCCGGAGCGGCCGCTGCCGCGCAGCTGGTTGGAGGCCTCGAGCAGCATCTGGGCGTCCTGGTAGTTGGGATCTATCGAGATAATCTTCAGCGCCAGGTTCTTGGCGTCTTCATAGTTGCCCTGGTGGTAATATTCCAGGGCGTTCTCATAAATGTTGCCCAGCATCGTGCCCTGGATTTTCTGCTTCTCAAGTTTGATGGTCTCGAGGAACTTCTTCTTCTCTTCAAATTCGCTCAGCGAGCCCAGGCCGGTCTTCTGCAGGTCCAGGAAGAGGGATTCTTCGCTTTTCATGGCCTTTTCCTGGGCGTAGGACGGCGCGCAGAGCGAGGCCAGGAATAATACCGACAAAATCATGTTTTTCATAATCTTTACCGCCTGCCAGAATCTTAGAACGGCATGCCCCCGGTAACAAGGTCCATGATCATCGGGGCCAGCATCAGGATAAACACCGTAGGGAAAATGAAGATAAACAGCGGAATCAGCATCTTGGTGGAGGCCTGCGCCGCCAGCTTTTCGGCTTTGTTCAGGCGGCGGAAGCGCATGTCCGCGGAATAATTGCGCAGCAGTTCCACCAGGCTGGTGCCCAGTTCGTCCGACTGCACGATGAGCCCGACAAAGGAGCGTACCTCCTGCAAACCGGTGCGCAGCGACAGCCTCCGGAGCGCGTCGCGCCGGGCGTAGCCCAGCTGCACCTCGTTGATGGTCTTTTCTATCTCCATTTCCAGGCCCGTCTTAACCGGGGCAATCTTGACGATGCGGTCGAAAGCCGTCATGTAGTCCAATCCGGACTCAATCATCAGGGCCCCAAGATCGACGAACGTGGGGAAGTTATGGATAATGTCCTCCTGGCGCCTGCGAATGCGGCCGGAATAGATGGCGGCGTCAGGCAGCAGGAAACCGAGCGGCGCGAAGAGGATGCAGAAAGGGGACTGGCTGAGCGCGAAGAACATCAGCGGCAGCACGGAACCCGCTATCAGCTTCAGGTGCAGCATTTTAAGGGGATTAGTGTTGGCAGGGCGGCCAAGCAGCATGTAGGTCTCTTCGAGCTTTTTTTCCAGGCCCAGCGTCTTGGCGAAAAACAGGTCAAGCTTGTCCCAGAAATTTTTACTGCCCTCCAGGTGCGAGAACGCGGAGGATTCCTTGCCTTCCATGTCGCTGATGTCGCCAATCGGGGAACGGTCCTCCTGGCGCGGCGCGAAAAAACGCTGCACCGCGGTGAACGCGGCGAAAGAGCCGGCCATAGAGATGAGGATAAGGAAAATGCTTCTGATCTTATCAGGGTTCATACGCGTATTTTCCCGAGGCTAGCTACCACCTTCATGCCTATACCCACCCAGATCATGCAGAAAATTCCGGTGGCCATGCCGAGCGGCTTGCTGTAGAACTTGATCATCGTGTCGGGCTGGAACATGAACATTACGCTGACCATAACCCAGGGCATGATGCCTACGACGATGGATTGGATCTTCTGCTGGGCGGTCATGGCCTTGGTCTTCTCCTCAAGCTTCGACTCCTCGCGGATGTCGATCACGATGCGCTCGAAAACTTTAGTAAGGTTGCCGCCGACCTGGCGCTGCAGCACGATAGCGCGAATCATATACGCCAGCATCTTGGAGGCCACGCGCTCTTCCATAACGCCCAGCGCCTTCTCGAAGGACATGCCGAGCTGGTAATTCTTGATCACCAGCGCGAACTCGTCGGAGATGGGCGGGATCAGGTCTTTGGAGACCATCTCGAAGCCCTGCACAATGTCCAGGCCCGAGCGCAAACAATTGGAAAGCAGGATCAGACCGTCCATCAGCTGGGTGTCTATCTTCTTGCCGCGCGCCTCCTTCATGAAGTTCAGCACAAAGGCCGGGGTGCGCAGGCCGACGAACAGGCCCATGCCGCACATGATAGCGAAAACGAAGATATTCATGCTCAGCAGGCCGAGCAAGCCGAAAACGGCCACCGGGCCCAGGACCAGGTACTTTACGTTGATATTGATAAACTGGCGCGAGAAGGCCTCGGTGAAGACCTCCACCTTCTTGGAATAGCTGCCCATCATCCCGTTGGTCTTTGAGTCGTTCATCATGAAGAAGACACGGACCGCCAGGAAAATAAGAATGACTCCAAGCATTGCCAGCGCCCTGGAGAACATGCGCGAGGCCTGCGACTCGTTCCTGGGTTTCACATAAACGCGGGGCGATTTAAAAAGCAGGCGGAAGGATTCCTGGCTGAGCACGGCGGAGGCGGTAACGGCCTCGGCGTAGCGCCTGGAGTTGTTGCTGGAGTTGGCGTCGGCTATGGACTCCATCTCCTTAAGAATCAGGTTAAACTGCGCCATGATGGGGCGGCCGCGGCCTTCCATGGAATCGCCCATGGTCACCTCGCGGGTGCGGGCCCGGTAAAGACGGTCCAGCGCCATCTGGAAGCGGATGCGGATGTCGGCGTATTCCTTCACCAGCAGGCCGGGCTGAATGTTGGCGCCGCCGGCCTCGGGCGGGAAGGTCTTCCGTGTCAGCTCAAGATATTCGTAAATAATGGAAACAGGCGTCTGCCAGAGCTGGGCTTCGGAGATCTCCCCCTCTTCGGGATCGCGCCAGACCTTGCGGGCCGTCATCTCCGGGACCTTGGCGTCCACCCACGCGGGCATCTTATAGGTGACTTTTGCCCCCCTGCAGGTCATGGCATAGTCCAGGATCTTGGGGTCCCTTTCCGGGGCCAGGTAGTAATAGAAGAGCTGCGCCTTGAGCGCCGCGCAGGAGACCTCGTCCATCTCCTGCTGCGTGAACAAGGCGGCCGCCGCGGGTTTAGCCGCGAACGCGCCCAGCAGAAGGAATATTATTACCGCCAGTTTTTTCATACTGTGCTCTTTCCCGTGCCCGCGCCGGCCTACTTTACGCCGCGCTGGCGCTTCTGCTCCTCCGTCCAGAATAGTTCAAGGGGCACGCGCATGCCGTGCGTCTCGAAGTCCTTGTAGAACTTGGGAGGGTCGCCGGTGGCGCTGAAATACCCGACCACCTTGCCGTTCTCATCCATGCCGGTCTGGTGGTACTTAAAAATGTCGTGAATCGTAATCTGGTTCTCCTCGCGCCCTGTGATTTCCGTAATGGCGGTAATCTTACGGGTACCGTCGGAGAAGCGCGTTAGCTGCACAATCATATGCACGGCGGAAGAGATCATTTCGCGCAAGGCCCAGATAGGCAGTTCGGCGCCGGCCATCAGGCACATGGCCTCCAGGCGGGTCAGCGCGTCGCGCGAAGTGTTGGCGTGAATGGTGGCCAGCGACCCTTCGTGGCCCGTGTTCATGGCTTGCAACATATCCAGCGCTTCGGAACCGCGGACCTCGCCGACTACGATGCGGTCGGGGCGCATACGAAGACAGTTCTTTACCAGATCTTTAATGCTGACCTCACCCTTGCCTTCGATGTTGGGCGGACGGCTTTCCAGGCGCACCCAATGGTCCTGCTGCAACCTGAGTTCGGCGGTATCTTCCACGGTCACTATGCGCTCGTCCTCGGGGATGTAGCTGGACAACATATTCAGGAACGTGGTTTTACCGGTGCCGGTACCGCCGGAAATGATTATGTCCTTTCTGAGCTTAACGCAGGCCCTCAGAAAATCCACGCCGGTCTGCGAGATGCTGCCCATCTTTACCAGCGTGGAGTCGCTCAAAGGCTTCGCCGAGAAGCGCCGGATAGTCAGCGTCGGGCCGGACACGGCCAGCGGCGGGATAATGCCGTTCACGCGGGAGCCGTCCTTCAGGCGGGCGTCCACCAGCGGCACGGATTCGTCGATACGGCGGCCGAGCGGGGCCACGATACGCTTCATCACCTGCATGATCTGCTCGTCGCTGCGGAATTTATATTTGGTAAGGATCAGCTTACCGGCCTTTTCGATGTAGACCTTGTCAAAAGAGTTCACCATGATTTCGGTGACCGACGGATCGCGCATCAGCTCTTCCAGCGGGCCGAGGCCCAGGATCTCGTCGAGCAGTTCATTAATGAACTTCGCACGCTGCTCGCGGGTCAGCGGCATACCGGTTTCTTTCTGCAGGAGGCCGTTGATAATGCCGTCCACGCGCTTGCGGATCTCGGCGTTCTGTTCGGGGTCATCTGACGGCTTGATGCGCTCGGTTTCGAGCGCGGACACCACGTTCCGGTGCACGCGCAGCTTGAGCTCTTCCCAGAAAGCGGGCACGTCCACGCGCCCGGCGTTAGGCTGCGCGGCGGTAGAGGCCGCGGCCGAGGCGGCCGGGGTCGTTTCTTTTTCGGTCGGGCGCCACAGCATGTCGGAGCCATGCGAGAACTCGGCCACGGAAACGCTGGAGACCCACTGCTTCTCGGCGGGCTTCAGCTCGGCCAGGCGCCCCAGCAGCACGCGCAGGATCTTGATCCACTGGGTGTTTGGGTTCTCGGTGATCAGGATCTTGTTCTGATTGGCCGCGGCGGGCATGGAGTCTTCCCACGGCATGAAGGCCAGGATATCTTTGCCCATCTGCTTGAAAAATTTTTCCACTTCCTTGGGGCCCACGGCGCCGGGCATGTCGTAGAGGTTGGCCACTACCTCGAATTTGCTCATCGGGAAATGCAACTCGTTGATCTCCCGGAAAATTCCGGCCGTAGCGTTCAGCGAGGAAACGTTGGAATTGGTGACCCAGAAAACCAGGTCGGAAATATCGAAAGCAAAGACCTGCATAGGAAAATATGGGTCCACATCTATGAAGATATCGAAGTTCTGCGACAGCCGGGACAGCATCGGGAGGATCAGGTCCGGCGACATCTTGGCGATTTCGGAGCGGCGCTTGGCGAGCGGCAGCACGCCCACGCCCCACTGGGAGATAGGAATCTTACCCTTAAGCAGCGCGCCCAGCGCGCCCACGGATTCGCGGCCCAGCTGCTTGACGAGCTCGGCCATGGAAGGCGGATTCAGGCCCAGCAGTTGCGCGTGCTCCGCGCGGCACATTGGATCCAGCGGGATAATCAGGACGTTCCTCTTCTGGTAGTTGGCCCACGCCAGGGCCAGGTTCATCACAATGGAAGTCTTACCCACGCCCTCCTTGGGGCCCGAGAAGGTGATGACTCTGGGCGCTAGATTTTGTTCGTCCATATTAGGAACCGGTCCGACGGCTTATTTCACGATGTCGAAAGTCACAAACAGGAACAGCGAGCTCTGCTTCTCCACCACGTCGGTGGAACTAAAAAGGGCGCCTATCAGCGGGATGCTGCCTAGAATCGGCACCCTGTTCTTGGAAATATCGCGGCTGCTGCTCTTCAGGCCGCCGATCACCAGCGTCTCGCCGCTCTTGAGCTCTACTTCAGTCTGGATCTGGCGGGTGATCATGGAGGGGATCGTGGTGCCGGAGGCGACCACGGTCTGGGAATAGTTGGGATTCGAGACCTCGAGTTGGATCTGCACGTCCACCGTGTCCTTCTTCTCGGTCAGCACCACCGGCAGGACGTTCAGAATCACGCCGTACTTCTTGAACTCGGCGCCAACGCCCTGATTGTTGGAGTATGGCACCGGGATCTCGCCGCCGACCGTGAAGTTGGCCTGCGTGCCGCTCTTGGTGATGATCTTGGGGTTGGACAGCATCTGCGCCTTGCCCTCGGTCTCCAGCAGCTTCAGCGAAGCGGCCAGCGCCGTCTTGCGCTCGAAGTCGCCCACGGTAATAATGCCCGGAATCGTCCTTTCGCTGAAATCAAAGAACTGGTTCCAGGAGAAACCGCGCGTCTTCTGGATAGACCCGCTGATTTCCACGATGTCGGCGCTGACGGCGACCATCTGCGCGGACTCGGCCGCGGCTATGACCGGCAGCCCGAGCGCCAGTACTGTAAGGAATATTTTTTTCTTCATAATGGTCCTACTTTATCAGCCGCTTGAACGAGGCTATTTCCATCGGGTGCAGCTCCACGTCACCCAGGCCGCGGACTATAATGGCTACCTCACCCTGCTTCATCGAAAGCGCCAGGTACTGCGCCTCGTTAGGGTTAAGCGACAGGCTTAACGCCGCTTTTTCGGAGAAGGCCTGGTCGGCCGCGGCCGCGGCGTCCTTGGACTTGGCCTGCTGGCCGGAAAGACCCTGACCGAGGTTGGAACCCACGCCCAGCACCAGCACGTTCTGCAGAATGGTGGCGGTCACTTTTTCTTTGCGATTATCGCCCATCACGGCGTCGAAGGTCACAAGAATGTCTACGCGGTCGCCGGGTTTTATCAGGCGCAGCAAGTCGTTCTCGACCGGCAGCACGCAGCCGCGGAAACCGGGCGGCACCTTTACGCTCAGGCCGGCCTCGGGGCTGAGGGAGACCAGGGCCGACTGGGTTATCTGGTTGCCCTTCGGCACGCGGATGGAAGTGACGAGGTTGGAGACCAGTTTAATATCGGACTGGCTCTTTACCTCGTAGGCGTCCTGTTCTATGTACGTTTTGGGGATCACGCGGGTTTCCACCAGGTCCACATTCATTATGGTGCGGGCGGGCAGGTCGTATTTGGCGACCAGCACGGTGGCTGGCTCATTCTGGGCCGCCATATCGCGCTCCTTGGAAGTCAACACCCACCAGTATATGCCGGCCGCTGCAAGGGCCAGTATCACGGGTAAAAGCATGCCTTTCTTTTCCATATATATATTCTCCAATTAAACTGTTAACTTCCCGTTAAATCCGTGTTAAATCTCCGCTACCGCCTTACTGGGTGTACGGCTGCTCCACCGGCATCCGTACCCTCACCACTATGTTCTTAGTCCGACTGCCCTTGGGCGGATCGGAAAAGACCGCGCTGGAACCCGGAAAAATGAGCCGGGCTTTATAGTTCAGCGTAACCACCCAGTCCATGCTCTGCTGGTAGGACTGAGGATCAGGGGGAATCGGGTTCTGGATCATCTTCCCCTCCACCGTTATCCCCGGGGTTGACGGGAACATCTGCCCAAGCACGGCTTTCATTTTCTGGTTGGCCAGGCTTTCCCCGCCGCCGGAACCGGCTCCGTTCTTGCCTGCCGTCAGCGAACCGATGCGCGCCAGTTCGTAGGCGCAATGGTGGGCCAGGATAGTGTTGAAGCCCAGGTTCCCTATCTCCATTATAAAGAACAACAACAGCATGAAAACCGGCAGCACCAGCAGGAGCTCGACAGTAACCTGCCCCGCCTTAAAAAGGCGGGAGGTTAAACGCGCCGCTGCGCGCAGCGGCTCCGGATGCGCCCGTTTCATTAGCATAAATCGCGGTACTTTTCCCGTATACTACCGGGAAAAGACCGTCTCCAAACCCGTCCCCCCGAGGTCTCCCTCCGGGCCTGCCCGCCTCTGCGGGCCTCGCGGATTTAGTTATTGCCGGCCGAAGAGCCCAGCGTGCTGGCCGCGCCGTTGATCATGCCCTGGATGCTCGAGAAGAGCGTGGGCATATATTTCTTAAGCGCCACGCCGGCGATGAGCACCACGCCGACCACAACCGCAAGCATCAGCAGATATTCAACGGTATTCTGGCCTTTCCTGTTTTTGAACAGCTTATTCATTTTTTGAGTCCTCCGTGAACAATTTCAAATCTTACCAGGGCGTTTCCTTGTACATCCTCAGTATCACCATGCCGCCTCGCTTAAACTGGTTGGACAGCGAGTACTGAAGCGCCTTATACATCGTCACAAAAACAAAGAGCAAAGATACGGTCACCAGCAGATACTCTATGGCGGTCTGGCCTCTCCGCCGGAGCGAACGGCGCGGGGATGAGGGCATAAGATCCTTTTGTTCCGTCCTCGTCCGCATAATTCTCCCTGCGCTCCGCCCGGCTGCTGCCCGCGTTAAAACTGAAACTTCAGCGCCAGCTGGCTGGACTTGCCCAACGATCCGTAGGGCGCCATGGTGTAATCCAGGCCCATCCCGTAACCGAGCGCCTGCGAACTATAAATACCCACGCCGAAAGCCACCCCGGAAACGTCGTTCAGGCCAAGGCTGTTAAGGGTTTTGTCGTCGATGTTCTTGCCGACATTGTCGCCCGAGGTATAGCCCACGCGCAGCGCCACGCGGCCTACCTGCAGCAGCTCTTCGGGGAGGGAAATCTCCACGCCGAAACCGGTTTTACCCTGCCTGTCGGAATAAGTCTTCTGCTCCAGGGTCATGGTCAGGAAAGGGTTGAAGACCCAGGCGCCGCCAAGGCGCTGCACCTTTACTACCTGATGGGCCTTCCCGGAGAAGTTCTG
>JBBRDG010000053.1:0-16954 GCA_038204165.1 Elusimicrobiales bacterium
CTTGGGCACCCAGATCCTGCCGTCGTTCCGCAGGCTTTCGCTCATCAGCGTGAGCTTTGACTGGTGAGGGCCTGAGCGCGGGATGCAGGTGGGGTGGATCTGCGTGAAGCAAGGGTTGGCGAAGCCGGCGCCTTTCTTGTAGGCGGTCCAGATAGCCGACACGTTGCAGGAGGCGGCGTTGGTGGAGAGGTTAAAAACGTTGGCATAGCCGCCGGTGCACAACAGTACCGCGTGGCCGGAATAGGATTCCAGGTCCCCGGTCACAAGGTTGCGCACCGTGAGGCCGCGGGCGCGCCCGTTCTTGACTATCAGGTCGGTCATTTCGCGGCGGGGCAGTACGGTCACCGTGCCGGCGTCCACCTGGCGCATCATGGCGGCGTACGCGGCCAGCAGCAACTGCTGGCCCGTCTGGCCGCGGGAGTAGAAAGTGCGGGAGAGCTGCGCGCCCCCGAAAGAGCGGTTGGAGAGCTGTCCGCCGTATTCCCTGGCGAAAGGCACGCCCAGCGCCGCGCACTGGTCTATGACCTGGTTGGAAAGCTGGGCCAGGCGGTAGACATTGGCTTCGCGCGAGCGGTAGTCCCCGCCTTTGAGCGTGTCCTGGAACAGCCGCCAGACCGAATCGCCGTAGTTGGCGTAGTTCTTGGCGGCGTTTATGCCGCCCTGGGCGGCTATGGAATGGGCGCGGCGGGGGGAATCGTGCAGCGTGAAGACTTTGACGTTGTAGCCCTGCTCGCCCAGCGCGGCGGCCGCCGAGGCGCCGGCCAGGCCGGAGCCCACTACCAGCACGTCGAACTTGCGGCGGCCGGCGGGGTTCACGAGTTTGAGGCCCAGTTTATGGGCGTCCCATTTCTTTTCCAGCGGTCCGGTGGGGATCTGCGCGTCGAGTTTCATTTTGCCCTCTCTACTTGATCACCACTACCTGGTAGCCGGCTTCGGCGGCCTTCAGGTCAACACCGGTCAGGAAATATAAAGAGATCAGCGCGAAGCCCGTCATGGCCAGCGCCACTGCCAGGCCGCCGGCCTTTATCAGCGGCGTATATTTAGGATGGTTCAGCCCGAGCGTCTGGAAGGCGCTCTGCATGCCGTGGCTCAGGTGCAGCGCCAGGGCCAGCGAGCCGGCCAGGTAGATGGCTACAAAAAGCGGGCTGCGGAAATTAGAGGTTACCATCTGGTAAAAACCCATAGAATGGTCCGTGAAGCGGAAGGTCAGCAGGTGGTAGACCAGGTAGGCCAGCAGCGCTGCCGAGGTGTATAGCATGGTGGCGGAGCCGATAGTGCGCCCGCCCTGCCAGCGGCGGGCTTCGTAGCCGCGGGGGGCCGTCAGAAAGTCCTCGATCCGGACCCAGATCCCGGAGATGATGTGGGAGAGGAACAGGACCAATAGAAGAATTTCAAGGAAAGGGGTTACAGGGTTGGAGAGCAGGAAGTCCACCCAGCCGTTATAGAACACGTCGCCTTTAAAAAGCAGCAGGTTCTCCGCCAGGTGGAGGAGCATGAAGGCGCCCAGCAGCAGCCCGGATACGGCCATCACGGCCTTTCTGCCTATGGAGGTAGTTGCCAGGCGTTTAATAAAAGTAATATCCATTCAATAACGGCTCCCTGCTTTTCGGAATCAACTGTATCGTAAAATATTAACGGCGTACAAGGCAAGGCGCGGTCTCCTCCCGCAAACGGGGGGAAATTTAATAGAATAAGGCATTCAGCCTAATGCATGGGGAGGCAGTATAATGAACCGCACTCTGATTTTTTCCTTACTCTTCGCCGCGCTGGCGCCCGGGGCGTCCGCTTATGAAAAGATAGAATTCAAGGGCCAGATCCTAAGCCCCGCCTTTATGAAGCCGGCTGCCGTGGCCGTAGCCGGGGGCAAGGTGTTTGTGGCCGACTCCAAGGCTAACGCGGTTTTTATCTTCGACGCCGCGGGCAAACAGCTGGCCCGCGTTGACGCCGGGCTTAAGGCCCCCGAGGCGCTGGCCTTCGGCGGCGGCAAGCTTTACGTGGCCGACACCGGCAACTCCCGGGTGGCGGTCTTCGACGGCGAGGGCAAGGCTCTCTGGTCCTTTTCGGGTGAAGGTTCCGCGCCCGGCCAGCTGGACGCCCCCGGCGGCATCGCTTACGGCCCCGACAGCCGGCTCTACGTCTCCAATACCGGCAATTCCCGCGTAGACGTGTTCAACTCTGACGGCATTTACCTTTACGGCTTCCCCACGCTGAAGGCCGACGGCCTTACCAAGGTGAAACCTTCCCACATAGCGCTAAACCGCTCCGGTGATATCTTCGTTTCCGACCCTGATAAGGGATTGCTACAGAAATACGACAGGCCCGGCAAGCTGCTGCGCGAGATGAACGTGCCCAATAACGGCGTGGCGCCGGATCCGCGCGGCCTGCTTTACCTGATTAACTCCAAGGAAGGCAAGGTTAAGGAATATTCCGAGCTGGGCGGTATCGTTGGCACTTTTGGCACCAAGGGAAAAGGCAAGAGCGAGTTTAAGAACCTGCGCGACATAGCGGTGGACGAAGCCGGCGTCATTTACCTCTGCGACGACGAGAACAAGAAAGTGGTGGCGATCAAGCTGGAAAGCTCCGGCAGCGCCCCCGACCTGCCCCTGGCCGCCGTGCTGGACCGTTTTACGGTCAGCGGACCGGTTTCCAAGCTCGCTTTCAAGGCCGACGTTTTCGCCGTTACTCCCGACAATAAGGTAGTGGCCTATCTCCCCGAGACCCGGGAAATAGTTCTAATAGACGGCGGAGTTAAGAAAACCCTGGTGCGCGAGGGTAAACTGCAGGGGCAGGTTCGCGCTCCCCGCGGAATCTTCGTGGATAACAAGGGGTTGATCTACGTGGCGGACACCGGCAACGACCGGGTGCAGCTCTTCAACGCTGACGGCACCTATTCCAACATGTTCGGCGGGAGCGGCTCCGGGGACGGCGAGTTCCGTGCGCCGATGTCGGTGGCGGTCAACTCCAAGGGCAACATCTATGTGGCGGACAGCAGAAACAAGAAGATAAAGGCCTTCAGCCAGGATGGCATCTTCCTTTTCGCCGCCGGGCCGGAGCTGGGCAACGTAACGCTGGTCAACCCCGTGGCGGTGCGCTGCGACGAGAAGAAGAACGTGTATATCCTGGACGCCGCGCTGAAAAAGGTGATAGTGACCGACGCGATGGGCAAATTTCTGCGCGTTTGGGACGATTCCGGCGCGCTGCAGGACCCGGTTTCCCTCGATTACGACGGCAAAGGTTTCTTCTACATCCTGGACAAGGGTTCCTACAACGTAAAGATCTTCGACGCCGAAGGCAGGTTTACCGCCAGCTTCTTCGCCAAGGGGCGCGGCGAGCGCGAACTGTGGGCCCCGCAGAACCTGGCTTTCCGTAACGACAAGATCTATGTCTCCGACCCCGAAAACGTCAGGGTGCTGGCCTTCAATATCAGCTATCTGCCGGAGGAGCCCTTCGACGCGACCGCTGTGGCCGGGCCGAAGAGCGTGAAACTTGCCTGGAAAGCCAAGTCCAACGCCTGGACCGACGGCTTCAAGGTCTACCGCCGCCAGGGCGCGGACGGCGAACTCAAAGAGATTGCCTCGTCCAAGGAGAAGGCTTACGAGGACGCCGGGCTGACCGCCGAGGCTACCTGCTACTATTCCGTGGCGCACCAGTCCGTAAGCGGCGCTATGGGCGGGCTCTCGCTGCCAGTAGAAGTTTACTTCAAACCGCCGGAGGCCCCCAAGCCCGCGGAGCCGGCGCCCGCGGTTGAGAACAAAAACATAGCTCCGATGGAAATAGTGCCGCTGGAGCTGAACTATATCTTCTCGGCCAACTACAAGTATTACCAGAAGAACCCCATCGGCAGGATAATCGTAAAGAACAATACCGACAGTGATTTCACTAATGTTAAGCTCTCCTTCTTCTTCAGGGACTTCATGGATTTCCCGACCGACACGATAGTCAAAGAGGTCAAGGCGAAGTCCCAGGTGGACGTAGACCTGTTGGCGACCCTGAACAACCGGATTCTCAACATCACTGAGGATACTCCGATTCAGTGCCAGCTGACGATGACCTATTACCAGGACGGCACGGAGAAAACCTTCACGCTGAACAGCCCGGTGAAGGTGCTCTCCAAAAACGCCATTGTGTGGGATAAGCCCCAGCGCCTGGCCAACTTCATCACGCCTAAGGATACCCCGGTATTCGGCTTCAGCCGCTACGCGCTTAACGAGAAGGGGAAGCTGGAGGATGAAACCTCTTTCCTTAACGGCGACGCGCTGACCGCGCTGATGGTGTGGGAAGCGCTGGGCGAGCACGGCCTAAGCTACCTGGCCGATCCCGTCAGCCCGTACTCCGTGCTTAAGTCCTCCAAGGAAGTGGTGCTGGACACCGTGCAGTTCCCGCGCAATACCCTTAAGTTGAAGAGCGGGGATTGCGACGACCTGACCGCGCTCTTCGCCTCCATACTCGAGGCCGCCGGCGTGCACACAGCCCTGCTGGACTATCCGGCGCATATCGCTCTGATGTTCGACACCGGCTCTTCGGACGCCCGCGAAGTGGGAATTCCCGAGGAATACCTGATAAAGTACAACAATACCTGGTGGGTGGGGCTCGAGACCACGATGGTGGGAAAGAACTTCTACGAAGCGGTTAAGCATGAGGCCGACCTGTACCGCCGCTCCAAGGACGAGGTCCATGTTATCGACGTAAGGACGGCCTGGGCCGAGTTTGAACCAGTAACCCTGCCCGATACCGAGAGCGAGAGCTATCCGGACAAGACCAGGTTCAGCGCCCGGGTAAAAGAGGGTGCGGCCGGCCTGCTGAAGGCCCGCTACGACTACTTCAAGGAGTTCTATGGCAAGATCCTGCTCGAGAACCCCGCCGACGTGGAAGCCAACCTGAATCTGGGCATCCTGACCGCCCAGAACGAGCAGCCCGAGGCCGCGCAGAAATACTTCGACGAAGTACTCAAGGCTGAGCCGTATAACTCCGCGGCGCTGAACAACCTCGGCAACCTGGACCTGAATCATAAAAAATACGAAGAGGCCAGGAAGCACTACTTTGACGCGGCCAAGGCCGACCCTTATGACGCCGATATCTGGCTTAACCTGGCGCGTGCCGCGGACTTGCAGGGCAAGAAGGACGACGTGAAGGCTTTCGCAGACCGCGCCGCCAAGATAAACCCCGCCGTCAAGGCGACCGGGGACAAGCTGCTTAAATAAGGGAGAGAAAATATGAAAAAAATACTTTTAACGCTGGCGCTGGTCTTCTCGGCTAATTCGGTTCACGCCGCCGGGGACTGGAAGGACTGGTACTCTAATACCATGAAAGGTCTTAAGGCCAAGGTGGAGAGCAGGCTCCAGTCCAAGAACCGGGTGTCCGCCGTGGCCGCGGTACGCGGCGCCAAGCAGGGCGGCGACGCGAAGGCGCTGTACTGGAAGGGCGGGGTTTCCGAGGCGGCACGCAAGAAACTGGACTCCGAGCGCAAGCAGCTTACCGACGCGTTGCAGCTGGTCCTGGATGGCAGCCTGCAGCAGGGGAAAGCAGCCATAGAAAAGTTTATTAAGGACAATCCCGAAAGCGTCTATCTGCCTGAGGCCAAGGAGGCCCTTGATAAGCTGCCGGCTGAAGAGCCTAAGCCGGCCGCGGCGCAGCCCAAGGAAGATAAACCCGCAGCTGAGAAGCCGCAGGCTGGTTCCGGAAACTGAACTTTAGGCGCAACGATGATAAAAAAACCCCGCTCAGGCGGGGCTTTTTTATAATATCGTCTGCTGGTCAATCGTCGGGGGTTTCTTCAGCGGCGGGGGCGGCCTTCCAGCCGCGGTCCGCAGGCGCAGGTTTTATTTCTTCAGAGGGGCGGGAGGCCCCGGTGGTAACCGGCACGGTCCAGGTCTTGTCGGGTTTCTCTGGTTTTATCGGCTCGGTACCTCCGGGCGCGGTTTGCTCGGAAGTCCCGGGCAGCCAGGACCTGTCCGGCGCCATGGGAGGGGCGGGGATGGCGGCATGTTCCGTTGGTTTAACTTTGGCCGCGGGCAGTTCCCCGGCGGCGCCGCCGGCCGCTTTCAGCTTAACGTAGACTTCGGTAGCCGAGCGCCAGAGCATCTGCTTTAGCAGGGCGTTTTCGCGCGGGCCGGGAGCGAAGAAGGGGTAAAGCGGGGCCAGCAGCAGGTGAAAGGTGGTCTTCCGCTGGCCGACGGTCTCTACGTGGGCCATGCCGGTGGAGACGGCGAAGTCGGCCGTCAGGCCGTAGTTCACGCGCAGGGCCGACGGGATGATGAAGATGAAGCCTGTCTCTACGAGGTAGGAGTGGAACAGGTCCGAGTAGGTCCACCTGCCGAAGGTGGTGAGCTCCAGCCGCAGCGTGCCGCGGCCTTTCTCCCTGTTGTAAAGCCCCGCATCTTTGAAGATCTCCCTGGCGCGGGCCGCCAGCGCCGCGCTATCTTTTGCCGGCGCAGGGACCGCCTGAGGCTTGACCGGGTTGGAGATGGAACCTTCCCCTATGGCATCTGTGGGGGAGCGGTACGGGTAATTCCGCCAGGAGACCTTTATGTCTGAAAAAGGGACCACGGCGCGGTCGTCCAGCATGGCGCGCGCAGCGCTTCGTTCTACCAGGATATCTCCGGAGTTGAAGGAAGCGCAGCCGCAGAGGCCGGCCAACAGCGAGGTTATTAATAGAATTTTGGTCTTTTTCATAATGCGCCGGTGCGGACTTGACCTAACTCATATGTGAGGTCCACCGGAGATTGATATATTATAATATAGTTAAGGCTGGAATCGCCCCGGGAATCATCATGATAACTAAAAAAATAGGTACGGTAATAAAGACCGAAGGTAAGCCTGACGTTGTAATCAGGCTGGCGCGCGTTCAAGACATGCGCCGCATACAGATGCTTTACGCCGAGGTTTACGGCACTTCATATCCGATTTCGATAATAATGGACAAGGTGGAGATGCGCAGCGCGATAGAGGCCGACAACTTCTATTGGATGGTCTCCGAATGCGAGGGGCGCATAGTCGGCAGCCTGATTTACGAACTGGAATTTACGTACAGGACCTCGAAGGCGCTGGGCGCGGTGGTCAGCCAGGAGTTCAGGAAGCACAACCTGGCTTACACCATGATGAAGATGGTGCTGGACTACATCACCACTAACAAGGACCTGGTTGATATCGTCTATGCCACTACCCGCACCGCCAACTACGCTCCGCAGAGACTTACCGAGAGCCTGGGCTTCATAAAGCTGGGCATCTTTCCTAACACCCACAAGGTGCAGGACAACGAGACGCACTGCCTGACCGCTTATTTTACCGAGAAGGCGCTGCAGCGCCGCCGCAAGAAGCCCGTTATGATCCCGGAAGCGGAGCCCTTCTACGATATAGTCCGCAAGCAGGTGAACCTGGAGCGCCCGGTACTGAAGGAAGCGAAGGGGCTTTACAGCGACCATTCTAAAAAAATACCGATCTTGAACTTCGAGGTGATAACCGCTCCGGAATTCGTGAAGAACCGCTATAAAAAGACCCGGAGCAACAGCTTCTTTGAACATATCGTGATGCCTTTTCACGAACCGAACCTGATCCTGATAACTCCGGACCAGGGCACCGAGGTCTTCCTGACCTACAGCCACAAGGATAAGTACAGCGTGCTGGTGGGCGGGGTTACTAACGAGAAGAGTTTCGCGGTGGTGCTGGAGAGCGTGGCGCAGAAGGTCAGCCAGCTGGATATGGCTTACGTAGAGGTAATGATAGACGCCTATTCTCCGGAGATACAGCGCGACGCGCTGGACGCGCGGTTCATCCCTAGCGCCTATTTCCCGTGCGCCAAACGCATGGGCCCGCGGCGCTATGACTGCATAGTATTCTCCCGCACCTTCGACGTGCTGGACTTCCGCAACGTCAAGATTATCTCGCTCTATAAAAATTTCCTGCGCGAGTACCTGAAGCTGTGGCGCGAGAACTATATAGAATTGGCTTTCAAGAGCGAACCCAGGTGAAAGCAGCTGGTCGCTAAAAGGGAAATATGGCAGACCTTTCAATAGAAGATAAACTCCCGCCTACTTACAGGCCGCTTAAGAGCCGCGCCGCGGTGGACGCGCTTTTCGAGACCGGTGCTTTCGATTATTCGCCGAAAACCTCCAAGGCTTTCCTGGCCGCCATGCGCGCGGCGCTGGACTTCCAGGGCAGGCGCGCGCCGGTGCTTAAGGCGCTGTATAAAGCCGAGAAGTATTCCCCGGCTTCGCTGAAGACCGAGCGCGACGTCTCCCGCATCCCTTTCATTTTTGTGTCGGCGCTCAAGGAGCGCGACCTTACGACGCTGCCTTATTCCAGGATAGCGCTGGAGCTGAAGAGCAGCGGCACTTCCGGGCAGCGCAGCCGGATGCAGCTGGACCGCGGCTCGCTGATGCGCGTGCGCCGCATGGCCTGGCAGGTGTTCAAGGGTCTGGGCCTTACCGATCTGGAGCGGCCGCACGATTACATCTGCTTCACCTACGACCCCGCCGTGGCCAAGGACCTGGGAACCGCCTGGACCGACAAGCTGCTGGCCGGCTTTACCAAGCAGGGGGAGATCTTCTACACGTTCCGCTGGAGCAAGGCCAAGAACGATTTTTATTTCGATATAGACGGCGCGGTGGCCGCTATGAAGAAGTTCGAGAATTCCGGCAGCCTGGTCCGGCTGGTGGGCTTTCCCGCTTTTGCGCTGAAGCTAACCGAGGAATTCAAGCGCCGCTACGGGCGTTACCCGAAGCTTAACCCGGAGTCCAGCGTGGTTACCGGCGGCGGCTGGAAGACGCTCTCCGACGAAGCCATGGATAAGAAGGTTTACCGCAAGGTGCTGGCGGACAATCTCGGTATCCCCGCCGAGAACGTGCGGGACCTGTTCGGCATGGTGGAGCACGGCGTGCCTTACGTGGATTGCGAGCTGGGCAATTTCCATATCCCTAATTACGGCCGCATCGTGGTGCGCCATCCGGGGACGCTCGCGCCGCTGGGCTTCGGCGAGAAGGGCCTGCTGCAGTTTATAACGCCGTACCTGACCAGCTACCCGTCACTTTCGGTGCTGTCTTCCGATTTCGGTCTGGTCAGGAAAAAATGCCGCTGCGGCCTGAAGGGGCCGGTGCTGGAAATCCACGGCCGGGCCGGGGTGAAAAAGCTAAAGGGCTGCGCGATTAGCGCGGCGACGATGCTATGAAAATCCATAACACTTATTTATTCGGCAAATCATCGGATAAAGCCTCCTGGACCCCTGAGGAGATAGAGAAGATCGGCCTGCAGGCCCGGCAGGCGCGTGAGCTGCTGCGCGGCGTTTCGCGTGAGTATATAACGGACACGCTTTCGAAGGCCGGCCACCTTTTTGCCAAGGGCGGCAAGTACCGCAAAGCGGCGCTGGCGCACTTGAAGGGGCAGATAACATTTTCTGAGCAGATGATAGACAAGACCCTGGATTTCATTCCGGAGATCCTGGAGAAGCACACGCTGGTAAAACGCATGAACATGGAACTGTTCCTGCCCTACGCGCTGGAGGCCCCGGTGGAGCGCCGCGGCTATTCCGGCCTGATTCGCGCCATGCCCAAGGGCGTGGTGCTGCACGTCGGGGCTGGCAACGTTTTTCTCGGCATCCTGGACTCGATGGTGATAGGCTTCCTTACGAAGAACGTGAACATCGTCAAGCTCTCTTCTTCGGGCTCCAACTTCATAAATCTTTTCATGGACGCGCTGAAGGAAGTGGACGAGAAGGGCGTGCTGGCCCGGTCCGCCGCCATCGTCAGCTGGAAGGGCGGCAGCCAGGGTCTGGAAGAGGCTGCGCTCAAGCACGTCAACGCTGTTTTTGTGTGGGGCGGTTACGACGCCGTGCAGGCCTACCGCCGCATCGCGCCGATAGACGTGCGCGTGGAAGGCTTCGGCCCGAAGACCAGCGTGGGTGTGGTCTTTGAGAGTTGCGTTAAGAACGAGGGCATGGCCGAAGTGGCCCGCCGCGCGGCGCTGGACGCCTCGCTGTGGGACCAGGCCGCCTGCTCGTCACTGCATACCCTTTACCTGCTGGCGCCTTCCGCGCGCCACGCCGGACTGGCCGCCGCTTTCCTCAAGGAAGCCGCGCCGCAGTTCGCCAAGCTGGCGGCCGAGCTTCCGCCCGGCAGGCTTTCTCCCGATGAGATGGTTGAAATAACCCGCGCGCGCGAACTGGCCCGCGTGGACCAGGCCCTCGGTAACGCCTCTTTCGTTAGTTCCGCGCCGTCCACCGCCTGGACCGTTATTTACGAGAAGGACCCCGTTTACCGCGTGTCGCCGCTTAACCGCGTTCTTTATGTGAAGACCGTAGAAACGCTGGAGGAAATGCGCGACCAGCTGCTGCCGCTGCGCGGCTACATCCAGACCGTGGGCGTAGGCGGCTCGATAGAGCGCAAGAAGGTGCTGGAGACGCTGGCACCGGCCGGCATAGCCCGCGTGGTGAAACTGGGAAAGATGCTGGAGGAGGCCAACGGCTCCCCGCACGACGGGATCTTCCCGATGATGTCGCTGGTGAACTGGCTGCCTATCGAGGAGGTGCCCTCGCAGCTGGACCGCCTGAGCGAGCTGGTGGACTTTGCCCGCACACGCAGCCCCTTCTATGCGCGCCACTTCAAGGGCGTGCCGCGCATAACCGCGCTGTCAGATTTTATGAAGGTGCCTTTTCTCGAGAAGGGCCACGTGCTGGAGAACACCCCGCCCGACAGCTCCGACCTGCTTACCAGCAAGGTCCAGCGCGGGATTTTCTTTGCCAGCGGCGGCAGCACCGGCCAGCCGAAGTACGTTTTTTACGACCAGCACGAATTTGACCACACCTGCCGCATGCTCGCCTACTCTATGGAGGCGGCGGGCCTCGGCGACAGGGACATCATCGCGAACTTGTTCGTGGCGGGCAACTTGTGGTCCAGCTGGCTGTCGGTGGAGAAGGCCATAGCCTACACCAAGGCCATTTCCGTGCCGGTGGGCAGCAACCTGCCGATGGAGAACATTGTCGGCTACCTGCAGGATTTTCAGGTGACGGCGGTGGTGGGCCTGCCTTCCTTCCTGGTCAAGCTGGCCGAGTTCATCCGGGCCGGCAAAGGCAAGTATAAAGTCCCGATCAAGACCATCTTCTATGGCGGCGAGTACGTGGGAGAAGAGATGGTTAAGTTCTTCGAGGGTGTGTTCCCCGGAGTGAAGGTGCGCTCGGCCGCTTACGCCACGGCTGACGCCGGCGTGTTGGGCTTTCAGTGCCCGCATTGCGTAAAAGGGCAGCATCATTTGTTCGCGATGAGCCAGTTCATGGAGTTCGTGGACCAGGATACGCTGGAGCCCGTGAAGAAGGGCGAGATAGGAGAACTGGTGGTGACCGGCCTGTCGAAAAAGCATATGCCTATCATACGCTACCGCGTGGGCGACCTGGGTCGCTCGATATTGAAGCCCTGCCCCTGCGGCAGGCGGGAGCCGTTGTTCGAAATCCTGGGCCGCTGCGACGATCGCATCCACGTGGGCGGCGCCCACCTGTTCGTAAACGATATACAGGAAGCTCTCGGCCGCGTGACCGACCTAAGCTTCAATTTTCAGGTGGTGATAGCCAAGAAGGGGCACCGGGACGCGCTGGCGATACGCGCGGAGGTGAAGGACCCGGCCGCGCTGGCGCGCGGCGGCGAACTGGGAGACCTGCTGTGGCGCGAGCTGGAAAAGCACTGCGAGGACCTGCACGAGAGCGTACGCATGGGCTGGCTGGAAAAGCCGGAAATAGAGGTGTTGAAGCCCGGCGCAATAGACCGGGTGCAGCGCACCGGCAAGATCCGCCGCGTTGTGGATAAGCGCGTTCTGGCCTGACAAGGGTTTCTCCGACATAACGCTGGCTGTTGGTCATGGGTGCGACTGCGGCCGTGGACGCGCTGTTCGGAGCGGTAGTTTACCGCCTGGCGGGATTAGAAATTAACTTCTTTTCAGGTATACACATATAAGCCTTTTTAGATGAAGCGCCGGCCATTGACAAAGGCCGGCGGCTGTGTTAGACTATAGGAAACCAGAAAAACCAATTGAGTTTCCGGAGTTTATATGTCTAAAAAAATCAATAAGGCCGCCGTACGGCAGGCGGGCGATATCGAGGCCGGCATTGTAAGCGCCGCCCGGGGGCTGTTCACCGAGTACGGGTTCACCCGCATAAAGATGGAGGATATCGCCGCCGCCCTCGGCATCAGCAAGAAAACCCTCTATGTGCATTTCTCAGACAAGAACGAGCTTTTCGAGAGGGCGCTGCTGAGTATCCTGGAAGACTGGAAGAAGGGTTACGCCGGCATAATCTCCGAACGGGGCGGCTGCGGGGAGAAGTTTCGGCGTTTGAACGATTTCGCCCTTGCCTGCTATTCCAGGATAAGCCGCCCGCTGGCCGCCGACATGAAACGCTTCGCACCGCGCGCTTTCCGCGCCATAAACGAGTGGCGTGAGCGCCTTATCTTCACCGACATCTCCGCGCTGCTCGACCAGGCTGTGAAACAGGGCCTGTTCGAAAAAGACGCGGATAAAAAACTGGTGCTGGTGCTTTATCATGAAGTGGCGGTGAATGTCATAACGCCGGACTTTCTGTCCCGCTACCCTTATACTCCGGCACAGGCGCGCGAAACCCTGAACCGTATTTTCTTCGGCAGGCTGCTTACGCCCAAGGGCAGCCGGGTGCTTGGCCATAGCGTATGAAATCAGGCTTAATCCTTTTAATTTCCTTGCTTTACGCCGCTCCGGCGGCGGCCCAACCGCTTACCCTGGGGCAGGCCGTGGACGCGGCCGTGGCCGACAATAATGAGCTTAAATCCGCGCGCCAGTCGGTGAAATCCGCAGGGCACTCCGTGAGGTCCAGCTATGGAAACTTCCTGCCGCATTTGGCGGCCGAGGCTTCGGGTACTACGCTTGACGCCCCTATAGAGCTGGACCTTTCGCCGGTGCGTTCCGCTATAATAGCCGCCAATGCCGCTACCTTAAGCGCCGCCGGCGGCACCTCCGCGCAGTCGGCGGCGCTGGCCGGCGCGCTTAACGCCTCGCTGCCTTCCTTCACTATGCGGGTGCAGGAGCAGACTTATTACCAGTTCGCTCTTACGGCCTATCAGCCGCTGTACGCCGGGGGCAGGATCCGGGCCGCTTCAAAGGCCAGGCGCGAAGTGCTGGCCGCTGCGGAGAAGAATTACGACGCCCTCAGGGACAAAGTTGTGGCAGGGGTTATAACCGGGTATTACCGGCTGCTCCTTATGGACCGGGTAGAGGAAATCCGCCGGGAGACCGCGGCGGGCATGAAGGATCACGACGAAACCGCCCGCAAGCTCCTGGAACAGGGCATGATCTCCAGTGTCAACCGCATGCGCGCGGCCGTGGCGCTGGCCGAAGCCGGACGCGAACTCTCAAAAGCCGCCAGGGACCGCGAAATGGCGGCCATCCTGCTTTCTAACCTGACCGGAGCGGATGTGTCCACGGCTACGCTGGTAACCGGGTTTCTACGGACCGAGCCTCCTCCTCCTTCGGATGAATTCACCGCCAGGGCCGCGGCGGGCAATCCTTCGCTGGCGCTGCTTTCGCATTCCCGCGGCCAGCTGGAGGCTAAATATTCCGTGGCCAAGGCAGGAATGAAGCCGACGGTAACAGCTTTCGGGAAGTACCAGGCCTACAAGGCGGATCTGACCGCGCTGGACCCGGAATGGGCCGCCGGCATAGCGGTAAAGCTGCCGCTGTTCAGCGGCTTTTCGGATTACGAGGAAATAAAGGCAGCAAAGGCGGACCTGGCAGCTATAGACGAACTTACGGCCAACGCCAGGAAGCTGGTAAGGACCGAAGTGCTGAAGTATCACCATGAGATGGCGGCCGCCGCCGAGCAGTATGAAAGTCTGAACAAGTCGCTGGACCTTACCGAGGAGAACCTGCGCCTGAATAAGCTGTCCTTCGCGCAGGGCGTGGCCACCTCGCTTGAGGTGGTGGACGCCCAGCTGGCTTTGGACCGCGTGAAGACCGAGCGCTACAGCGCGATGTTCAGCTATACCGGCGCGTTGGCGGAGCTGCTGCGCTCCTGTGGCGACGAACTGGCTATACTTAAATACCCGGAGAACTAAAATGAAAAAAATATTACTGTGCGGCTGTCTCTTGCTGATAAGCTCCGCCGGCTGCTCCCGCCGTGACGCCGGGTTGATAACCGGCGAGGTGGATTCCTCCGAGATAGATGTGGGCGTTAAGGCGGCCGGCCGCATAGCTAAAGTGCTGGTAAAGGAAGGCGATGCCGTGAAAAAAGACCAGCGCCTGGGTTACATGGAAAGTCGGGAACTATCGGCCAGGATGCATAGCGTGGAAGCCGCTATGGAGGAGGCCAACCAGCAGTTCGAGTTCGCCACCAAGAGCTACGACCGCGTAAAGAACCTTTCCGACAGCGGCGTGGTGCCGCGGCAGCAGTACGACGAGGCCAAGTATAAATTCGAGGCCGCGCGGCAGAAGGTGAACGCCGTTCAGGGGCAGCTGCGCGAGGTACAGGCCTATTACGACGAGCTTTTTATAAAGTCGCCTATCGACGGTGAGGTCGTGGACATAGTTTCGCGTGAAGGTGAAATAGTTTCGCCGGGTTACCCGGTCTTCACGGTGCTAAATCCGGCGGACCAGTGGGTGGTGTTCAATCTGCGCGAGGACAAGCTGCCCGGCATAAAGAAGGGCCTGGAAGCGGAGGTGCGCTTTCCCGCGCTGGGCCGGACGGAAAAGATGAAGGTCACTTACATCTCGGCGCTGGGCCAGTTCGCCAAGTGGAAGGCAACCAACGAGACCGGCAGCTTCGACCTTAAGACCTTTGAAATACGCCTCAGGGCGGACAAGCCGGTGGAGGGGATCAGGCCAGGCATGACGGCCCTGGTCAAACTTGAATGAACGCGTTCAGCGCCGTGGCCAGGAGGGAGGCCGGCAGGCTGTTCTCTAACCGCCTGCTGGTGTTCCTGCTTTTTGCCTGGCCGGTGCTCTATGGGGTTTTCCTTGCTTCCATCTACAGCGCCAAGGTTGTGTCAGGCATGCCGACCGCCGTCTGCGACGAGGACGGGTCCTACCTTTCAAGGCTGGCCGTTCGCTACCTGGACGCGGCGCGCTTTCTGGATATTAAATATCGTCCTTCTGACGCCGCTGACCTTAACGCTATGATAATGGACGGCAGCGTGGAGGCCGCCGTTTACATCCCCCGCGGCTTCGCCCGGGACATAAAACGCGGCCACCCCGGGGTGATGACCGCTTTTGTCAACGGCGGCAACCTGCTGGTGGGCAACCTCGCTTCTTCCGACATTAAGGGCGTAGCCGGCACTATGGCCGCCGGAGCCAAGATGAAGTTCTTGCGCAAGGCCGGCAATTCCGGGCAGAAAGCCCTGGCGGACTATGCCCCGGTGAAGATGGAGGCCTTCCGCCTTTCCAATCCGGGCGGTAACTATCTTAACTACCTGCTGCCCGGAATCTGGGCTACTATCCTTCAGCAGCTTATCCTCGCCTTTACATCGCTGCTGCTGGTTTCTGAGGCCGAAGCCGGAACGCTTGGCGGCGCGGCCGCGGCAGCCGGCGGCAGCCCCTTCGTTCTTATCACCGGCAAGGCCCTGCCTTACTGCGTGGTATTCTTCCTGATCTTTGAATTTTTTCTGCGTCTGCTGTTCCCCGCTTTCGGCATCGCCAGCGCCGGGGCGGTCACTCTTTCCATGGCGCTGTCGCTGCTGTTCATCTACGCCGTAGCCGGGACGGGGATGCTGATAAGCGCCGCGGTGAAGACGCGCCTGGACGCCATGAAGGGCGTGTTGCTGGTAGGCGCGCCCGCGCTGCTGCTGTCAGGTTATATCTGGCCTGTGTCCTATATGCCGTTTTTCCTGAAACCGTTCGCGCTGTGCATCCCGCTGACACCGTACCTGGAAGGACTGCGCAGGATCTACCAGTACGGGGCCGGGCCCGCCGCCGTGGCGGGCAGCGCGGCGGTCCTGTTCGTGATGGGCACCGTAACCTTCACAGCAGCGTGTTTCCTGCTGGCGAGGAGGCTCGCACATGAAAGTTGACGGTTTTTTACGCGTGTTCAAGCGTGAGGTGCGGCGCATCTGGACCAACCGCCACCTGAGGCTGATCTGCCTTGTGTCGCCTATATTTTACGGCGTTGTCCTTTCCTCTATCTACTACGACAGACGGATAACCAACGAGCCTTTCGCGCTGGTGGATCTGGACAATTCGGCGCTTTCGCGCCGCGCCGCGCGCTGGATAGACGCCACAGAGAATATAAATATAATTAAAAATTATAGCTCTGCCGCCGAGGCGCAGCACGCCTTTACCAACGGCCAGGTGCAGGGCTACGTATATATCCCCAAAGGTTTCTCGCGGGATATAAAGCGCGGCGGCGACGCCCGGTTCCGCGCGGCCGTTAACTACGGCAATATCGCGGTGGGGAACCAGGCGCTGCTGGCGCTGTTTGACGTGTCCTCGGCCCTGTCTGCCGCGGCCTCGCGGACGCAGACGGCCAGGTACGGCCTGGTGCGGCGGAGGGCGGCCGACCTCAACCAGCTGGTGCGGGCCGACATCCGGACCATTTTCAACCCGCAGATGAACTATTCTGATTTTTTTATCCCTGGCCTGATTTTCATGGTGCTGCAGCAGATAATAATAGTAGGTCTTTCCTTCACGATGGCCGAAGAGCTGGAGAGCGGCGGGGCGCGGAAACTTTATGAATTGTCCGGGCACAGCCCCGGAGCGCTAATAGCGGGAAAAGTTATGCCGTATATCGCCCTGAACTACACCATAAGCCTTGTCTTCATTTTCCTGCTGCTGCCGGTCTTTGGGTTGGGCGCGGCGCACGGCGCGGCGGTCATGCTTGGGTTCACCTTTCTCTTCGTAGTCTGTACCTCCGCTTTCGGCCTGCTGGTCTCTTCGCTGTTCCGGGATACGGTCTCGGCCTTCCTGGTGCTGATGTTTTTTTCGATGCCGGCTTTCCTGATCTCGGGCTTTTCCTGGCCGT
>JBBRDG010000054.1:0-16953 GCA_038204165.1 Elusimicrobiales bacterium
TATCTTGTCGTCGTGTCCGACCACATAGATGAGGTCGAAGAAAGATTCGATCAGCGCGCGGTATTTGTTTACCGTCAGGTCTTTGGACGCTGAAGTGGCAGCTTTGTAAGTTTTTATCACTTCGCGTAAAAGCCCGGGGTCGGTATAATTTTTTTTCCCGGTGGCGGGCGGCTTTAGCCGCTTTCCGCTGGAAGATTTACCGGCAACCGGCCCGGCCTTGCGCAGCTTTATAATTTTTTTCATAAATTCCTCTTCGTACGCCCGCCAAGTGCGCGACAAACTCGTTACTTCTGCCCTGCGTCCAGCGCGCAGCGGAAGCCTACCCCGTCCAGGTTGGAATCCGGGAAGGCCGCGCCGCGGTTAGCCACCAGCAGTTCATCCGCGGACCTGCTCCACGACCCGCCGCGCAGCACCCGGCTGGACCCCGCAGGGGGGCCTTTGGGGTTTTTCTTGGGGCTGGTCAGATAATATTCCTTATCGTACCTGTCCGCGGCCCACTCCCAGACATTGCCGTAAATATCATACAGGCCGTACTGGTTCGGTTTCCTTTCTCCTACCTGGTGAGCCCGCTCCTTGGAATTGGTGTCGTACCAGGCGTAAGCGGCCAGCCTGGCTGGGTCGTCGCCAAAACTATAGTTAGTGCTGGTCCTGCCTCTGGCTGCTTTTTCCCATTCTGCTTCGGTCGGCAGGCGTTTGCCCGCCCAGGCGCAATAGGCGTAGGCGCCGTCCCAGTCGGTATTGGCCGGGTACTGGTTGCCGGTACTCCAGGCGTCGGGCTGTTTACGGCGGGTGGCCTGGTTGAACCTTACGTATTGGCTTATCGTTACCTCGCGCTTGTCTATGTAAAAGGCGTCCAGGTAGACTTTATGGCGCGGATGCTCGTCGCTTTCGCCGACTCCCTCCCGGGACCCCATAAAGAACGAGCCCGCCGTGACCAGCGCCATCCCCTGTGCCTTCACGGCCATGGCTTTTTCCCGAGCCGTTTCTCCGGCGGCTTTGAGCGCGGCTATTTTGTCCCGCAGTCCGGCCGCGGCGGCCGCTGCGGCGGTATCGCCGGGCTGGAAGTGAAGCGCCAGTTCATAGGCCGCCAGCGCGGCTTCGGGGTTCCCGGCCTTTTCCGCCTTTTCAGCCTCTAACATCTTGTCGGAATATCGGACGCGGTTCTTCAGCGCGAGTTTTTCTTTAAGCGCCGTCTTCAGCCTGCGCGCTGCCTTGGCCGCGCGCCAGGCATCAGGGTGCTTGCCGGCGGCGCTAAACGCGCCGGCTTCAGCGTTCTGCTTTTCAGCCTCCCCGAAATCTTTTTCCAGCTTCATGGAAGCGTCTGAAGTTTCAATTAAAGCTAAATCCCGGCTGTTCTCCGCTAGGGCCTTCTGCACCCGGCCCGGCAGGAAAAGCCGGTATCCACCCCAGCTCAAGGCTCCGAGCAGCAGCCCGCCCGCGGCAAAAACAAGTATTTTTTTGTGGTTCATATATCCCCCTGCCTATTTTACATTAAGAAAACTGTTTTATTACATCAAAACCACAGGCCGCTGTTACTTCGGTGAAATATTTCAGGATTATCTCAGTATATTTTTAGTTATGTTTCAGCGCCGGGTGTTACACTAAAGAGAGAACGGCCGGGAAGAACGCGGTATTGGGCAACTGGACAGTTTAATTGGGAAACAGGCAATTACTACCCGCGCGGGATTGCGGTATCCTAGAAGTTGTGAAACAGCACGTCCGTTTAAGTGTGGATTGAGTTTATATTGTTCCTTGGGAGGAAAAATGAAAAAGATAATATTAAGCTTAGTGGCGTTGTCCCTGGCGGCGGCGGCCTTAGCCGGCGGAAATAGCGGGATAAAGAATATTCCCGAAAACATCCTGAACAAGGCGATGTCGGACTATCCGAACGCGAAGATGGAGAAAGCGGAAGCTAAGGATGAAGACGGCAAACTGACGTACGAATTCAAACTTGAGCAGGGCGAGGCCGAAGTAGAGGTCAGTTACGACAAGGACGGCAAACTGATAAAGAGCGAGCAGGATATAGCGGTAAAGGACCTTCCCGAAGCCGTTAGGAACGCGGTCTCAACTAACTATCCCGGCAGGGAAATGAAAGCGGCCGTGAAAAAGGTAGAGGATAATTCCGTGAGCTATGAGGTTAAGTTGAAATACGCCCTTTTCTTTACCAAAAAAGTTTACTTCGACGAGAGCGGCAGGGAAATACCTGAAAAGCTTAAGTAACCGCGTAGCAGCCAGCCGCGCCGGGCGGTTTTATAACGGCGCGGCGGTGTAGTTTCAAGGGGTATCATGAAAATAAACCTAATGTGGTTTGCGGCGGCGGGTGTTGCCTTGTCTTTAAATTTTTCCGGCTGCGCGAGCCGCGGCAAACCCGCCGAAGGCGCGGCCCGGCCGCCCGCTACTTCCGTGCCGCGTCCCGGCAAAGCGGCCGCACCGGCCGTGGCCGGGAAATCGACCCATCCGCTGTTCATCATAGAACGGAGCATGAACGCCAACGTAGTGCACTACGACGCCCAGCTTACTGATGGCGGGAAGCTGGATCCCAAGTCGCCGGTGATCGTGTATTGGATTATGCTGGCCGAGGACGGCCGGCGGACGGGACTGAATTGGCTGGAGAGGAAAAAAGCTTACGGTTTCAAGATAAAGCCTGACACTTCGGGCGAAGGTTACGAGCTGACGCTGTCCGCCGCCAAAAACAGGAAGTTCCTGATAAAGAAGGACGGGGACAAGGTCTACGCTGAAGGGTTTATAAACGGCAGGCCAGCGATCCTTCAGAAGATGTACATCAAGAGCAGGAAAAAACTGGTAGGGCAGAAAGTGGAGCAGATAGAGCTGCTGGGTATGGATCCGAAAACGGGAGAGGCCTGCAGCGAGAAAATACTGCCATAGCGCCGAGGCCGCCAAGTAGCGGGCGGTGATTTACCATATGATCAACGGTTTTGACAGCGCTTTCAGGACGGACGCCGGACCAGGTCCGGCGCGAAGGGCCCGGCGAGTCAGTTTGGAACTTTCAGCTTCGACCATCATCACCGCGGTGCTGGTGATCGCAGGTTTGTGGGTGCTGATCCGCCTGCTCCCGGTAGCGCTAGTGCTGATAACGGCGCTTGTCCTGGTCGGCACACTGAGCCCGGCCGTGGAGTGGCTCGAGGCCCGGCGCGTACGCAGGGACCTGAGCATTGGAATAGTGTTCGCCACGCTGCTGGTAGTAACGCTCCTTCTCACAACCCTTACCCTTCCGGAATTCCTGTCCCAGGTGACTAGCCTGGTAGAACAGGAGCCGGCGCTGCGGGAGCGCCTGGCCTCCCAACTCGCGAAGTCGCACATGACGGCTCCGCTTGCGGTAGGCCTGCGCGCCATGCAGTATGGCGTGGTGCTTAAATCCATCGGCACTTCGGTCTTCGTCCTGTCCGCCGGCGTTCTCGAAGTGTTGGCGTATATCATGGGGGCAGTTTTCCTCGCGCTTTATATAATAATCGACCGGGACCGCCTGCGCGGTGGTCTTTTCTCGATAGTGCCCCGTACGCACCATATAAGGCTTTCACGCGTGATGATGAATCTGGAAATGATAGTGGGCGGTTATATCCGGGGACAGCTTATAACGTGCGCGCTGATGGCGGGCTTCATGTTAATCCTGCTGGCGGCCTGCGGGGTGCCTAACGCGCTGGCCATAGCGGTATTCGGCGGCCTGGCCGACGTGCTGCCGTATATCGGCATTTTTTTCACCATGGGACCGGCGGTCATGGCGGCTGTTTCCCGCGGCCCTACAATCACGATTGTTGTGCTGGTGCTGATGCTCTTCTATGAAGAGCTGGAAAGCCGCCTGCTGGTGCCCGTGATCTACGGCCGCGCGATGCGCCTGCCCTCCTCGGTGGTGCTTTTTTCCCTTATTGCCGGAGCCACGCTGTTCGGGATTGTGGGTGCGCTGCTGGCGCTGCCGGTGGCGGCGGCGGTGCTGATGCTGGTGGAGGAACTGCGCGTAGAGCTGCCGGGCGAGACCGAGCAGGTGAAAGACGCGGCGCAGCGCAAGCGGGACGACCGGGGAGAGCGCGAATACACACGCCGCACCGAAGGCATGCCGGCCGAGCAGGCCGCGGCCATCGCCGTAAAAATGTCGGGGGACAGAAAAAAGGAAGAAGCCGGCCCACAGGAGCCTCCGGCTGAAAAATAGCCGCGCTTAAGGACTATGGATAATATGAACCAACCTGAAAAGACCATAACCGAGCAGAACAGTTCGCAGCGCGGGATGCGCTTCCTCATAAGCGCCGCGGCGCTCGTGTTGATAATTTGGGGAATGAACCAGGCGCAGCTGGTGCTGTCCGTGGTGCTGGTTTCGGGTTTTCTTGCCGTAATCGGCACTCCGCCTGTCCGGTGGCTAGTCACAAAACGCGTTCCCCCAGCCGCCGCCGTCCTTATAGTAATGGCGGGCTTTATCCTTATCCTGCTCATAGTTGGCGTGCTGCTCGGCTTGTCGGTAAGGAGCATTCTCGCTTCGCTGCCACTCTTTCAGGACCGCCTGCTGCAGCTGGCTCTGGGGCTGAAGAGGTTCATGGCGGGTTTCGGTCTGGCCATAGATGCTAAAGCTCTGCTGGGGTATGTGGATCAGGACGCTATGGTAGTTCTGGGCGCCGGCGCCCTGGCGAAGCTGAATTCGCTGCTCTCCGGGGCCGTCTTGATTCTTCTCACGGTCTCCTTCATTCTGTTCGAGGCCGCTACCTTTAAGGGAAAACTCCGCGCCGCCCTGGGCGACCCAAAGGCGGTGTTCCCGGAATTCCACAAATTCGTGGATGATGTGAAACATTTTGTAATTATCCAGACCGGAGTCAGCCTGATAGCCGGAATTTACGCCGGGGTGTGGCTGGCGGTGCTCGGCGTTGATTTCGCGGTGCTGTTCGGACTGCTGGCGTTCGTGCTGAATTATGTCCCCAACATCGGTTCGGTTATCGCCATCATTCCCGCGGTGTTGCTGGCCTTCATCCATTTCGGACCCGGCCGCGCCGGGCTGGTGCTGCTGGGCTATATCCCCGTCACCTTCATTATCGGCAACGTGCTTCAGCCGAGGCTTATGGGGAAAAAGCTGGAACTGTCCACGCTGGTGGTATTTCTTTCTTTGCTCTTCTGGGGAAGTTTGCTGGGCGTGATCGGCATGGTATTGTGCGTGCCGTTCACGATGGCGCTTAAGTTCGGGCTGGAGCGGAGCGACAACACGCGGTGGATAGCCGTCCTCTTGGAGCGCGGTCCGGACGGCGCGGGAACGGGGCAAGTGAAAACTTTATGAAAAAAACAAAAAATAACCTGTTATGCGCGGCGGCCGGCCTGGCTTTTCTCGTCTCGGGCTGCGGCAAACCGCCGGCGCCGGCGGCCGGCCCGCAGCTCTCGGTCGATAATGTTATCGGCTGGAAAGTCCCTTACGGCAGGTACCTCGGAAAAAATATTTCCGAAGTTACCAGGGCCCTGGGTAAACCTGATACGTATAAAACGGTAAAAAAATATTCATACCTGGAGTACAAGAACAGGGAAACCTCCAGGATAGTGGGCTTTTCCTACCTTACAGCCCGGCCCCTGGTTAAAAATATTTATATTTCCTCTACCGGGAACGAAGGTCTGGATGTAAATAAGGTCCTGGTTAAGGCCGGCATGTTCAAGTTCTATTCCGGGAAATATGTCGACTCGACCGAACAGTACTTCAGTGCGGAAGACGGCGACGGCAACAGCCTTCAATTCACCATCGAGCAGAGCTCGCTGACTTTCCGGCGCCTGATCGTGGGGAAAGAGAACTTTTAGCCCGGCGCCTCACCACGGCCGGCTCGGCAGCTCCTCCATTTTAGCCGTATTTTCCACTGCAAGGTCACGGGGGTCAGCGGGACTGGCAGAAAGTGAAAATAGCTGGTATACTATTTTTACCAAGTCAGGCAAAAAATGCGACACTTCATTTTGGTAACCCGGTCATTGGTCTTTATACCCGTCCGCGCCTTGGGCGCGGCGGCGGCTTTCGCTTTTGTCTTCCTGCTGCCCTCCGGGTCCGCGGACGGCATCCCGACCGCTCCCCGGGAATACCGCCTGCGCCTTTATCACACTCATACCCGCGAGCGAATTGACGTGGTTTACCGCCGGGGCGACACTTACCTCCCGGAAGCCGTGGCCGAGCTGGACCATTTCCTGCGCGACCATCGTACCAAAAAAGTGGGGGTCTACGACCCTAAGGTCTTCGACCTGCTCCATGACCTGACGGAAAAAGTCGGCCATCCCGGGGCGGAGATCCAGGTGGTCTGCGGCTACCGCACCCCGTGGAGCAATAACCTGCTGCGCTCGCGCTCGAAGGACGTGGCTTCACACAGTCTGCATATGGTGCCGGAGGCCGTGGATATGCGCGTGGAGGGAGTGCCAACCGCTCTGGTGCGCAAAGCCGCCCTGGCGCTTCGCCGCGGTGGGGTAGGCTATTACTCCCGTTCAAATTTTGTGCATGTGGATATCGGCCGCGTGCGCCACTGGTAGCGTTACTTGCCTATCGCCGCAACGGCCGCATTCGCTGCCGCTTCAGCGTTATCCAGCTCGTAGATATCTTCAAAGAATCTTATCACGCCGTCCTCGCCTACTTCGGCCGTGCCGTAATGTATCAGCACCGGAATCGGGTGTTCCAGCTTTACCTCTATGGTTTCCGTTCCGGCAATGGCTTCCTGCATCTTCGCGGGGGTCCATTCGGGCCGGTCCTTAAGCGCCCAGGCCGCCAGCGCCAGCGGGTTCTGTACGCGGATGCAACTGTGGCTCAGGTCCCTGCGGGACCTTTCAAAATCCCACTTGGAGGGGGAACCGTGCAAAAAAACCCCGTGCTCGTTCGGCATGCCGAACTTAACAAGGCCCAGCGAATTTGTCGGTCCCGGTTTCTGCCTGAGGATTAGCTCGCCTGTTCCCAGCCGGGCAAGCAGGTCCTGGTTCACGACCGCGGTGCTGATCAGATTTCCCTTGGTGTCTATGATCTCAAAATTATTCTTGACCAAATAAGAGGGATTCGCCGTTAGCTTCGGCACCAGCTCTTCCTTTTGAATGCTTAGCGGTACAGTCCAGGGAGGCCTGAACACCACCGAGGTTATTTCGCTGGCGAAAACCGGGGTCTGGCGCTCGTAGGACTTGCCTACCACAACCCGGAGCGATACCGAACCCTGGTCCCGGGCCGAACCCGCGCGCAGGATAAATTCCGGGATGTTGATAATGATGGGCGGCTGCTCGAACCTGGTGGGCAGGGCTTTCCAGCGCTCCAGCGCCAGCCGCAGCTGCGTTACCCGGCGGCTCAGCGGGATGTTTAATTGGGCGAACGTGGCCTTGCCCAAGATCCCGTCCGCGGGCAAGCCGTGCCGGCGCTGAAAATGTTTAACCGCCCTTACCAGGGAGCCTTTGTAGACTCCGGGCCCGCGGGGCGCGGCGGCTTTGGCGGGCAGGTCCCCCACGAGTTTAAGGAAGACGGCCAGGCGGGGAAGTCCCGCGTAGCTCCTGCCCGGTTTTACAGGCCTGGCCGGCACTGGTAAAAGCACGCCGTCATACTGCTCGGCCAGCAGCTGGTAGGTGTTAGCCGCTTTTTCCAGGCGCTCTATCAGCGGCGGCGTTTCCTGGGCCCGGGCCGCCGGGCATGCCGCGGCGCAGCCTATCAAAATCAATAGCGCGAACCTCATACGGTGTTCCTTGTTTTATTTGCCCGGGCTTAATCTTACGCGGCTTTGCGGTCTCCGGGCTTTATTATACATCAACATAAAACGCAAGCATAACCTGCTGTTTCACCTATTAACTGACTAGTTTCCGATATTCATTGGCATAAAGGCTCTTTAGGGAAAACTGTCAGTTAAATACGGAATTAAACGCTTATCCTGGCAGGCGGACTAATGTATATTGAGGTTAAGGTATCTCAAGGAGAAGTATGTTATTAGGCCGAAAGCTGGTCATGCTGGCGGACGACGACCCGGAATTCCTGGCGGAGCTGCAGGAGGCCCTGGCGCTGAGCGGCTTTGTCCCGGTGCCAGTTACGAACGGGGCCGACGCGGTAAAAATGTCCAGGAAAATAAAGCCAGACGTTATCCTGCTAGATCTTAAACTGGGCGCGGAGAACGGTTTTGTCGTGGCGGAAAAGATCAGGCAGGATCCTGTTACCGCGGGGATACCCGTAATTATGATGAGCGGACACTTCAGGGACGCGCAACTCTCCGGCGCGTTGCCGCCGTCCAATATAAATATTTATTTAAGCAAGCCTTTCAGCCAGCGGGATGTCGTTTTTGGCATACAAAAGGCGCTTTCCGACATAAAAGAGCCCTTAAATGCGTCAAACACGGTTTTCCCGGGCGGGAATAAGGCCGCTGAACAGCTTAAGGAATAAACGGCTCTAAAGCCATCTTTTGGCTGGCTTGGCAGGACCAACATTATGCTCAGTGCCGCCGATATCTATAAAGCCAGGATCCTCATCACTGACGATAAGCAGGCCAATGTGCTGCTGCTCGAGCGCATCCTGCGCGGCGCCGGCTATACCTCCGTGGCGTCAACCATGGACCCGCGCGCGGTTTATGAGCTTCACCGCAGGAACCGCTACGACCTGATAATACTCGATTTGGAGATGCCCGGCATGGACGGCTTCCAGGTAATGGAAGCCCTTAAAGAGATAGAGAAAAACAGCTATCTCCCCGTGCTGGTGCTCACCGCCCAGCCGGAGCACAAGTTACGGGCGCTGAAAAGCGGGGCGAAAGATTTCCTAAGCAAGCCGCTGGATCTGTCAGAGGTCCTGACCCGCGTCTATAACATGGTTGAAGTTCGCCTGCTGTATATGAAAATGGTGGGGCGCTACTCCCAGGGGGCCGAGGACCTGAAGACGATGACCGCCTCGCGCGACGAGGGTACCGCGGATCTGAAGAGCATGACGGCCTCGCGGGACGAGGGTACTGCGGATCTGAAGCGCATGACGGTTTCGCGCGACGAAGGGACCGCGGAAATAGCCGAACGTGAAAAGATAGAGAAGGCCCTTAAACTTTCGAACGAAAGCCTGGAACAGTTCGCGTACGTGGCCTCCCACGACCTCCAGGAACCGCTGAGGATGATGGCCAGCTATTCGGAACTGCTGGAGCGGCGGTACAAGCACAGGCTGGATAAGGACGCGGACGAGTTCCTTGACTATATCGTGGGCGGGGCCAAGCGCCTGCAGACCCTGATAAACGACCTGCTGACTTATTCCCGCGTAGGCCGCGCCGACAAGCCGGACGCGGAAGTGGATTGTGAGGCGGTACTGGGCAAGGTGATCCGCAGCCTTACCCCGGTGATAGAAGAGAGCGGGGCCGTGATCACGCATTCCAAACTGCCCGTGCTTACGGGGCATGGCGCTAATTTTACGCAGCTGTTCCAGAACCTGATAGGCAACGCGCTGAAATTCCGCGGTACAGAGCCGCCCCGGATCCACATAAGCGCGGAAAAACGCGGCGCCGACTGGCTGTTTTCTGTTAAGGATAACGGGATAGGGATAGAGCCCGAGTATAGGGACAAGATTTTCCTGATCTTTCAGCGCCTGCACGAGCGCGGCGAATACCCGGGGACGGGCATAGGGCTGGCAATCTGCAAGAAGCTGGCGGAAGCCCAGGGCGGGACTATCCGGGTGGAGTCGGAATACGGAAAAGGTTCCGTTTTTAGTTTTACTTTTCCTGCTAACAAGGAGCTTTTATCATGAGTAAAGAGGTGTATGCCCGGCCCATAGAGATACTTCTGGTGGAAGATAACCCGGCCGACGTAAGGCTGACCACCGAAGCGCTTAAAGAGCAGAAAGTATACAATCACCTGCGCGTGGTTACGGACGGGGCTAAAGCCATGGCGTATCTCCATAAAGAAGGCGACTATGCCGGAGCGGAACGGCCGGACCTTATCCTGCTCGACCTCAACCTGCCTAAAAAAAGCGGCCTTGAGGTGCTTAAAGAGATCAAAGGTGATATAGAACTGAGAAGCATCCCCGTAGTTATCCTGACGGCCTCCAAAGCAGAAGAGGATGTGGTTAAGGCGTACGATAATTTTGCTAACTGCTATATTGCTAAACCCGTGGACCTGAAGCAGTTCATGAAAGTGGCCCAGTCCATACAGGAATTCTGGTTCAGCATAGTAAAGCTGCCCGCCAGGCCCGAGTGACAAGGCTCTTATGATAGACCGCCCTTTTAATATTTTGCTCGTAGAGGACAATCCCGGGGACGCCAGGCTGGTGCGCGAGATGGTTTCCGACTGCGGCGACCGCGTCGGCAAGCTTGAACATGCCGGGCGGATGGACGCAGCGCTTAAACTGCTGGCCCGCGAACAGTTCGATGTGGTCCTGCTTGATATAAACCTGCCCGACAGCGGCGGGCTGCTGGGCCTGCAGCGGATCACCGCGCAGAACCCGGAAGTAGCCATAGTCCTGCTCACGGTGACGGATGACGAGGACCTGGCTATAAAGGCTATGCAGCAGCGGGCGGGGGACTACCTTGTAAAGGGGCAGATTAACGCCAGCCTGCTTATGCGCAGCCTGCGCTACGCCATCGAGCGCAAGCAGATAGAGGCGCTGCTAAGGCGGGATAAGGACAGTTTTGAGGCACTGGTCAGGGAGCGGTCCCAGGAGTTGCTGGCCTCCCGGCTGGAACTGGAAAAGTCGAAACGCCTTTCCGACGTAGGTACCCTGGCCGCTACCGTAGCCCATGAGCTCCGTAACCCGCTGGCCGCTATAGCGATGGCCGCGTACAATATCCGGAAAAAGGCCCGCAATCCCTCTCTGGACAGCCATATCCGGAACATCGAAAAAAAGATAAACGAAAGCAACCAGATAATCAATAACCTGCTGTTCTATTCGCGGCTTAAAACCCCGGCGTACGAGACGGTCGACCTGAACTGCATCCTCGGAGAATGCGTCGGCACCGCGCGGAGCCTGGTCTCGCCCAGGTTTCCGGTCCGGGTAGAGCTGGACCTGCCGGAAAAAATGGCGCTAGAGGCCGACCCGCTGCAGGTCAGGGAAATTTTCGCGAACATCTTAAGCAACGCTTTCGACGCGGTTTCCGCTGACCCGCGCGGAAAGATAAGGATCTCCGTCAGCACTGAGGGGCCTTCGGTCAGGGTTGTGGTGGAAGATTCGGGGCCGGGGATAGACGCCGAGACGCTGCCCAAGATCTTCGAGCCGTTCTTTACCACCAAGGCCAAGGGCACCGGGCTGGGCCTCAGCGTCTGCGAACAGATGGTGGGGCTGCACGGCGGCGCAATAACCGTGGACAGCGGCCCCGCCGGGACCGTGGTCGGCGTAACCCTGCCCGCGAAGCGAAAAAAATGAAAAAGAAAAAGATCCTGATAGTGGACGACGACTTGGAATTGAGCGAGGAAATGGCGGAAATGCTCAATAACGAGGGCTATGCCGCGGACCACATTTCCGACGTACAGGGCGGCAGGGACCTGATTCTGAGGGACGGGTATGATATCTTCCTGCTCGATTTTAAGATTAAAACCATGACCGGGATAGACTTGCTTAAGGAAATAAGGGCGAAGCATCCTCAAGCCGTGGTTTTTTTCATTTCCGGAAAGCCCGGCCTGGCCGCGCTTCTCGCAAAAGAGGGACTTGCGGGCGAGGTCAAAGATATTATAGAAAAGCCTTTCAGCCCGCGCCTGCTGCTGGAAAAAATAGATAAGTGTTGATGGGGAGGGGAATATGAAAACCAAAAAAGCCGGAAACAGCCAGCCGAGGCGCAAAGAAATCCTGCTCGTTGACGACGACGACATCTTCCGCGAAGAATTCGCGCAATGCTTCGACGGGTACCGGATCATTCAGGCGGCTAACGGTACAGACGCTCTTTCCGTGCTGAAAAAAGCTAACGAGATAGACCTGGTGATAATGGATGTGCGGATGCCGGTGATGGACGGACTTACCTTATTGGGAAAAATAAAAGAACTGTGCCCCGAGCTCGCCACTATTGTGGCGACCGGTTACAGTTCCAAGGAGGTAGTTCTTAAAGCGCTGCGCGGCCAGGCCAACGATTTTATCGAAAAGCCTTTTGACATAGAAAAAACCAGGAGCATAATCGAAAAAGTGCTTAATTCCGGCGCAAAAGGCTATCGCAGCGATTCTTCCGACAATGCAGGCAAGATCGAGCATGTTAAGGAATTTCTCGGGAGGAACGCTTCGCGCAAGGTCTCGCTGAAGGACGCGGGGGACGCCGTCTGCATAAGTCCTAAATACCTGAGCAGGCTTTTCCTGGAGCATGTGGGCGTGGGCTTTAACGAATATAAGCTTAAGCTTAAAATGAAAGAAGCCATGGGCCTGCTGGCGCAGACCAGCTACAATGTGGACCAGGTCTCCGAAAAATTGGGCTACCAGAACACCGAATCTTTCATAAGGCAGTTTAAAAAACTTTCCGGGCGCACGCCTTCGGAATACCGCAGAAAGCTCAGCACTAAAAAATAACATATACCAGTTCCAGTCGAAAGGGGCGCCGCGGGCGCCCCTTTTTTTTGCGTCGGTAAGAAGCGCGTTCCCACGACGGGTTTTCGACTGGAGCGGCTTTGCGAACAAAGTCAATTAAAAGAGGAAATAACTGGTTACCTCCGCACGCCGGGTTGGTGTAAACTAGGGCATGGGGATATTTGTAACGGCTTAAAGCTCGGCGTATCCACATAGAAAGCAAGCGAGGAGTAAAACAATGAAAAGCATTTTCCTGATAGGTTACCTGGTCCTGGGTTTAAACCTGGCCACCAGTTCCGCAGCTACAGGCAGCGCGGCGCGGCCGGGAGTTCAGGCGGCCAAGCACGGGGTGCAGACCTCGCCGGCGGCTCTTAAAACGGCTAACGCCGTAATGCCGCTGGCTTTTGAAGCCAACCAGGGACAGGCCGACCCTTCGGTGAAATTCCTGGCCCGCGCTAAAGGCTACAGCCTTTTCCTTACTCCTTCGTTAGCGGTTATGGTGCTTAAAGCGCCGGCCGGCGACCGGCAGGCCGATACTATAAGGATGAGCCTCTACGGCGGCAATACCGCCCCGGTCATCCAGGGCCAGGGTGTTTTAGCGGCCAAGACCAACTACCTGCTTGGCAGCGACCCGAAGAAATGGGTCAAGAACGTCGCTAACTATTCCAAGGTGGCGCTTAAACGGGTTTATCCCGGCATCGACCTGGTCTACTACGGCAAGGAAGGGCAGATAGAATACGACTTCATAGTGGCGCCGGGCGCTAACCCCGGGCTTATTGCCATGAACTTCGCCGGGGCTGAACAGATTACCCTGAACAATAAAGGCGGGCTGGTGCTTAAGTCCGCTTCGGGCCAGGTAGTTTTCAACGCTCCCCTTCTGTATCAGAAGACAGGGACTGTTAAAACCTCCGTCAAAGGCCGCTTCGTGGTGGCCAGCAACAAGCAGGTCCATTTCGAGGTCGGCGCGTACGACAAGACCAGGGAACTGATTATAGACCCTTCTATCTCGTTCTCTACCTTCCTGGGGACCACCGTGGACGACAAGGCTAACGCTCTTGCCACCGACGCTTCCGGGAACGTTTACATGACCGGGCAGACGGTGACGGTCGCCGACCTGTTCCCCGGCACGGCCGGCCACTTCCAGACGGCCAACGGCGGCGGCGCGTTCGACGTGTTTGTCACCAAGATAGACGCTAATAACGCCCTGGTGTGGTCGACATACTTGGGAGGAGCCGGCGACGACATAGGCAATGCCATAGCCGTGGATGGCGCGGGGCAGGTTTACATCACCGGCTCCACTACGGGCTCCGGCGTGGCCCCGTTCCTTACTGCAGCGCGTACCTTGACGGTAGGCGGCGGAACTGACGCTTTCATTACTGTGCTTAACCCCACGGGCACCGCGCTGGTGTACTCCAAATTCCTCGGTGGTGCAGGCGTGGAGATAGGCAAAGGTATAGCCGTCGACGCAACCGGCAACGCTTACGTTACCGGGGAAACAACTTCCGATAACACCACTTTCCCGGCCACGGCAGGCGCATTTCAGCTTAACAACGGCGCGGTGGCACACCGGACCGCCTTTGTGGCTAAATTGAGCCCCGCCGGCGTTATCGACCTAGCTATCACTCCCGGGACGTATTTAACGTATCTGGGCGGCTCGGTGGTGGGTTCCGTGGCCAAGGGCACCGGGGATTCCGGCAATGCCATCGCCATCGACTCCCTGGGCAACGCTTACGTGACGGGGTCCTGCAAGGACACCTTCCCCACTTTCCCTTCGGGTGTGCTGCCGCTGGCCCGCGCTTTCAAGCTGACCGCGGGAGGAGAGGCTAACGCGTTCGTGACTAAGCTGAATCCGACCGGGACCAGCCTGCTCTATTCCTCTTACCTGGCCGGCAGCGGCATTCAGGAAGGAACCGGCATAACGCTCGACGCCTCTAATAACGTTTATATCACCGGAGACACTGATTCCGGCGACTTCCCGGATCCTGTCACTGACGGAATCACCCTCGGCTTTACCAAGGTCGGCCAGACCACTATCTCCGGCGCGCCCGACGCGTTTGTAATGAAAATGAAGCTGGACGGCACCGGGCACTTGGACGGTGTGTACTGCACCTTCGTGGGCGGGTTGGCCATTGAGCGCGCGAACGCTATCGCTCTAGATGCGGCCGGCCATGCTTATATAACCGGCAGGACGAATTCGGGCGATTTCCTCACGGTAAGCCCGGTTTCCATACAGACTCCTACGCAGAGCACGGTAGCGGGCAGCACTGCCTGGGCCTTTGTAACGGAGCTGGGCCTGGACGGTTCCACCAAAGTGTTCAGTACCTTTGTCGGCGGCAGCGTGGACAATTCGGGGACGGGCATCTCGGTGGACAGTTCGAATAACATTCACATGTCCGGCTGGACGAATTCTGCGGATTATCCGGTTGTTCTCCCGCTTCCGCCAGGGTTTAAGGTGGGATCCTTTGACGCCGTCTACACTAAGTGGTCCCCTCCCGTGGTCGCATGCTCTATAGCGATGCTCAGGTCGGCTCCCGGCAACGTAACGCCGGCCGTCGGCCCCATCATAGGCGGAACTACCGTAACCATAAGCGGCGCCAACCTGATCGACATAACCTCTATAAAGTTCGGCCTGCTGTCGGCCTCTTCGTTCACGCTGGTCTCGCCTACGCAGATCACGGTCCTGACCCCGGCGCATGCGGCGCAGGTCGTGAATGTCACGGTGAACGGCGTAGCGGGCACCTGCTCGGCGCCCTCCTCGTTCACTTACTTCCTCACTCCCGGCGGAGCAGGCGCTTGCTCGGGGAACTATATCTTCCCCTCGCCCGCCACCGGCCCTCTGGCCACGGTGGCTTACTGCATGGCTACTTCCGGAAACGTGACAATCCGGGTCTATAACGAGATCGGCGACCTGGTGAACACCGTGACCGATTCCAAGCCGGCCGGCGCGCACACCTCCACTGTCGATACCGGCAGGCTGGCTCCCGGGGTGTACTTCTACATCCTCAGCATGAAGTACGATAACGGTAATTCCGAAAAATTCTCTAAAAAGAAGTTCGTAGTAAAACACTAAAGCGAGGACACAATGAAATCTATGAAAATTATAATGGGTATCTTGGCAGCCGCTTTAATGAGCGGCCCCGCCTCGGCGGCGGACAGCTTCAACAGCGTGGGCGGCCAGGCGCAGCCCCTGAGCCAGTCGGGTGGCACGGCGCGGGCCATGTCCATGGGATCGGCGGTGGTGGCGGTGCCGCAGGGCTCGGCTTCCCTGCTCTGGAATCCGGCGGGCCTGAGCACCATGACCTGTACGGAAATAGGCCTTCATCATAACAGCGGCCTGGGCAGCGCGGTGCAGGAAACGCTCGTCTTCGGCATGCCGGTGGGTTCCGGCGGCGTAGCAGCTTCGTTCAACTACGTTGACAACGGTTCTTTCGAGGGCCGCGACATTGTAGGCAATCCGACCGCGGATTACCACGCCAGTGCCATGGGCGGCAGCCTGGGCTGGGGCACGAGGCTGGTCAAGAATCTCTCCGGCGGCGTCGCCGTGAGGGGGAATTGGCAGCGGCTGGCCGGCAAGACCTACCCGGCCTATGCCTCCGACCTCGGCCTGATGTGGACCCCGTCGGCCCCGTTGTCTCTGGGCATGACGTATTCCAATATAAACCTGCACCACAACGTGGCGGGTTATTCCATGGCCCAGGGCTGGCGCCTGGGCGCTTCTTATAATCTCAGGACCTCGGTTCCGGAGAAACCCCTGCTGCTGGCGATGGCGTTCGAGAAGCAGGATATCGGCGTAACGCGCACGCAGTTCGGTTTTGAAGACTGGGTCAGCACCGCCGTGGCGCTGCGGGCCGGCTACCAGTGGAACAGTCCCAGCAATGAACTGACGGGGTTTACCAACCTGACTGTCGGTTTGGGCCTAAAGCTGAACGCGTTCCTGCTGGATTATGCCTACGTCCCGCTGGGCGACCTGGGCGCTTCGCACCGCCTTAGCCTTACGTTCAAGTTCGACTGCGAAAAATGCAAAAAAGCGGTGGCTGAGGAAGAGACGCTGCCGGTTGTGGAGAAGACAGGAGTGAAAGAGACCGTACTGGTTGCCATCAACCTCTCGGACACTCATTTCGACTTTGACTCCGCGGCCATTAATCCCTCGGCGAAGGCGATATTGCGGGAGCATATCCAGATCCTTAAAGAGAACCCTAAAGCCACCATAAGGGTGTCGGGTTATACCTCGGCTATGGGTACGGAAGAGTACAACCAGAAGCTGAGCGAAAGAAGGGCGGTTTCCGTGCGGGAATTCCTGCTTAAGGAAGGCGGGATAGCCCCGGGCAGGATCACCACCGTCGGCTACGGCGAGACCCGGCCGGCGGAGTTCGAAGCTAACCCCGAGCGTAAGGGCACGCACGCGGCGGTAGCCAATAAGAGGGTTCATTTTAAGATAGTGGTGCGTTAACTGACAAAGTTGTTGATGACTATTGTGGCGCAGGCCAAAAGGAAACATTATGAATAAATTAAAGTTAGCCGCGGTGATTTTA
>JBBRDG010000055.1:0-16034 GCA_038204165.1 Elusimicrobiales bacterium
GATTACGGCCGCCTGCCGGAGGTAGACGCTCTTGCCGCTCATGTTGGGGCCGGTCAGAATGATCACGCTGGCTTCGGGGCCGCCGATTTCCAGGTCGTTCGGCACGAAGGTGCCTGAGGGCAGGAAGAACTCCACCGCGGGATGGCGCCCTTCCTCGATCTTCAGCTCGCTGCCGGAGCTCATGCGGGGCCGGGAAAATTCGTAGCGCACGGCGCTCTCCGCCAAGGCGTAGAACACATCGAGCTCGGCCGCGCCGGAAGCGAAGGTCTTAAGCTCGCCCAGCGAGGCGCGCACGGTAGTGCGCAGTTCGGCGAATAAATGGGATTCCAGTTTGGACATGCGCTCTTCGGCGCCCAGGATCTTGTTCTCCAGGACCTTCAGGTCCTCGGTGATGTAGCGCTCGGCGTTCACCAGGGTCTGTTTGCGCACGAAGTAGTGCGGCACCTTCTGGCTCTGCGCTTTGGAAACCTCGATGTAGTAACCAAACACGCTGTTATAGCCCACCTTCAGCGTGGAGATCTGGGTCTTGTCCTTTTCATGCTGCTCAATATCGGCCAGCAGCTTCTGACTATCGCGGCGCACGGAACGCAGCTCGTCCAGTTCCCTGCTGTAGCCTTCCATTATCACGCCGCCTTCGGAAAGCCGGGCGGGCGGGTTCTCGGCCAGCGCCTTGTCTAGCTCGGCGCGCAGCGCGTTAAGCGCGTGGGAGCCCGCGTCGAGCCTGGAGGCCAGCTCGGGCGCGCCTTCAAAGAAGCCGGTGGAACTTAAAAGCAGCTTGAGGTGCGGCAGCTGGGCCAGCGCCTTGCGCACGGCGGCCAGGTCGCGCGGCGAAGCGCTAAGGTTTATCACGCGGCCGAGCAGGCGCTCGATATCCGGGACCTGGGCCAGAATGTCACCCAGCTGTTCGCGGGCCTCGCGGTTGGCGGCCAGAAAAGCGGTAAAAGCCTGGCGGGACTGGATCTCGCGCAGGTCGCAGAGCGGCTCCAAAATCCAGCGGCGCAGCAGACGCGAGCCCATGGAGGTCTTGGAAAGATCCAGCACGCCCCACAGGGTCTTGGCATCATCCCCGTCGGGGGAAGTGACCAGCTCCAGCGTCTTAATGGCGGACTCATCCAGCTGCAGGCGGTTGGCGGGCTCGTAATAAGAGGGGGCAAAGACTTCCTTAAGGCCGGGCTGGGTCTGCCGCACGTAGGCGGTCGTCTTCAGCGCGGTCTTCAGGGCCAGTTTATGGTTCTGCCAGACCGCGGAGGCGGCCCAGGCCGGCTCGTAGGAGTCAGTGCGGGTGTACTCGGTAAGAACGGCTGACCCGAAGTCCAGGCCGCGCTTCTGTATCTCCTTTACGGTGCGGCTATCCGCTATTATTTCAGCCGGCGCGGTCTTGGAAATGAAAGACAGCAGCTGGTATAGGTCGGGGTCGTTGAGATTCTGCGTGGCCAGGAAATCCCCGGTGGAAGCGTCGAGCGAAGCCAGGCCCCAGCCGACGATATCCAGGTCCAGCGCCACCAGGTAGCTGGAAGAGCGCGGACGGAGCAGTTCGTCCTCGACCACAGTGCCGGGGGTGATCAGGCGCACGACTTCGCGTTTAAAAAGCTTGGCCTTTTTGGCGTCGCCTTCGGGCGGGGCGGTCTGCTCGCAAATGGCCACCTTGTGGCCGGCGGCCAGCAGCCTGGCTATGTAGCCCGAAGAGGAATGGTGCGGCACGCCGCACATCGGCACGCTCTGGCGCGCGGTAAGCGTGAGGCCCAGCACGGAGCTGGCGATCTTGGCGTCGTCGAAGAACATCTCGTAGAAGTCCCCCAGGCGAAAGAAGAGCAGCGCGTGAGGATAGGCTTTCTTTAAAGCCTGGTATTGCTGCATCAGAGGTGTTTCCGGGGTTTCAGCTTGGGCCATAAATTTAAGGGGCAGCGCTCAGCTTTCCTTCGTATATTGTATCAAAAGGGCTTCGGCCTCTTTAAGTGTTTTCAGGCTCATAAAAGCGCCCCGGGCCCCGGCGGCCCCTGGCAGGCCTTTCAGCCAGTAGCCCACCAGTTTGCGGGCGCGGGCCAGGCCGTGCTCCTCGCCGTAAATTCCGGCGTTAAGTTCAAGGAAGCGCAGGAACAGGCGCATCCTGGCGGCCGAAGAGACCGCCGCGCCCGGCTCGCCGGAAAGCCCGGCTGCGATCTCGGCGAAAAGCGCGGGATTGTAGACGGCGGCGCGGCCTATGGCCACCCCGGCGCAGCCCGCCTCGAGTATCGCGCGGGCCCCGGCGGCGTTCTCCACGCCGCCATTGCCGAAAACGGGGATCTTTACGGCGGCGGCCGTAGCCGCCATGGAGTCCAGGTCGATGGGGCCGGTATGGAACTGGGAAGCGGGGCGGCCATGCAGCGTGATGGCGGCGGCGCCGGCCTCCTCGGCTACGCGGGCCAGCAGCGGCCCCAGGTTCTCGCCGGCGGTAAGCCCGACCCGGAACTTCACGGTAACCGGGACCTTGACGCACTTCACCATCTTTGAAATTATGTCGGACAGCAGCATGGGCTTGAGCATCAGCTCGGCCCCGGCTCCGGAACGGCGGACTTTTTTTACCGGGCAGCCGGCGTTAATATCCACCGCGTCCGCACCCGCTTGCTCCGCGGCCTGCGCGGCCAGCGCCATGGAGGCCGGGTCGGCGCCGAACACCTGGATGGCCGCGGGATGTTCGCCCGGCAACAGCTCCAGCATCTTGAAAGATTTCTTGTTGCCGTACTTGATGCTCTCGGCGGAGACCATCTCGGTAACGACCAGCCCCGCGCCGCCCTCGGCCGCGAGGATGCGGAAAGCCGCGTTGGTGATGCCGGCCATCGGGGCCAGCGCCAGATTATTTTTAAGCTTCAGGGGGCCGATCGAGACCGGCTGCAGGAGTTGGGTCACGGGTTCAGGGTGTAGCTGCCGTCGTGCCCCGCGGTGAAATCACGGGGCGCTCGGCGGAAGATAGGATCGGTTTCGGACCTGGGCGCGCCGATCTTGCGCAGCACTTCCAGCTGAAAATCGAAAGCCTTGCGTTCGGTGTAAAGGATGGCGTCCATGCCTTTATAATCGAACTTCGCGGGGTTCGCTTCGGGTATGCGGTCGTCTTTCTCGCCGGGGAGAGGAGGCGCGACGGTCTTGTTTTTTTTATTCTTGGCGGCGATATACCAGGCGTGCCAGGCCTGGTGGGCGAGCACGCCAGCGCACCAGGTAAGCGAACGAAAAGCGTGGTAGTTGGAAAGGCCGGCCACGGGGCGGCCGTTCTCGAGATAGAAACCTGTCTTGTCCTCGTTGCGAATCACGGGCAGATTGGCCTTGATGAACAGGAATGTATCACGGTCGGCCAACCAGACAAGCTTAAGCGCGTGGGTAACCTGGCTCTGGAATTTAGGAGAGCCCTGAATATCCAGCCCCTGCCTGGGGTCATAGGCGTCGGGCAGCCTGGCGGCGGCCAAGCCCTCAAGTCCGGGCACGGCGGCGGGGGCTGGCACGGCGGCTTCGGTTTTGACAACTGGCGGCGGGGAAGTTTCGTCGGAGCGGGCAGCTACCTGCCTGGCCACATAATACCACACGCCGGCGCCCATCGCCAGCAGCGGCAGGAAGGCCAGTACTTTGTGGCTGCGCAAGAAGCTTTTATGTTCTTTCTCTTCCATAAGTTAAATACGGAAAGCGGGCAACGTAAAGAGCAAAGGCGCTTTATCGCTTCCCGCTTTCCGGCTTGCGCCCCGCTTTACTTAAGCGCTTTGAGGTACGAATTGTAGAAGGCCTGCAGCTCGCTGTCGGCGTCCTGGAATTCAAGTACGTGCTTCTTGCAGCCGCGGCGAGAACAGATCTGCACCTGGCCGCCGGCCTTAAGGTCGAAAGCTATCATCTGAGAGCCGCAGGCGTCGCACTTGCGGGTGCTCTTCAGGTCCGCCTTGCACTGGGGGCAGCGGAAACCGGCCACTTTACCGGTGGGGATGGGCAGCTCGGTCTCTACCAGGTAGCTGCCGTAAAGGGAGCTCATATAAACGGGGGCATGTTTGCCCGCATAGGTAAGGTTGACCTCTATAGAAGAGACCTTGTCCAGCTTCTTGCTGGTATTCATAAGGGACTTGCCGCAATGGGGACATTTTACAAGAACGCTTACCATGGGGAACCTCCAGAAATACTGTTCAAAAAAAACAGCTTTAAAGGCCGGAGCCCCTGGCTGTTCGTCAGTTATAATATCAAATTATCCCGCTGATTGCCGCAAGCCCGGGCATTATTCGTACCGCAGGGCTTCAATGGGGGAAAGCTCGGAGGCTTTGCGCGCCGGCCAGAAGCCGAATACCACGCCTACCCCTGCCGAGAAACCAAAGGCCAGCGCGACCGAGGCCGGAGAAATAAAGATGGCCCAGCCGGCCAGCATGGAAAGGATATACGAGGAGCCAGCCCCGATAATTATACCCAGGATTCCGCCTGTAACGGAGACAATGATGGCCTCGATCAGGAACTGCAGCAGGATGGCGCGCTTGGTGGCGCCGATGGCCTTTCGCAGACCGATTTCCCTGGTACGTTCGCTTACACTGACGAGCATGATGTTCATGATGCCGATACCGCCGACGATGAGCGAAATGCCGGCGATGAAACCCAGCAGCATGCTGAAGGTTTTAACGGTGCCGCTAAGGGTGGCCTGCAGCTCCGCCATGTTCATGATGGAAACGGGGTCGTCCTTATAGGCCGGTACGCCCCCCCGCTTGCGCATCAACTTGATGATGTCGGCCTGGACCTGGGGCATCAGTTTAAAATCGGTGACCTCCACCCAGATATTATCCACATACTGCTTACCCAGCAGAATGCTCATCGCGGTATTGAGCGGGACCAGCACCACGTCGTCCTGGTCGCGGAATCCGCCTGAACCCTTCAGCGGCAGCACGCCTATCACGCTGAAGTTCTTGCGGTTAAGCTTGATGCTCTTGCCGACCGGGTCCTCGGTCCCGAAAAGCTGGGTGGCGACGGTCTGTCCTAGGAGCGCCACCCTCTTCAGATTCTTATTCTCCTGCTCGGTGAAGAACCGGCCGTAATAAGGCAGCGCGTTGCGCATGGCGGCGTAAACCGGCATGGCGCCGGTGACCGAGGTGCGGTAGTTCACGGCATTATAGACCGCCTGCACATTGCCGCTCACGTTGCAATCCACCTTGGTGACGTTGGGGACCTCGCTCTTGATAGCCGCGGCATCAGCCTCGGTGAGACGGCTCACCGCGCCGCGGCCTAACGAGGCGCCGCCGCTGCTGAGATTGCCCGGCATGACGCCCAGCAGGTTGGTCCCCATAGAAGACATTTTCTCGGAAATAGACTTCTGCGCGCCATAGCCGACGGCGAGCATGGTGATTAGCGCGGCTACGCCTATAATAATGCCAAGCATGGTCAGCAGCGAACGAGTCTTGTTGGTTATGATGGAATTAACCGAAGACCGGAGGTTCTCGCGGCCTTCGCGCCAGGTAAAGAAGAACGAACCCGGCGCGCGCAGGCGTATAGGTTCGCGCTTAGAGGGAACAAAATCTTTCTTTCTGAGATCTTCCACGACCAGCCCGTCTTTTATCTTTATCACGCGGTCGGCCCATTCCGCTATATCGGGCTCATGCGTGACCAGGATGACGGTTATACCCTGTTCGTTAAGTTTCCGGAAGATACCCATGATCTCGTCGGCCTGCGCTGAGGCCAGGTTACCGGTAGGCTCGTCGGCAAAAATTATCTTGGGGTCGTTGACCATCGACCGGGCTATAGCCACGCGCTGCTGCTGGCCGCCGGAAAGCTCGTTGGGCCGGTGGCCCATCCTGTCCTGCAGGCCGACTTCCGCCATGTGCTTGGGCGCGTTGGACTGCTTCGGATCGGTATCCAGGTAGATCTGGGGCAGCGCCACATTCTCCAGCGCGGTAATGCGCGCCAGCAGGTTGAACTGCTGGAAGACGAAGCCGATAATGCGGGCCCGCAAATAGGCGAGCTCGGCGTCGCCCAGGTCGGCGGTCTCGCGGCCGAAGAGCTTATAGGAGCCGGTGGTGGGCTGGTCCAGCAGACCGAGAATATGCATAAGGGTGGACTTGCCGGAGCCGGAAGGCCCCATGATAGCCACGAACTCGCCCTCCTTGATGATGAGGTCCACGCCGCGCAGAACTTCAAGCGGCTCGCCGCCCATCTCGTAAACTTTCCGGATGCCTTTGAGTTCTATCATAGAATTACCGTTCTGTGTCCCGGACATTATCTTAATGCCCGCCGGTTGCGCGCTGTTGCTGCTTGTTCATCTTAGGCGGGGTGGGCATCAGCGGGTTGCTGCCGGAGGCCTGCTGCGCTTTATAGGCGCGGTCCGGCATAAGAATCTGATCGCCGGCTTCAAGGCCGGAGGTTATCTCCACCTTGTTGCCGGAATCGGAGCCAGTCTCAACCCGCTGGTATACGGGCTTGCCGTCCTTAAGTTCGGTGATCACGGCGGTATTGCCGGAAGGATCTACCGTGAGCGCCTTGGCGGGGATCATGACGGCGTCCGTTTTCCGCGAGATCTCGATGCTTATGTTGGCGGTCATCTGCGACTTGAAGAAAGAGGGAATATGGTCCGGGCGGATCTTCACGCCGTAGGTGATCACGTTGGAGACGTTCTTGCCTTCGTCCAGGATCTGGAAGACCTTGCCGCGCACGGGCTTGTCCGGGTAGGAGTCGAGCACGATCGTAACAGCCTGCCCCACTTTCACTTTGCCCACATCGGACTCGTCCACGCTGGCCAGCACGATCAGCTGGTCCGACATGGCGTAGAGCACGGTGTTCTGGCCGACGGTCTGCCCTTCCACAACATTTTTAAGAATGATGTTGCCGGCCAGTGGAGCCAGCACCTTTATGGGTTTATAGGAATCCTGCCAGTACTTGTACTGCTCGTCGCCCTGGGCGCGCGCCGCGTCCATAATGGAAACCCGGTCGGTGGAACTCATCAGCGCCAGCACATCGCCAGCCTTCACCTTATCGCCTTCGTCTACCAGCAGCTTTTCGATGCGGCCGGCCGAGGGCGGGGCTATCTCCACGCGGTTAAGCGGCTGCACCTGGCCGGTGGTCTCAACCGCTTCCGTTATGTCCTGCGCTTTGGCTTCCGCGGAGACATATTTTACTTCGGAGGCTTTCTTGCTTTTAGCGTAGTACCAGGCTCCGGACGCCGCTGCGGCCAGAAGCACAACCATGATGATTATTCTTTTAAATGAAAATTTCGCAGTCATTTTATTTCTCCGTTAAGAAAGTCTATTGTCCGAGCCCGACGCCCAGGAGGTTCTCCACAGCTATCTTGGTAGAATTCGCGTTCTTAAGCAGGTTCAGCTGGTTAAGCTGGGAGTCAACCAGGCTCTGCTCTATGTTCTCCAGGTCGATAAAGCTTATCTGACCAGCCATGTAGTGGATCTGGGATTCTTTATAGCGCTCCTCGTTGGCCCTGAAGACCGCGGCTATAGCCGCGGCGCTGTCTCTGGCGTTAAGGAAACCATTATAAGAGGTTATTATGTCGTTTTCGAGGCCGAGCTTCAGGTCGCGCAGGGAATCCTGGCCGCTCTTGAGGGCCGAGGAGGCAGCCTTGGTATTGTTGGCGTAATAGGTAAGGCCGTTCGAGAAGAGCGGCAGGTTCAGGCTGAAGCCAAAAGACCAGGAGCGGGTACCGGGGAATTCAGTCGGGCCAGACCAGTTGAGGCCCTGGCTGGCGGACAGGGTAGGCACCGCGTCGAATTTGGACGAGAGCATCCTTTCCTTAAGAGTCTCAAGGCTTTTCTTCTGCGAGCGCACCTGAGGGATATTCTCAAGCGAGGCCCGGATGCCATCCAGGCCCAGCGTAAACTCGGGAAGGGAAAGCTCTCCTTTTGCGACAACAGGCTTATAATCAGCCGTGCCCATCGCGCGCAGCAGGTCGCGCCGCGCGCTGTCCACCGAGCGTTCCGCCCGGGCCAGGTCGGTTTTTGCCTGTTCGCTAAGCGCGGAAGAATACAGCATATTACCGCGCGATTCCATGCCGCTGTCGTAATGAAGCTGTATAAGCTTGGCGTTCTGCTCGCGGATTTCGAAGATCCTGGCCTGGGCCTTAAGGTTAGCCTGGGCGTAGATAAGGGAAAGGAACGCGTTGGCCACCGACTGACGCAGGCCGGCCAGCAGGTCCAGATAGTCTTCTTCGACTTTCTCATAGCTCAGGCGCGAGGTGCGTATAGTAGAGAGGGCTTTTAAGTCGAAGATCTTTTCGCTGGCGGAGATGCCGGCGGACCAGCGGCTGGAAGCTGAGGAAGCCTGGCCGCCGCTGCGGTTAAAGGAATGCGACAGGCCGATTTGCGGGTAGTATACATTGAGCCCCGCCAGGTAAGAATACCTGGCCTGCTCTATTGAATTTCTCCGGGCCGCCAGCGCGGGATTGTTCGCCAGAGCTATCTGCGCGCAATCCTGCAGGGTAAGTTCGGAGGGGATGTCGGCCGCGGTGGCGGCCAGCGGCAAAGCCGCAAAAACCAGTAGTGTAAGCGTGTGCCTCATATACCCATAACGCGGCGGACCAACCTTTTATTGCGTCCGCCCCTCCATATTTAAAAATTCTACCTTCCGGTAAGTATACTCCATACTGACCGGACGGTCAACATTGGAAGGCCGGAGGATTATAATATTGAAGGACCAGCTTTTGCGCTGTTATTTAAGTTTTTCCTGGCCGGTAAAGCTGCGTTCCAGTCTGAAACCCGCCAGAACCGCCTTGTCTTCGTCCGAGGGGCTGCCCGCTATGTGGCCAGCCACGGCTTCACCCAGGCCTGGCCCCAGCATGAAGCCCTGCCCGCACATCCCCACAGAAAGGACATAGCCCTTCATAGCAGCCGGGAAATCCACCACCGGAAACCCGTCGGGGGTCATCGGATAGAGCCCGCGCCAGGTACGACGCACCTTCATGCTGCCGAGGTTCGGCATCAGAGCTATCATGCGCCGTGAGATTTCCGGCAGGAACTCGGACGTGGAACGCTGATCGGCGCCCCAAATCTGCGGCTGGGGGGTGAGGCAGAACACCAGCTGGTCCTCGGAATTCTGGTAGAAATAATAATTCTTGGACTTGTCCCCGGGCCTGATATCAACGACCATAGGCTCGAAAAACCTCTTTACCGGCTCCGAGATGCCGGCTTCATGGCAGTCCGGCTTGACCGGCACTTTTATGCCTGCCAGCTCGGAAACCGCCGCGGCCTGGGCTCCGGCGGCATTCACTACCCACTTGGAATAGTAACAGCCCTGGGGCGTCAACACGCCGGTAACGGCGCCTTTCTCGGAAAGGATTTCTTTCACGGGCTCTTTAAACCGGAACTCGACGCCCAGCGCGACCGCGCGCCGGTAAAAAGCGTTCTGGGAAAGCAGCGGGGAAGCGGAGCCGTCGTCGGGGGACCAGGTACCGCCGCGCAGGTCCTTGGCGTCTATGCCGGGCACCAGGTCGCGGACCTTTCCCGCGGGAATCCAGTCGATATTAAGGCCGAAGCCACGCTGCACTTTCAGCAATTCTTTCAGCACGGTCTCGTCGTGCTCGGTGTAAGCCGGAAAAAGATAACCGCCCTTTATCCAGCCGATATCGTCACCGTGTTTCTTTTTCCAGCCGGCGAAGATCTCGAGGCTCTTCAGGCAGGCCTTGATCTTGGAGCCGTCCGAGTGGGTGGCACGCACGCCGCCAATGGCGCACTTGTTCTGGCCCTGGCCGGGGGAGGCTTCACCATCCAGCACCAGGGTCTTCAGCTTGCGTTCCGCCAGCGACATGGCCAGCGGTGTGCCGATGCTGCCCGCGCCTATTATAATGACGTCGTATGTATTTTCCATAGAATATTCCTTAGAATCCGCTCCAGCTGGCTTTCTCGTCCGCCTCGGTCTGGCACTTTATGTTGGAGAAAACCCCGAGCGGCGCCTCAACGAACAGCGGCCTACGGGTGAAGCCCGTGACTTCCTTGGGGTCCACGCCCTCGCTGCGGAAGATGTTCATCAGCAGGACGGAGCAGGTTTTGGCCCCGCAGGCCCCCATGCCGGCGCGGGTAACGGCCTTGAGCTGGTTCAGGTCCCGCATGCCGCCACGAATGGCCCGGCGGATCTCTCCCAGGCTGACGCGCTCGCAGCGGCAGATAATGGTTTCGTCCTCGGCCTTGGCCAGGTCCGCGGCCGATTTGACTCCGGCCTCGCCCTGGTATAGCCGGATAGAAGCGGTAAGGTCAGCAGTTTCCTGAGAAGCCTTCACTATCACAACCAGCGTGTTCTCGGCCTTAAAGTCTTTTACGTCCAGCACCTCGGCCTCGCCAAGGTCGGCGCCTTCCCAGCCTGACAGGCGCACCTTGTCGCCTTTCTTGACCAGGCCGCGGCCGATTTCGAACGGGATGGCCACCGCCGGGTTCGCAGCGTCTTTGCGGCGGTCCACTATGGTAATAGCTAACCCGGGGCAGATAAGCAGGCACTTGAAGCAGCCGATACAGTCGCCGGTAAACTTAGGAGTGCTCATGATGCTCTCGCCGGAAAGTTTTATAGATTTCTTGGGGCAGACGGTCACGCAGGGATTACAGGGGATCTCCTGACGGCAGTGCATAACCGGGTACACCGGCTTATCGTGGTCCTTGCCCGCGGGAGCCTTGGTTACTCCCGGCCGGGACTTAAGCGTTTCCAGCCGGTCGAACCAGAACTGCGGCACCGGGGCCGCCATCACGCCGAGGCTCTTAAGGACCTTGTGAGCGGTGATCTTGCCGCTGAACATGGCGGCGGAGGCTTCGGCTATTTCCTCGGCGTCGCCGCACACGAAGGATGGCAAGCCGGCCTCGTTAGCCTGCGCATGAAATTCGTCGATAGAGGACAGGCCCACGGCTATCAGCAGCGTATCGGCCTTAAACTTCTTCTCGGTGCCGGGCTTCACGCAGAATTTCTCGTCCACCTCGGCGATCGTAACGGTCTCTAACTCGCTTTTGCCGTCGGCGCGCACTACAGTGTGGCGCGTATAGACCGGCAAGCCGAGGCGCTTCACCTTGTCGGCGTGCACCTTGTAGCCGCCGCAGGCCGGCAGGGCCTCGATAAGCCCCACCACCTGAATGCCCGCCTGCATGGCGTGGTAGGCCGCTATCAAGCCCACATTACCGCCGCCAACTATAAACAGCCGCTTGGAAGGGCGGACCAGGTCGCGGTTAACCAGGGTCTGGAAGGCGCCGGCGCCATAAACACCGGGCAGGGTATTGCCGGGGAAAGCCAGGCTTTTCTCGCGCGCCCCGGTGGCGCTGATTACGGCCTTGGGACGGATCAGATAATATTTATCGCCACGCAGCACGCCGACCTTCTTGTCCGAGAAGATGGCCAGGCAGGAGGCGTCGGTCCAGGCCTGCACGGAAGGGTAGTCCTTAAGCTGCTCTTCCAGTTTGTCGGCGATATCGATGCCGCGGGTACCAGCGTAACAGTCTTCTACCGAGCCAAAAAATTTATGCGTCTGCAGTACCAGTTTGCCGCCGAACTTAACCTTATCGTCTATGATCAGGGTGCTGACATTTAGTTTACCGAGCTCAGCCGCGGCCGCCAGGCCGGAGGGGCCGCCGCCGATAATCAGCGCGTCCACTTCGAGCTCTTCTACGCGCCCGAACTCCTGCACGCAGGCGGTGCGGGGGAGTTTAGCCGCGCCGCGGAGCGTTTCCACCTTCATACCCTCGCGGACCGGGGTGACGCAGGACTTGACGCTGAGCCCGTCCGCTATTACAGAGCACTGCGCGCATTGCCCGTTGGCGCAGAAAATGCCCTGCGGACTGTTATCCTTCTGGTGATGACTGAAAATCTTGATGCCGTTAGCGTAAAGAGCGCTGGAGACGACCTCGCCTTCCAGGGCCTCGCACGCCTTGCCGTCAAAAGTGAAGTTTACGGTCTTGCGCGACGGAGGCTGCAGTACCGGATGTTCGGTTATTCTTTCCATGGTGTCCTTTTTGAAACCGGCTCAGGTTAAAACCCCGCCCTGGCCCGGCGTTTATAAATATTACAATAAAAAAAGGCGGCCCGTGAAACAGTTCGCGCTGGTTTTGGCGCGGGTTAAATCCGGCCTTGTTTGATATAATATAGGAGATAGGTAATGGAGGGTATAATGAAAAAGTTTATTTTAGCGTTTGTTCCCTGTTTGTTCGCCGGCAGCCTTAACGCCGCGCAGAAATTCTCGCCGGATTACGGCTTCAACACCGATCTTACCGCCGTAACGGTAGCCACCCCCGCGGTGGAAGTGGCCTCAGTCAGCGCCATTGTCCCGGTTAAAGGCGGTCATTACGCCCAGGTCTCCGGGTACGTAAACCTCAGCGGCAACGGCTTCATCTCCGGCCCTAACGCCAGCTATACTTCGGTTACGCTCACCGGCTGGGCGTCCTTCAGGGATTCCAGCGGCGACGTCACCTGCAACAACACCTACATAAACGCCATGGCTTATATGTGGATAACCCCTAACCAGTACGTGTTCCAGACCGTCCGGCCCAACGTCTATGTGCAGTGCTCCTACAAGGGCAAGCCCGCTGGCTCCGTCAACCTGAGCGGTTCCGTGTCGGTCTCCGGCTTTCCCAGCGGCAGCTTCGTGTCCCTGAACGGCTCCGGCAACCTGTCCGGCTCCCTCTACGTAGAGGACGCGCAGTAAATAAGGAGTAACAATATAAAGGGCGGCCGCCTTAGGCCGCCTTTTTTACACCCATGCGCATATTAGAAGGAAAAACCCTTTCGGCAGAAATCCTGGCCTCCCTGCCACCCCGCATCGAAGCGGTTAAGGCCCGCCTGGGCCGCGCCCCGTCGCTGGCCATAGTGAATTATTTCGCGGACTCGCCCTCCGCCGTGTACGTCAAGCGCAAATTGGCAGCCTGCGAAAAGCTCGGCATAAAAACAAAATTGTTCTCGCCGGAGGCTGAAGAAGGCTACGCCGGATTCAAGACGCTGCTCGCCCGCCTGGGCGCCGACCAGGACTACGACGCAATCATGCTGGAGCGGCCGCTGCCCGACGGCTTCGAGACGATGGAGACTTGGGACGCCCTGCCGGCGGACAAAGACGTAGACGGGCTTTCCTCGCTGAACATGGGCCGGCTGTTCATCGCGAAGAAGTTTTCGGAAATAGAGAACGGGAGCTTCTTCTCGCCGTGCACCGCGCTGGCGGTGGTGCGCCTGATGAAGTTCCACGGGCTGGACCCCGCGGGGATGAGGATAGCCGTGGTGGGCCGTTCGGCCGTGGTAGGCCGCCCGCTGGCCCACATGCTTACCACGCTGGACGCCACGGTTACCCTCTGCCATACGCGCACCAAAGACCTGCCGGCGGCGCTGAAGGCAGCGGACCTGGTAGTCACCGCAGTCGGAAAGGCCAAGTGGCTGAAGAAAGAAATGCTGCCCAACGGCGCAACCGTGATAGACGTGGGAACCAACTTCGACGAAAACGGCAAAATGTGCGGGGACGCGGATTTCGAAGATATAAAAGTAACGGCGGGAGCGGTCTCGCCTGTTCCGGGCGGGGTGGGCCCTGTAACGCTGGCCTGCTTGCTGGAAGCCGCGGTGAAGGCCGCCGAACTCGCCCCGAAAACAGAAAAGAAAGGAATAATATTCACATGAAAAGAACCCTGAACCTGCTGCTGCCGCTGCTGCTGCTAGGCGCGCTGAGCCTGCCCTCCTTCGCGCAGGACGAAGAAAGCGGCGTGCCCAAAGAAGAGACCGCCGCGCCCGCCAAACCCGCGGTAAAGCCGGCCGCGAAAAAGCCGGCCAAAAAAGCGCCGGCCAGGAAAAAAAAGGCCAAAAAGAAAAAACCCGCGCCCCCGGTTTCCGAGTACAAATTCTCTTCGGGAGAAGACGTGCCCGCCTACAAGTTCGACAAGCGCGCCAATCCGATAGTCAAAGCCCCCAAGAAAAAGAAGGCGGCAAAAAAGACCTCAGCGAAAGGAAAAAAATCCGAGACCAAAACCGGCGCCAGGCTTAAGGCCTCAAAACCCATAGGCGCGGAAGAACCGCCCGCGCAGGGGAACCAGGAACAGACAGACCAGTCGGCGGGCGAATAATGGCCGACCTGCTGGTAAAACTGTACGCCCTGCCGCCCTCCGGCCCGCTGCTGGAGAAACTTAGCGCTCAAGGCGTGGAAATAAAGCGCGCAATAGGCCCGGAAAAAAGGGCCATAGCGGACTGGGCGGAAAAAAAGTTTTCAAAAGGCTGGGCCTCGGAATGCGAGGTGGCGCTATCGGCGCAGCCGGCCGGCTGCTTTCTGGCGGTAAAGAATAAGGCGATCATAGGCTTCGCCTGCTACGACGCCACGTCCAAGGGCTTCTTCGGCCCGATAGGCGTGGACGAGGCCGCCAGGGCGGCCGGGGTAGGCAAGGCGCTGCTGGTCCGGACGCTGGAAGCTATGCGCGAGGCTGGCTACGGCTACGCCGTGGTCGGCTGGGTCGGCCCGGCGGACTTCTTCAAAAAAGCGGTCGGGGCCACCGAAATAGAAGGCTCCGAACCGGGCGTCTACAAGGCCATGGTAAAAGCGTGAAAGCTTCCCCGGACTGGCACAAGTCTTTCTTTAAAAATTCCTTCTACAACCCCGCTTCCAAAGCGGCCGTGGCCCAGGCCCAGGCCGAAGCCGCGTTCATCCTGAAGCAACTTATACTGAAAAAAGGTTCTGCCCTGCTGGACCTCTGCTGCGGCCCAGGGCGCCACGCCGTTGAGTTCGCGAAGAACGGCCTGGCCGTAACCGGCTTTGATTTTTCCGGGGAATACCTGGCTGAAGCCGCTGCCCGCGCGAAGAAGAAAAGAACATCCCTGCGGCTGCTGCGCGGGGACATGCGCCAGCTCAAGTTTAAAGGCGAATTCGACGCCGCGGTGAACCTGTTCACCAGCTTCGGCTATTTTTTAAAATTCTCCGACGACATAAAAACCCTGAAAGGCGTGGCCAAGGCGCTTAAACCGGGGGGGCTGTTCCTGATAGACGTGGTGAGCGGGGAATACGTGCGCGCGCACTTCAACCCCGGCCCCTGGCACGACATGGGCGACCACTATTTGCTCGAAGAGGTAGCGCTGGACAAGGACGGGACCCACTGCACGTGGACTACGGTCTCAAAGAAGACCGGTTTGACTGGAAAAAAAACTTTCTTTACCCGGCTCTACGACAAACGGCGCCTCGGTGCCGCGCTTAAGCTGGCCGGTTTCAAACCGCTCAAGTTCTGGGGCGGCTTCGGCGGGCAGCCCCTCTCCCCGGAGCGGAACCGCCTGATCTGCCTGGCGAAAAAAGCTTAATAAGATAAATAAAAAAAAACCGTGGACAGCGGGGTCTTTTCTATACGGCTGGTCAGGCGGCTAATTCAAACATCCTCTCTATAGCGACTTTGGCCCTGGCCGCTATCTCCGCCGGGACTACTACCTCTTCGGGGTTCGGGGCCTTCAGCAGCGCCAGCACGCTCGCCAGCGTAATGGATTTCATATACGGGCAAAGCCGGCACATGGCGATAAAATTTTTCTCCGGAAACTTCAGCTTCGCCAGCTCGCCGAAGCCGCACTCGGTGACCAGCAGATAGGCAGCGGCATTAGTGCTCTCCACATAGCGCATCATGTCGCCGGTGCCGCCCATAAAATCCACGGCCGAGATCAGTTCGGAAGGGCATTCGGCGTGCGCCAGCGCCACCAGCCCGGGATATTTACGGCGGTAAATACCTATCAGGGACGGGTCGAACTTCTCGTGCACCACGCAGGTCCCGTTCCAGAGGATAATGTCCTTGCCGGGGGTCTTGCCGAGTGTTTTGGCAAGGTTGGCCCCCATGAAACGGTCGGGCGTGAAGATAACCTTATCATGCTTCTGATACATCTTCTTCAGGATCTTTTCGGCGTTGGCGCTGGTTACGATGCAGTCCGATTCGGCCTTAACTTCCGCCGAAGTATTGATATAGGTAACCACCGGCAGGCCGGGATGCCCGGCCTTCAGCTTGCGTACGTCCGCCGCGGTAATGGCCTCGCTCAGCGAGCAGCCCGCGTTCCTTGAAGGAACGTAAACTTTTTTGGAAGGGTTCAGGATCTTGGCCGTCTCGGCCATAAACTGCACGCCGCAGAAAACTATGGAGTCCGCGTCCGTC
>JBBRDG010000056.1:0-15464 GCA_038204165.1 Elusimicrobiales bacterium
ATGGACAGGATCCGCAGAAGAAAGGCCCGCTGACCGGACCGCCCCGCGTTTATTTACTGAATTTTTTAGCTTCTTTCTGGAAGGCCGGGAGCAGCGGAGAGAAAGCCGCGGCGGCCTTCTTCCCCTCTTCGCGGTACTCGCTGTCATAAGCCTTCACGCCGCCCTTGTACGCCTCCAACGGCAGTTCCAGCACTTCCCCGTTCTTAATAATGGCCGCCGTATCCCACGAGAACGCTGTAACAAAGGGCCGCGGGGTCCTGTCGAACAGGCTGCGCCCGCTGGAATAATCCGAAACCGGATTTTTCACGCCGAAGAGCGGCAGCAGCGTAGGCACTATATCCATGTGGCTGGTCGCGTCCGCGGTGGTATAGGGGGCGCGTCCCGGCAGGTACAACACCAGCGGCACGCGCACCTCCTCGGGGCTGTAGCCCTGGTTGTGGCCGTAGCGCCCGCGCTCAAGGAAAGCCTCGCCGTGGTCGCCCAGCACCAGCACCGCCGTGTCCTTAAGCCCGCCGGTCTCCCGGATGGCCTTAAGTATCCCGCCCACGAGATGGTCGTCGGAGAGGACCGAATTTTTATATTTATTAAACAGCGGGCCGATGTTCTTCTTGTTCAGCGCCAGGCGGTTGGTATCTACCGAGGGTTGGAATTTTTCAAACCCGGGCAGGTACTGGTAGGCGCCGTGCGAGGCGTCGTAGAAGACGAAAGCGAAGTAAGGCTTGCCGCCCTTGCGCCCCTTCAGGTATGCCACGAACTTGTCCGAGATGTCCCGGTCGCGCTCCGCGATATTCCCTTCTTTAGGCTCGTCGTAGATGCCGGCGCGGGGCACATTCACAAAACAGGTCTTATTAAACTCCGGGAAGCTCAATTTCGAGCTGGCGTAAAGCCGCAGGTCATACCCCTGCGCCTGCAGGGTTTCCATCAGCAACGGCGGGCGGAGTTCGCCCAGCATGTCGAACCAGTAGTTTCCGTAGATGCCATAGAACAAGGAGAAAATTCCGAAGCGCGTGCAGTTGCCCCCGCTGTAGTGGTTGGTGAAGACGGAAGCCTTCTTTGAAAAAGCCCAGGTCTCGGGCATGATGTCCGGAGTGAACATGTCGCGCCGCAGCGAGTCCACCACTATTACCACCAGGTTCAGCGGCTTCGCCGGCGGCTCCACCCTGAGCGGGGCCAGCGGGTAGGCCAGCCCGGAATACTTCCTGTCTATGCCCGCCTTTACCTCGCTGTCCAGCTTCACGCCCAGGTATTTGGAAGCAAAGGTGCGGATCCGGAGCGGCTGGTACAGCGGGAAGAGCTGCGAGTTGCGCGTGATGTAAGGGGAATCGTAAAGCGTGCCCCACGCGAACAGGCCCTTGTCCGCCAGCACGAAAAGCAGCAGCACGGCGGCCAGAATTTTAAAACGCCTGCCGCCCGCGCGGTACTTTTTCACGGCCCGGCCCGCTAACCGCCAAAACAGAACCTGCGCCGCGAACATCGAAACCGCCACGCAAACGAAAAAGGCTTTCATCCCCCAACCCTGCGCCAGGGAATCCAGGCCACCTGGCGTAGTCAGCAGGTTCAGCACCATGGAGTTGAGGTGGAACTTGAAGATCTTATAAACGGCGGCGTCGGTAACGAGCGCCAGCTGGAAAAAACCCATCACGCCGCCCAGCAGCCAGCGCCCTGGCCTGAAAAGGAAAAGCAGCGCCGCGGGCAGGGCCAGCGCCGCGTAAAGCATTGTGGTATTGGAGACCAGCGCGGCGCCGACAAAGGTCAGTTCCAGCGGGTGGGAGCCGGCAAAGAACAGGTAAGCCAGGCTTATAAAAAGCGAAAGACAAAAATTATAGCCAAGGAAGAAAGCGAGCCTCTTAAAATCGGGGTTTTTCATTGTAGACGCCAGCCGGGACCTGCCCTCATAAGTGGTATAATGATTTTATCACTTATCCTGTTAAATTGCTAAAGATCAGCCCCGCAGCCAGGGTCCCGGCCAGGCACCATGCAGGAACCGGCCCAAGACCACCGGCAAGTTCGGTAACCCGCGCATATGGACTTTAAAAAACTTTCAGCCTTTCTAAAAGAAAACGATATACCGGCCTTCCGCCTTAAGCAGGTCCGCGAAGCTATCTACAAGAACTTCGTCGCTTCCTGGGAAGAAATAGCCGTGCTGCCCGCGCCGCTCCGGGAAAAGCTCTCTCAGAAGTTCTTCATCCATTCCGTGGCCCCTCTTGAGATCCAGGTCGCCAAAAAAGGCGACGCCGTCAAGTTCCTGTTCGAGCTGAAGGACGGGCTCAAGATAGAGACCGTGCTGCTAAACCTGATCCCGGAAAAGTGGAGCCTGTGCGTGTCCACCCAGGTCGGCTGCCCGGTGCGCTGCCCGTTCTGCGCCACCGGCCGCAAAGGCCTGAAGCGCAACCTCTCCCCCGACGAGATAACCGACCAGTTCCTGGCCGCGGCGCATTACCTTAAAACCAAGGGCTCTCACAAAATCGGCAGCGTGATCTTCATGGGTATGGGCGAACCTTTTTACAACTATGACGCACTCTCCGACTCGATCAAGGTCATGTGCGACCCGGAAATGATTGGCCTGGGCCACAGGCACATTTCCGTGTCTACCGCCGGCCACGTGCCCGGCATAAGGCGCTTCGCCAAGGATTTCCCGCAGTGCAACCTGGCCCTGTCGCTGCACGCCCCGGACGACACGCTCAGAAACGACCTGGTGCCGCTCAACCGCACCTATCCGCTGGCCCAGCTGGCGAAAGCCCTGACCGACTACATCTTCTCCACCAAGCGGCGCGTGTTCGTGGAGTACGTGCTGATGGACGGCATCAACAACAGCCGCTCCACCGCCAATAAACTGAACTCCTTCCTGCGCTCCATGGCCGCGCCCAAGTACTTCGTAGTGAATATCATCCCCTATAACCGCACCGGCGGCCCTTACAGGGCCCCCACCAAGGAGAAGATTCAGCTCTTCGCCAAGCTGCTGGAGGACATGGGAATAGAAGTCACCACCCGCAAGAGCATGGGCGCCGATATAGAAGGCGCCTGCGGCCAGCTGGCCGGCAAGTAACAATGAAACGAATTCTTATCATTGACGATGACAAGGAACTCTGCGAGGAGCTGTCCGACCTGCTCAAGAGCGAGGGGTATGAGGTGACCACCTCTTCGGACAGTCAGCGCGGCGAAGCCATGACGCGGTGCCTGGACTACGACGCCATCATCCTGGACTCCAAGATGCCAACAGTCACCGGTCTGGATATTCTGGCGCGGATGAAAGCGGAGAGCGTGAAAAAAAAGGTAATAATGGTTTCCGGCAAACCATTCATAGAAAAAGAACTTGTCGAGCGCGGGCTGCAGGGCTTAGTCAGCGCGGTGCTGGCCAAGCCGATAGATTTAGCCCTGCTGCTGGAAAAGCTAAAGACCTGACCCCGGCCTGCCCGCCAAACCGCCCCGGCGGTTTTTTTTATTTCTTTTTTACGGCTGTACTGGCCCCCTTGCGCTTCTCCGGCAGCAGCAGGTGAGCCGAAGTGCCTTTGCCAGGCTCGCTCTTGAGCATTATCTCGCCCTTATGAAAGTCCATTATCTGCCGGCAGACCGGCAGGCCCAGCCCCGTGCCTTTAGCCTTGGTAGTGAAGAACGGATCAAAAGCATGGGCCAGCGTCTCTTCGTCCATCCCCTCCCCCGAATCCTTTACCGTTATAACCACGCAGCCGTCCTTCCGCTCGCCTGAAACCTCCACCTTGCCGGCCCCGACGGTAATGGCGTCTACGGCGTTGTTCAGCAGATTGTTGAGCACTTCCTTTATCTGGGTAGGGTCCGCCTCCACAAATACATTCCTGAGGCTTCCGATATTCCCGGTAAGATGTTCACCTTTCTTAAGGTTTCCGCGCGCCCCGCGGATGGACTCCTCCAATACGCCGTGGATATCAATGCTTTCGTAATGCGGCGGCCTGAGGCGCGAATAGAAGAGCAGGTTGTTAATGATCTGGTTACTTTCAAAAACCTTCTTGTCGATGTTGGCAACGTGCTTATCCAGGTCATGGTTACGGGTCTTGCGTTTAATATTGGAGGCCGCCATCCCGATGGTGGCCAGCGGGTTGCGCAGCTCGTGCGCCACGGTGGCCGCCAGCGTGCCTATATCCGAAAGCCGCTTGGCCCGCGCCAATTCCGCCTGCGCGGCCAGCAGCACCGCGTCAGTCTCCTTCTGCCGCGTAATGTCGTGCACGGTCCCCACCGAGCGCAGCGGGCGCCCGGTCTGGTCGTAGAAATTCTCGCAGCGTTCCCGCACGAATTTAATCCGGCCATCCTTCATCAACAGCCGGTGCGTAATTTCCAGAACGGTCCGGTTCCTTACGGATTCGGCAAAGGCGGCGGCCACCAGCTCCCGGTCCTCCGGGTGCACCGCGTGCAGAAAGGCTTTCTCGGTGGTGGCGAATTTTTCAGGGTCCACTTCGTAAATACGGTAGACCTCCTTGGACCAGGTCAGCATCCTGGTGGCCGCGTCCAGTTCCCACACGCCTATATTCGCCAGGCGCTGCACGTCCTCTTCTGAAAGCTTGTTGGCCGCGCGCAGCCTAAGTGTGCGCATCCCGTAAGCGAGGTCGTCGCCCAGCCCGGTCAGCAGCTTAACCTCTTCCTGCTCGAAAGCGTCAATTTTTTTTGAATAAACTGTAAGCGCCCCGAAAGCCTGACCGCCGGCCATCAACGGGAGCACCAGCGAACTGGCGTAGCCCAGCTTTAGTGCCTCGCTCCGCCAGGGAAGAAAGGCCTTATCGGTAAGCATATTCCGGCAGCCGCCCGGCCTGCCGGTACGGATGGCGGTGCCAGTGGGACCGCGGCCCCGCTCATTATCGCCCCAGCTCAGGTTCAGAGTGGCCAGGTAGCCCGCCTCGAACCCGGCCTGGGCTACCGGACGCACCGACTTGGCCTCGTCCTGTTCGGCCAGGCCTATCCAGACAAAGGGATAGCCGCAGCCTTCCGCTATCACCTTGCAGACCCTGTCCAGGAAGTCCTGCTCGCTCTTCGCGTGCAGCATGGCGTGGTCGCTGTCGCTGTGCGCTTTGAACACCCGGTTCAGCCTCTGCAGCTCGGCTTCCCTGTTCTTACGTTCGGTAATATCCACCTGCGCCAGCACCGCGCCGTAAACATGCCCCTCCACCTGCAGCGGCAGCGCGTTCATCAGCAGGGTGTGGTCCCTGCCGCGGGCGTCGGAAATGATATATTCCAAGTCGGTGAGCGTTTCTCCGTTTAGCGCCCTGGTGGAAGGCATAGTGGCCGGGGTTAGCGGGGTCCCGTCCGGGAAGCGCGCCTTCAGGCGCCGCGCCGCCGTTTCCCGCTTTTCCAAAGTGGGATCGAAACCAAAAAGCTTTGTCAGCGCAGGGTTCACCCGCAGGTACTTGCCGTCGGGCCCGTGCAGGGACACCAGGTACGGCAGCGTCTTGAACACCGTATCCAGTTCCAGCGCTCGCCGCTTTACTTCCAACAGCAGCTGCTCGCGTTCCTCCTCGGCCTGATTACGCTCGGTAATATCCTGGATTAGTGAGGTCACGGAAACCATCTTCCCGTTCTTATCCAGCAGCACGGAGTTGTGCCAGGTGCACTCTATCACTGCGCCTGCCTTGGTAATGTTGCGGTTGGCCGAGACCAACAGCGTCTCTTCGCCGCTGCTAAGCCTTTCCATAGTATGGCTGACTATAGGTTGGTCTTCCGGGTAGATAAGATTCAGCTTGTTGAGGCGCTTGCCTATGGTCTCTTCTTTTTTCCAGCCGAACACGCGCTCGGCCGCTTTAGACCACTGCGTAACGACGAAATCGGAGCCCCATTCCACCACGGCTAACGGGGAATTCTCGAAATGGAACTTCAACCGATGCTCGCTAACGCGCAGTTCTTCCTCGCTGCGCTTGCGTTCTATGGAGTAGCGGATTGCGCGGGTCAGCAGGAAAGGGTTTATGCTCCCCTTCTCAAGGTAGTCCGCGGCGTGCTTCTTAAGCGCCTCTATGCCGAGGGCTTCGTCGTTCCGGCCGGTAAGAACTATAACGGGGATCCCCGGGCACGCGGCGGAGATCTTCTCCAGGCCGTCCAGGCCCGAACTGTCCGGCAGGTTCATATCCAGCAGGATAACCTCAAACTTGCCTTTCCCCAGCCTGTGCAGCGCTTCCTTTATAGTTCCGGCGTGCGCGGTCTTGAAAGTATAGTGGCCCGGATCACGGAGCATTTCCTGGGTAAGACGGAGGTCCCCCGGGTTATCCTCCACGATCAGCACTTCGATATGGTTCCTATGCATTAACTGCCCCCAACGGCGTTTTTTCGACGGTACCGCACCCGCTACTTGCGCTTCTTCAAACTTCCCCGCGCGGCCTGCCCCCCCGGCACGGACTTGGCGCGGAAACTGGCGGGAGTCTTACCGGCCATTTTTTTAAACTGACGGATAAAGGATTCCGTGTTGGCGTAACCCAGCTTCTGGGACACGTGGTCCACGCTGTAGCCGGTCCCGGTCAGGATCTCCTTGGCCTTCTCGATCTTGCACTTGAGATAAAACTGGTTAAACCCTATGCCGGCGTAGGACTTAAAGATGCGGCTTAAATGCTTCGGGCTAAGATAGACCAAATCCGCGGCCTCCTGCAGGTGCACCTTCTTAAGGCAGTTGCGGCGCACAAAATTTTTCACCTTCTCCACCTTGCCCTTGCCGTCGGTGAAAGCGGTCTCTTCCTCGCCGCGGTTCTTGCCCAGCACGGATTCTATAATGGCCCTGGCCTTGTTCACGTCAAAAGGCTTCTCGATGTAGTTATTGGCCTCGCCCCTGAGAGCCTCTATCACCACTTCCTTGGAGCTGTAGCCGGTCATAATAATGACCGAGGCGGACGGTGCCGCGGCCTTTACCAGCCTGAGGGCCTTCAGGCCTCCCATACCGGGCATTTTTACGTCCATCAGCACCAGGTCTATCTTGTTGGGTTTTTTTAGCAGTTCCAGAGCCTCTTCGGCTGTAGAAGCTTCTATTATGTTGTATTCCCCGAAACAGTCGCGGAACTCGCTGCGGAACTCTTTATCGTCATCCACTAAAAGAAGATTATCAGTCATATTTATAACCCACCGGGCAAAGCCCCGAACCCTTATGATACATCAAAATGCGCCCTGCTAAAAGACCCGGCCCTTGCCGCCTACCGCCCCTTCCTGCGCTTCGTCCGCGCGGCGGGCTTCGGCGCGCGCGTGCGCGGCTTCAGCACCAGCGCCAGTTTCGCCAAGTCAGTCATAGCAGACCGCCTCGGCGAAACCCTCGCGGTGCACGGCCAGGCCGTTCTGGGCAAAACGCGAAAGATGCTCTGCCAGGCGCAGCGTGTCCGGCAGGTAGCGCCCGTCGGTAACGAAGATCCTCACGCACGGCGCCATCACCTTTATTTGTCGGGCTGTTTCCAGTCCGTCAGCGCCAGCCAGCTTTTTATCCAGGAGCACAATGTCGAAATCCTCGGCATCCACGCGCCTGTGCCACGTATCCTCATCGGTGGCGCTTTCCACGCTGAACCCTTCCTCCCACAGGAAGTCAGCCGCCTGTTCGCACAACTCCGGGTCGCTTTCTATCAAGAGAACTTTTTCATCGCACATATAAATACCCCCCACCGCCTTTACCCTTCCCAGTTCTCAACAGTCTAACTTTAGGCGGCTTCTTCCGCTATTGTCCGCTTCCCCCTTTTATAGACTTATATCTTCTCCACAAAAATAAGAGCGCGGGGAGGTTGCCGTCCCCCCGCGCCCGCCCAATGCCTGCCGCGCTAGCGTTTAGCCGGTACCGGCCACTTTACCATGGCCGCCCACCGGCTGAAAGTCACCGGCTGAACCGCGTAGCGCTTCCTGAGTTCCTCAATGTCCACAGTGAGCCCCACCCGGTCGAACCATTCATACATTTTAGCCATATCCTCGCTGGCCTGGCGCACCTGCTCTATGGGCTGCTGCTCGAAAACGACAGCGCGATTGATAGCGCCGCTTATGATTGCGGCGGCCTGGGGCATGGTCAGTTCATCTCCGGCCAGTTCGATCTCCGCCCGGTTCAGCCTGTCGTTTTCCTCAAATGCCAACCGCCCGTACGCGCCGATGTCGTCCAGCGCTATCATCTGCAATCTTGTCGCGGGCTTCAACGCCATGGCGAGCCTTCCCTGTATAATGCCGGGCCATAGCCACGGGCTCAGAAAGTTCTCCATGAAGAAAGCCGGCCGGAGAATGGTATAGGTAGGGAAGCCAAGGCCGCGCACGGCGTTCTCCACCCGCCACTTATTGTCGAAATGCGGCACGCCCGTATTCCTGCCGGCTGAAGCCACCGAACTGTACACGTAATGCTGGACCCCCGCGGCCTTGGCCTGCTCGGCGAACATCACCGCCTGCTTTTCCTCCCGCAGCGGTCCTTCCGCGTTCATCGCGAACACGCCGAAAGCCCCCCAGCTTCCGTTCAGCGCGCGCCGCACGGCGGCCTGGTCTTTAAGGTCGCACTTCACCATCTCCACGCCCAGCCCGGAAAGTTCGGCGGCGGTCTCGCTGCCGGTGCTGCGAGTCAGCCCGCGCACCGTAAAACCTGCGTTCAGCAGGTGTCGCGCCACCGCGCCGCCCTGGTGCCCGGTAGCGCCTGCCACCACCACCACCCTCTCGTTATTCTTCGTCATTCCCCCCCCTTATAAAACCACGATCTTACCCCTATAATACAGCTCTTCACCAGCGTCCATAAGAGGACTGTTCCGCTTTTAATTGACTACTTGGCCACCCGGCGGCTCTTCTGTAATAAACCCGGGCACAAAAAAAGCCCCGGTCAGCCGGGGCTCTTTTTTTATCGCTAAGTTCAGCGCTCTATGCACATAGCTATGCCCATCCCGCCGCCTATACAGAGGGTGGCCAGGCCTTTCTTCACGCCGCGCTTCTTCATCTCGTGCAGCAGCGTAACCAGAATGCGCGCGCCCGAGGCGCCCACGGGGTGGCCCAGCGCTATGGCGCCGCCGTTCACGTTAACAATCTCTTTATTAAAACCCAGCTCCTTGGCCACCGAAAGAGCCTGCGCGGCAAAAGCCTCGTTGGCCTCTATCAGTTCCACGTCTTTAAGCTCCCAGCCGGCCTTCTTCAACGCCAGCCTGACGGCCTCTGCGGGCCCGATGCCCATTAGAGCGGGGTCCACGCCGGCCCAGGCGTAAGAGGCTATCTTCGCCATAGGCGTAAGGTTGTACTTCTTCACGGCCTCGGCGGAAGCCACCAGCACGCAGGCAGCGCCGTCGTTGATGCCCGAAGAGTTGGCGGCGGTAACCGTGCCATCCTTCTTGAAAGCGGGCTTAAGCTTGGCCAGACCCTCAACGGTCACGCCGGCGCGGGGAAATTCGTCCTTATCGAAAGCCACCGGGTCGCCTTTGCGCTGCGGAATCATTACCGGCACTATCTCGTCCTTAAAGCGCCCTTCCTTCATGGCCTTCTCGGTCTTGTTCTGCGACTCGGCCGCCAACCCGTCCTGCTGCTCGCGGGTGACGCCGTACTTGGCGGCCAGGTTCTCGGCGGTAATGCCCATGTGGCAGTTATTAAAAACGTCCCAGAGCCCGTCGTTGATCATGGAGTCTACCAGTTCGCCGTTGCCCATGCGGTAGCCGGCGCGGGCTTTCTTAAGCAGGTAAGGCGCGGCGGTCATATTCTCGGTGCCCCCGGCTATGATCAGGTCGGCGTCGCCGCTCTTGATAGCCTGCGCGGCCTGCGCCACCGCGCGCAGCCCCGAGCCGCACACCATGTTGATGGTCAGCGCGGTCTTTTCTTTGGGAATGCCGGCGCCCAGCTCCACCTGGCGCGCCACGTTCTGGCCCATGCCGGCCTGATAAATATTACCGAGGATAACCTCGTCTATGGCCTCGGGGGAGACCTTGGCGCGTTCCATCACGGCTTTCGCCACGGTCTTACCGAGCTCCACGGAACTTACGTCCGACAAAGCGCCGGAAAAACTGCCTATAGCCGTGCGTACGCCTTCGATTATAAAAACTTCTTTCATGCTGGTCTCCTCCGTAAGATGTAATTTCAGCTCAAGGTCCGCCGGGTAGCGGCCAACTATATCTTACATCTTAGAGCCATAAGAAAAAAGCCCCCGGGCCGGGCTTTATCAGAACAGGACCGGCTGCCCGGGATTCAGGCGTTCAAATATGCTTCAATGTTCTTATGCCGGACAGCGCCGGCCAGCAGCGCGCGGCAAAACAGGAACAACTATGTGTTTTTCAGCCGGAGCCAGTTTTACTGCGGGCGTGCTGCTTACGGTTGTAGGCGTTGAAACGCTGAAGAAAGTGCATAAACCCTCGCAGGCGGTTTTCTCGGGCATACCGTTATTTTTCGCTTTCCAGCAATTCACCGAGGGCGTCCTCTGGACGGTCATCCCGGGCGCGGCTCACCCCGCGCTGCAAAAAATCGCCACCTATGTTTTCCTGGTGATGGCCGAGGTGATCTGGCCCCTGCTGATCCCGCTCTCGGTCCTGCTGATGGAGGAAAAAAAACAAAGAAAAAGGGTCCTTACGGCGCTGCTCGCGGTCGGCCTGGGGGTGGCGTTCTATTACCTGCGCCACCTCGTACTCTACGACTTTCACGCCAGCATAGACGGCCTGCATATCGTTTACAAGAGCGCCGACCTTCCTCATCCCGGCAGGATCCCGACACTGCTCTATTTATTTCCCACCCTGCTCCCGTTCTTCGTATCCAGTCTCCGACGGGCGTACCTCATGGGCCTCATCATGACCCTGTCGTTCGTAGTGTCGGCCATATTCTACCAGCAGTACCTGACCTCCGTCTGGTGCTTCTTTGCCGCTATGCTCAGCTTCGTAATCTATTACATCCTGCGCGACGCCAATAAAAAAACCGTCCCCTACGGCCTCCCGCTATAATAGCCTGGCTCCAGGCAAACAAAAAACCCCCGCAAGCGGGGGCTTTTTTTATAGCTTAATTTTTATTGTTTCTTCTTCAGCACGTAATAGAAAGGTTTGGCGCCGCGCATGAGGTAGTCGCCGCTCTTCCACTCGAAGAACATATAAGCGGCACCCTTTATTTTCTTTATCTCGTAATGGCTGGCGGTCTTGTCGCCGTGGTGCATTACCACGCCCCTGGTCCAGGTCCACCAGGAGTTGCCGCCGCGCCCCCCGGGCAGGAAGACCAGCCGCTTAAGGTACAGGTCGCCGGTCCAGGCCCGCGCCGCCGGGTTAAAATTGGCCGGGCTCTCCACAAAATCCACGCTCTCCCATTCGCCCGGCACGCGGGGGTCTATCTTGAAAGGCAGGCCGATGTTGTCCTGCCGCAAAGGCGCTTCTTTCTTCAGCACGTAATACCGTGGGGCCTGGTGCCTTATGGTGTAATCCCCGCTCTTCCATTCGAAGAACAGATATTCAGTGTCGTTTATTTTTTTAAGCTCGTAACGGCTGGCGGTCTTGTCGCCGTGATGCATTACCGCGCCCTTCGTCCAGGTCAGCCACCCGTTCGGGGTCTTGCCGTCGGGCAGGAAGACCAGCTCTTTCAGGTAAAGATCGCCGGCCGCCGCGCCAGGCACAAAGGCCTCCGGGGCGTCCACAAAGGCCACGGCCTTCCACGAGCCCAGCACCGCCGGGTCGTTCACGAAGGGCAGATTTATGTCATCTTCCGTCCGGCCCTGAGCGTTCACCAAACTTTTAATTTCTACCGCGCCGGCCTGGCCGCAGTAAAGGGCGGCCGCAAGAATAAAGATTATAATTTTCATATATTTTCCTTAAAACCTGTCTTCGGCCTGGTAATCCGGCAGGCCCTGCCTGCCGCTCTGGCCGTACCCGTCGTGTGGTAAATTGTACGAAGCGGCAGTGTAAACCGGCGTCTCAGCCTTATTGCGGCGCTGGTTCAACATAACCAGCACGGCCGCGGCCATCGCAACGGGCAACAGCCAGGCAAGAACCGGGAACCGCCTGGTGCGCCGCTCCTGGCGGTCCAGCAGGCTGGTACGCAGCACATCCCGCACGCGGCCTTCGCCGCTGCAATCGGAACGCCTCAGGTTCCTGGCCAGGCTCGAGAACTGCCTAAAATCCTTTTCATTCAAGTCTTTCATGCTTCCTTTTCCGGGCCAAGCGCCTCTTTGATTTTTTCATGGCCCTGAATAAAATTATGACTGAACCGCGGCAGCGGCCCGGCGGTGCCTTAGGTATTCTATTACCCCTGGCAGCACCGATACGAAGATGATGGCGAGCACTACGGCTCCGAAATTATTCTTAACGGCCGGAATATTGCCAAAGAAATAGCCGGCCAGCGTGATGGAAAACACCCATAGCAGCCCGCCCATCAGGTTATAGGCCAGGAACTTACCGTAGGTCATCGCGCCCACTCCGGCCACAAAAGGCGCGAAAGTGCGCACAATGGGAACGAAGCGCGCGATGATGATGGTCTTGCCCCCGTACTTCTCGTAGAAGGCGTGAGTCTTTTGAAGATACTCTTTTCTGAAGATGCGGGAATTCTCGTAGCTGAATACCTTCGGACCGATGTAATTCCCGACCGCGTAATTCACGGTATCCCCCAGCACGGCCGCTACGCAAAGCAGCCCGAGCGTCAGGTAAATATCCAGGTAGCCAAGGCCGCAAAAGGCCCCGATAGTGAAAAGGAGAGAATCCCCCGGCAGGATGGGCGTTACCACCAGACCGGTTTCGCAGAAGATTATCAGGAACAGAATAAGATAGGTCCAGGCGCCGTAGCTCTGGATGACCGTTCCCAGGTACTTATCGAGATGCATCAGCACACTGAAGGCGTGAGCGGCATAGCCGAAGAGAGTTGAAAGTATTTCCATTATATCCCCAAAGAAAATTGCCGCGGCTTTGCGGCAATAGTCTAAAGCGCTTAAAATCTGGTGGGTGATACAGGATTTGAACCTGTGACATCTGTCGTGTGAGGACAGCGCTCTACCGCTGAGCTAATCACCCAAAAACGTACTGCTTTGTTAATTTTACCACATTTGGGCAACCAATCCAAAAAATCCTCCGTCCGGCACCCTATTTATAAAGTACCGCCGCCACTTCGGCCAGGCCGTCCTTTACCCGCCGCGCCTCGGCGAAGTAGACCGGCAGCACCAGGTCTTTGGACATGGCGGCCGCCTCCAGCAGCTTTAGCGTTTCCTCATACTTGTCTTTAGCCCCCGGCTCATCACCCCGCTTTTGCAGCATGGCGCCCTGCACGGCCTTGGCGCCGCTGTCGAAAGAAGCCGTTTGCCCGCTCCACCGCGCCGCGGTCTTTTCGTCGCCGCTCTCAAAAGCTATTACCGCCAGCCGCCCGCAGATCAGGTCCGGGTAGGAAATGAAGCCCGCGGCCTTGGTGGCCGAGGCTATACTCCTGTAAGCCGCCACGGCGCCCTTCAAGTCCCCGCTCTTTTCCAGTACGAAAGCCCTTGTCACGGGCAGCATGGAATTATTCACCGCCAGGCTCATTCCCACTTCGGGATAGGCCCGGTTGAACATTTCGGCGTACTTGAGGGTTTCACGGGCCTGTTCCAGGTCGCCCTTAAGCGCCAGCGCCTGAGTCTTAACGCAAAGCAGGCGCGCCAGCGCGCTCCTCGCCGCCAGCACATCCGCCTTGCCCTGCTCGTTCTTTTCCGCTTCCTTCAGGTAAGCCTCCAGCCGGGCGCGGTGCAGCTTTATGCAGCGGTTGGTCCTGGCCACGGCGGAATCAAAGTTCCACTCGTTCAGGTCCGCGTTCAAAGCCTGCCCGCATTCCTGGGGGAAAACCTGCGCTACCGGCTTCGGCGCGGACAGACAGCCGCAACCCAGCAAAGCCAGGCCGGAGAGAAACCAATTCATTTTTTTCATAAGCCCCCTGAATAAAGCGCAACAGCCAGGCCGGAAACTCCGGCCTGGACAAGCCTTACACAAGCGGCAATATTAACCCAAACTTAACCCACAAGCATTGTAATAAAAAAAGGAAGCCCGCGCTTCCATTTTCAGCGAATAAAATGCGATCAGCTGTCCTGCAGGCGGCGGAGTTCGCGGTCCGTGTCGCGCAGGCGTAGCGCCTCCACCGTGGCCAGGCGCTGGTAGAAAGCCGCGCCTATCACCGGGTTCTTCTCCATAATCTCGTCAAAGTCTGGCCGGCTGATTACGTATAGGTCCGTGTCGGAGAGCGCTATAGCGTCTGCGGTGCGCCCGGTGCGGTTCAGGAAAGCCACCTCGCCGAAAAAATCGCCTGGGCCGAACACGGCCAGGTGGTGCTGGCGGTGCGTGTCCTTGAGCGGCAGCACCACGCGCACCTTGCCGCGGCGGATCAGAAACAGTTCCTCGCCGTGGCCTTTGCGCAGAAACACCGGCTTGCCGGCCTCCACGCGCTGCTCACGGAACACCGAGCGCAGCCCGGCCAGCGTGGCCTGGTCCGCTTCCCGCAAAAAGTCTATCTCTGCCAGGTCCAGCAGCTCGCCGTAGTACAGGCGCTTTAAGCCCGCCTCGTCCAAAATGCGGTTCTCGGCCCACTCCAGCGCGTCGTGCAGCGTTTCAAACACCTGCCCGCCGCCCTCGTGCCGAGTAAGCCCCAACTGCTTAAAGTAGCCCGCCAGGTCCTGCCCGGTAGGGAGGCTAGCCGGCAAATGCGAGAACACCAGGGCCCCGCCGCGCTCGCTCAGAATCTCTCCCACCTGCTCCAGCATGTGCACGGCGGTCAGATCCACCGACGTAACGCGGCGCATGTCTATGATCAGCCGGCGGCAGGTCCGCAGGTCGGCCTCTATCTCGGTAAACAGCTGGTCGGTGGTGCCAAAGAACAGGCTGCCCTGTAGCTCCACCACCAGCGTCTCTACGCCGCGCTCGTTAAGTACGGCGCGCTCACGGGGCAGCCGCTGCTGCTTGGAATAAACCTCTACGCCGGTGGCCTTGCGGCGGATCACGTTGCTGTTCATCTGCTCGCGGATAAACAGCAGCATTGAAAGCCCTATACCCACGCCGGCGGCCACTATCAGGTCGGCCACCAGCGCGGTGCCGGCCACGGACACCACCACGGCAAAATCCAGCATGGTGGAACGCTTCAGCGCCAGCCGCACGCTGGAGCGGTCTATCATGCGTGTGCCTACCACCACCAGAATGCCGGCCAGCGCCGCCAGCGGAATACGGCCTATGGTGCCGCCCAACAGCAGCGCCGCAGCCAGCGCGAACACTCCCATCAGAATGCCGGCGGCGCGCGTTCGCCCGCCGCTGGCCAGACTTACCATACTGGCGCCTAACGTGCCGGAACCGGGCATGCCGCCCAGCAGCGCCGAGGCCATATTACCCGCGCCCTGGCCGCCCAGCTCCCGGTTGGAATCGTGCCGCGAACGCGTCAGCGAATCCGTCACCACACAGGTCTTAAGGGTATCTATGGAAAGCAGTACCGAAAGGGTCAGCGTGGGGCCGATAAGCAGCCGCAGGTCGCCCAGCGTCAGCATATGCAGCGCTTTCAGATTAAAGGCCATGCCCCTGAAGATATCCCCGGGGCTGGCGGCGATGGCGCCGATAATAAAAGGGTTGCCGTCCATG
>JBBRDG010000057.1:0-15048 GCA_038204165.1 Elusimicrobiales bacterium
GGTAGTTCTTCATCTGGGCGGCGTATTTTTCAGGGTTCTCGAGGCCGGTCTTAAAGTCCACTACCGTTACCTCGTCCCCGCCGAGCAGGACGCGGTCCATGCGGAACAGGCCGCCGTTCCTATCCACGAATTCCGCCTCAACCAGTACCTGCGCGCCGGGAACAAAGAGGGGCGCGGCCTGCGGGCTGGCCAGGAAAGCCGCTACGCTCTTAACGACCTTGGCCCTGTCGAATTTAAAAGAATACTTAGGCGCCAGCCGGTCGAACTGCGCGGCGGTTTCGGCGGCGGGGTCTGCGGGCGGCTCTGCGAACTGCGCCAGAATCTCGTGCACCAGGTTCCCCTCGGCCGTCTCGAAGTAACTGGTGTAAGTGGGTTTCAGCGTTTCAAAATGCCCTTCCGGCCTCAGGCCGGGCGCGGTAATCTCCACGGGCGCGGCGGGTTTTTTAGCTTCGCCCCTGGCCGGGAGGACGGGCGGGTGCTCGGACTGAAAAGGCTCGAACAGGTCCGAGAGCCTGGCTTCTTTAGCCGGGGTCTTGCGCGCTTTTTTCACAAAAAGATTGTAGAGCTCGTGCCTGGCGCGGGTGGAAATAACGTAGAGCACGTTGAGTTCCTGCACGGCGGAATCCGACCTGCGCCCTTCGTAGACAGGCCGCAGCCTGGCCGAAACCTCGGCCGCGGCTTTAGTGATATGGTAGACGTGGATGGCGCCGTCTTTCTCCTCGAAGTACATAGGGTCGGCCGGGGCCTGCTCCTCGAACAGCAGGTTTATCACCACGGAAAAGCCGAGGCCCTTGGATTTGTGGAAGGTCATCACCCGCACAGCGTCAATATAATCCGGCAGCGCTATGGAGAAGACCCTGGCCTTGTCCTCGTCCAGCACGGCGGCGTATTCCAGAAAAGCGCGCGGGCTGGTAACGCCTTCGGCCTCCAGGCTTATTACCGCGTCGAGAAAGCGGGCCAGGAAAGCCTGCTCGTCGGGGAAATTTTTAAAGAGTTCGAAAGAAGCGTAAATCAGCGAGACCAGCTCGTAGAGCGGCAGGTAACCAACCTTGCGAAAGACCTGGTTTAGCGAAGCGTCCCAGTACTTTTTATACTTCGGATGATTGCGGAAAGCGGCGTAAAGGATGGGCTCCCCGGCGGCGCGGGCCTTGAAAATAAAGTCGCGCAGCTCTTTGCGTGAAAGACCTGTGAATTTGGTAAAGATGTCCCCGGTTATGAAAGCGGCAAAGGACAGGTCGTCGGACGGAGTTTCCAGGAACTTAAGAAGAGCCAGCAGCTCGGCCACTACCCGGCGCTTGCGGATATCCAGCGAGCTCAGCGAGGCCACCGGCACGCCGGCGCCGGCCAGCCATTCTACCACCGGCTCGATGCGCTTGTTCTTGGAAACCAGAATGGCGATCTCGTTAAGAGGATAGCGCTTGCGCGCGTCGGCCACCACGCCCAGCAGCCAGTCTTTCTGCCCCTGGTCTCCGGAATCGGGGGCCTGCTCCAGCACGTCGGTCCGCACATAGCCGTCCTTCACCCGGCCCGGCAGCACGGCCTGCTCGTAAGAGGTCAGCTCGGTAAGGTCCTGGCCTATCAGGTCGGGGCTGTTCTTTAATTTCTCCTTGAAAAGCCGGTTCACGTAGCCCAGCACTTCCCCGTCGGAGCGGTAGTTGACCGGCAGGTTTACGTACTTGAGTTCCCCGCCCAGCGGCGCCAGCGAAAGGTTGGCGGCTTCGGCCTTATTGCCCTCGGCCTTGTCCAGCAGGTCGCGCATAATCTTGTAGTCCGCGTTCCTGAACATGTAGATGGCCTGCTTTATATCCCCCACCACAAACAGCGAGCCGTTCTTGGAAAGAGCTTCCTCCACCAGCGGGCGGAGCACGTCCCACTGCAGGCGGTTGGTGTCCTGGAACTCGTCTATCAGGAAATGGCTGATGCGCTCGCCCAGGCGCAGGTAAATCTCCGGCACGTTCTTGGTGCTGATGTAAGCGGAAAGCTTTTTGGCTATGTCGTTAATGTGGATCACGTCGGTCTTGCCGCGCTTCACCTTCTCCAATTCCTCTTTGAAGCGGCCGTAGATGCCGGCGTAAGGGTGGTAGTAGGCCTGCGCGTTCAGCTCGGTGAGGTCTACTACCAGGGAATTAAGTTTCTCAACATCCCGCTCCCAGCCGGCCGGGAATTTGCCTTTCTTTACGCCGTTCAGAATGCCGTAGGTAAAACTGTAGGAGGCCAGAAAATCCGTGGGGCTGTTGGCCTCAATGGCTGCCAGGGAGCTGGCCCTGAAAAGTTCCGCGTTCTTATAGCGCTTGAGCTGGGCGGCGCAGGCCTCCAGCACGGCCTGGAACAGGTCCTTGAGCGGCTTCTCGTAGTCGCCGGCTATTGCTTTTATGGAACCCTCAGTTTTGCCCTCCTGGTTCAGAAAGCTGTTGAAATTTTCTTTTACCCGCCCGGCCGGGTTCCACGGGTAAGCGCCGGTCTTGGGCAGCACCGCCAGAAACCGGTCCACCGCCGAGGCCGGCAGGTCCGCCTTGCCGATGCGGGCGAACATGGAATACAGCGCCAGGTCTATGAGCAGGTCGTAGCTCATGGTAATCTCGGGATTGAGCGGCAGCCTGAGTTCGTCCACCGAGGCCGTCATTACCCGCGCCAGGAAACTGTCTATGGTTTGAATATGGAAATCAGAATAGTTGGCTATCACGCGCTCCACCAGCTCGGCGGCGCGCGCTTTTACGGCGGCCCGGTCCAGCGAGACCAGCGCCAGCGTCTCGTCCATCTTGGCGGGGTCGCGGTCCAGCGCCAGGTCTTTGAGCCAGGCCAGAATGCGGGCCTTCATCTCTTTGGCGGCGTTGTTGGTGAACGTGACGGCCAGAATATTGGAAAGGTCGTTGTTGGGGACTTTTTGGGAAAGCAGGAACTGCACGTAGCGCTGAGCAAGGGTATAAGTTTTGCCGGAACCGGCCGAGGCGCTGATCAGCAGGGCATGCGGGAACCTGAGCGAACTGTCGCTCTCAAGCACCTGCGCGGCCTTAAAGGGCTTTCCCATAAGGTAATTATAAGATATTACCCCGCCAAGGGTGTGTCGGGGTGAAAAGGCTCCTGTTGCCTTTTGTGTGTCCAGCACTTTCACTTCTTATGATTATTTTGTGTAATTATAGTGGCTTTTCATGGATTAATAAAGGAAATATAATGAAAACAACAATAATCGCGGCTGTACTGGCTTTTTTTATCTCTTCGGCAATAGCTCAGGAGGCGCCTGCGCCTAAAAAATGGAAGGACGCCGCCGAACTCTCGTCAGTGCAGACTTCCGGCAACTCCAAGACCTCGACCATAGCGGCCAAGAACCTGTTCAACTACGACTGGACTAAAGCCGCGCTGGAACTGGGCGCCGGCGGCCTTGGGACCAAGAGCGGCACCTCGGTAACGGCCGAACAGTACAACGCGGCCGAGAAGGTCAGCTGGAAGCTCTCCGACAAGAACTACGCTTTCGAAAAAACTGTCTGGGACAAGAACCGCTTCGCCGGCATAAAGGACCGTTACGACATGGCGCTGGGCCTGGGCCGCCACCTGCTGGACACGGCCAACGACAAGCTCGCGGTGGAAGCCGGCGGCGGTTATATCTTTGAAGACCGGTTGGGCTCGGAGAATCAGTCCTTCGGCACGTACCGGGGCTACGCCAAGTACATCCGCACCCTTTCGGCCACAGCCAACGTCAGCCAGGACCTGGATTATCAGGGCAACCTTAAGGACTCCAAGGGCTACCGCATGAACGCGGAAACAGCGCTGATCAGCTCCATCTCCACCCACTTCTCCCTTAAAGGCTCCTATGTGTGGAAGTACCTTAACGCGCCCCCCCCGGGCTTCAAAAAGACCGACACGATCCTCTCGATGGCGGTTATTGTAAATTATTAACCAAAGACGGCAAAGGACGACAACATGTTTAAATCTTTCAAAGAATTTATAATGCGCGGCAATGTGGTAGACATGGCCGTGGGCGTGATCATCGGCAGTGCGTTCGGCAAGATCGTCTCCTCGCTGGTGGCCGATGTGCTGATGCCGCCCATAGGCAGGCTGACCGGGGGCGTTGACTTCTCAAACCTCTATGTAAACCTGTCAGGCACCGCTTACGCCACCCTGGCCGAGGCGCAGAAAGCCGGCGCCGCCACCATAAACTACGGCCTGTTCCTGAACACTGTGATAAATTTTCTCATTGTGGCCGGGGCCATCTTCATCCTGATCACCCAGCTTAAGAAGATGGGAACCAGGTTTGAAAAGCCCGCCCCTCCGGCGGACCCCACTACCAAGGAATGCCCGCTTTGCCTCTCCGTCATACCGCTGAGGGCCGTTAAATGCGCTCACTGCGCCTCTGATCTTAAATAACGCGGCCATACAGGCATAAAAAAAGGCTCCCGGAAGGGAGCCTTTTTCATGGGCAGCGGGCGTAGCTACTTTCCGCTGTAACCCGGGAGGGCCGCGGCCTCATGTGACTTAGCTATCTTCACCGCCTTCTTCACGCACTTGTCGAAATCGTTTTCCACAATATTCCGCTCAAATTTAATGCGGAAAAAGTCGGCCCATTGGAATTCCGCGAAGGGTTTGTCGGTCTTATCGTAGCCGCCGGCTTTGCGCACCGCGCCAGCCAGGCTCCGGTAAGGGTCGTCGCGCAGGCCGTCCACGGTGGCCGGCAGCTCCGAGTACGGGCGGGGGCCGTTGCCGTTCTCGTCGTACATATACACCCATTTTTTGGCTTCCATGTTCTGCCAGAAGGCTTCCGGGGAAAGCCCGGTAAAATCCGCGGTTTTAACGCAGTAGGTGGCGGTCACGCGGAGCTCCGAAAGAGCGCGGGCCAAATGGTGGTGGTCTATAATATAAAGAATGCCGCCGGGACCGGCCACAGTGGGCTCAGGATTATCCTTTTCGTATTGATCGAGCTCGCTTGTGCTCATTTTTTTAAATTTGTTTTCTTTCCCGCGGACCTCTTCCATACCCACGGCCAGCTGGGTGGGATGCAGGTCTTTGATCTTGCATTTGAAAACGTCGCCGCCGGCCAGAACGGCCGCCGGGAACAGGGCTAAAAACAGGAGGGCAAGGGAATAAGCGGTTTTAAGTTTTTTCATTGACTAGCCTTCGCGTCTACAATAGGATAGCACCGCGCGAAACGCCTTTCAAAGGCCAAGGGCCCAAAAGCCTTGCCCTAAAGTCCCCTTATTTTCAATTAAGTATCAGATAGCACTACTATTTGCGCGGCTAAATCACTTTAGCTTTTCCGCTCCGGAATACAGCTCTTCCACGCGCAGGACGGCGGCGGCCACGCGCGGGTGTTTGGGGTCAACCGAGGCCTTGAGTTCCTCATAAACCGGACCCGAGGTCAGGTACTCTATCCTCCCCTTAGCCTGGTAAGGCTTCCTTGGCTTTGCCAAAAAAAGAAAAGACCCGCGGCTGCCGGCCAGAATATTCGCCCTGGTCTTATTAAAGTAATTATCCATTATGGCAATAGAACCGTCTTCAAGCAATTTCATGCTCAGCACATATACCGAATTAGGCGTTCCGGCCTTATCCACGGTGGTTAACACCGCCGGCCCCTCGCGCAGCTCCCAGGCTTGTTTCAGAATTTCTATATGGTTCATTTTTTCTCCTTACGTAAAACCGCAGTTCCGCTGCGCGCCAGCACCTGCGCGCCAACCTTCACCCCGGCGCGCTCCGCTATTACCGGGCACTTGGCCTTGAAAAGGAAATATACCGGCCGCGGGGCTTCGCTCAAGGTCTCATAGTTACCCTGGCCTTTAGCTATCACCAGGTCCGCGCTCATAAACAGCGCCTTAAATTCCCGGGAAGTCTCCTCCAGCACCGTACCGGGGGCGTCTGAGCCATTATCTATAACCCGGACCAGCTTATACAGCCCGGCCGCGCGCGCGTCGGCCAGCACAGCATCGTTAATTACCGGCCCTCCGCGCACAGCTAAGGTAACGCGGGCAGGGCCTAACTCTTCTATAAGCAAACGGTCGAAAACTATTTCCCCGGCATTGTCGGCCAGATAAAGAATAGAGGCAGCCCTAGCGGCCTCGCGCCGGAAGGCGGGCATGCCGCCGCGCAAGGGTTCGGCCAGGGCCTGTTTAACCGCCTTTTCTATTCCCTTAAGCCCGATATCTCCGTAAGCCCCCATGTCTATAATATTCCCGGCAATGGCTATGCGCGCGGCCAGTTCCAGCCGGTCGCGCGACCCTGCCAACGCGCGGCGCATTTTCGGCAGCAGCCGCAGGGCAAGTTTATTTTGAATATTCTTTGCAGCGCGGTACGGATCTTTTACGCCGGTAAGCTGGCGCAGGCGGCGGTGGATACGCTGCCCCATTACCGGGGCCGGCTTGGTCATATCCATAGCACGGCACCAGCCCAGCACGTCGCGCAAAATTTTTTCATGTACGGCCGGGTCCCGGGAGAACATCCGGGCGGAATCCAGAGCCTGCCTGAACAGGCAGGGAACGCAGTCCAGTGTTGTCTTCATTTTTCCTTTAAAACAGCAAGTTTCATCCCGTTAATTCCCTGAGCTGGTCACGGCAGAAGTTATATTTTACCGCGCCGCTTAAGCGTCTCCGCCGAGCTTATCGCCTCTACTTTCTCTTTATCAGCCTCATAAACTGTTCGAATAGCGGCCGCTTTCCCGAACCGGGAAAGGATATTCAAAGAACGCAGCCGCGAGGCGGCTACGGTAAGTTCTTCCCTGGAAAGCGGCTTAACCGGGGACGGGCGCAGCGGGGTATTTACCTGGATCTCGTCCGGGCCGATAAACCGGTAGATGTCCGCCAACCCGTTGATCTGGTGCACATTGGAGGTTGTAAGCATGGTCTGCAGCGCCAACTTGCCGTTATACCTTTCGGCGAACAGCTTGAGGCCGCGGATAATATTTCCCAAAACCAGGCCAGGGGCGGGGCGGTTTATTTCCGAGAAGCTTTCCTCCCCGGAGCCGTCCAGCTTGGCGATAACGAAATCGAACTTTAGCAGGTCCGCCCGCACCTCCTCCCTGTCCATAAGCGAGGCATTGGTTATTACCGCCAGCGGCTCGGAGCGGTGCGCTTTTATAGCCGCAGCTATTTCGCCCAGGTTGGCGGCCAGCGTAGGTTCGCCGCGCGAAGAAAGGGTAAGGTAATCTATCCCAACCTGCGGCAGAGCGTCAAGTTCATTAAGGATCTGCGCGGCGGAAACAAAAACCGCGCGGCCCCCGGTATAAGCGCCGGTTGGCCCCAACTGGCAATAAGCGCAACTAAAATTACAGATCTTTTCCGGCCGCGAAAGCGGGTCTATCCCCAACGAGCGCCCCAGTCTCCAGGAAGAAACGGGACCGTAGATATATTTAAACTCTTTTGCTTCGTTCATTTTAAAATAAAAGGTAGCATGATGCCCGCTCCTCCCAAAAAAGCCAGAAAATGCGCGGGCCCTACCCTGTGCCGGCCCCCAAGGGACGGAATAAGGTCCGAAAGGGCTATATAAATGAAGCTGGCGCCGGAGACCGCCATAGCGTAAGGCGCCGCCCGCGCCACGGACCCGATAGCGTACCAGCCGGCCAGGCCGCCGCCCAACGCGGCCGCGCCCGAAACCAGGTTCCAGAAAATGGCAGACCGCTTTGTAAATCCGGAATCAAGCAACACGGCAAAGTCCCCGAGTTCCTGCGGCAGCTCATGCGCGAAAATGGCGGCGGTAGTGGCCAGCCCCAGCTGCGGCCCCGCGGAGAAAGCCGCCGCTATGGCCACCCCGTCCATAAAATTATGCAGCCCGTCCCCGAACAGCACCAGCGAACCGGCCGCGCGGTGGATCTCACAATTTTCCTCATGGCAATGCCGCCACAACAGCGTTTTTTCAAGCAGGATCATCAGCACTATCGCCGCAAAAATAACGGTGGCAGCTTCCCTGGGCGGCAGCGCGGACATGGCCTTCGGGAGCATGCCCAGAAAACCGGCCGAAAGCAGCGTGCCGGCCGCAAAGCTTATAAGCCAGGGCAGCGCTTTCGCCGAGTTGAGGCCGCCGTAAAAAATAACGGCGGCCAGCCCCACGGAAAGCAGGTTCCCGGCCATTACCGCCGCCATTACCCAGATTAGTTCTGACAAATAGCCTCCACCTGCTCGGCCATCTTCTTAAACACCTCCTGCGCTTTCCCCTCCGCCGTGAAGATGGATTTCCCCTCATCGGCCATTTCAGGCACTTCGGGCGAAATAGGAATGCTGCCCAGCAGCGTAAGCTGCTTCTCTTCGGCCAGCTTCACCGCCCCGCCTTTTTTAAAAATCCGGGTTTCTTTGCCGCAGTGGGGGCAGAAAAAGCCGCTCATGTTTTCCACTATCCCAAGCACTTTCACGCCGGTAGATTCCGCAAAAGCTACGCTGCGCCTGGCGTCGTCCAGCGCCACTTCCTGCGGCGTTGCCACCACAATGGCCCCGGTAAGGCCGGGAATGGACTGCACGGCGGTAAGCAGTTCGTCGCCGGTGCCGGGAGGAGAATCAAGGAAAAGGTAATCCAGCGTACCCCAGTTAACCTCGCCGAGCATCTGCCTGATGGCCGCGCTCTTAAGCGGGCCGCGCCAGATTAGCGGTGTGCCGGCGCCTATGCCCAGCAGCGCCATGCTTAGCGCGGTAAGATTGGGAGCCGCCTGCACCGGAGTAATGGCGCCTTCTTCCCCGCCCGGCTTAAGTTCGGTTATGCCCAACATCCTGGCCACGTTGGGACCGTGCAGGTCTATATCCAGAATACCGGTCTTATGCCCGCGCATAGCCATTGCCAGGGCCAGGTTCACCGCCACGGTACTTTTTCCCACCCCGCCCTTGCCGCTCATAATAAGAATTTTGTTGCGGATAGCCCCCATCTTGTTCTTTATGGCCTCGTCTTCCGCCTTTTTCTCTTCACTGTTGTTCATATGTTTTCACCTTTTTCCGCCGCGTCAGCAAAGTTCGGTAACTCTTCGCCAGATCGCGCCAACTGCCGCCGAAAGTGCTCCGGAATTATATTCGGGCAGCGGAACCCCCGCCGCTATTGCCGCCTGCACGTCCCGGTCGAAAGGCAGGGTACCGGCCAGCGCTATTTTGTACTGCTCGCAGAATTTTTCTATGGCCAGCGTATTCTCCGGATTTATATCCCGCTTATTAACCACCACCGCGCAGGGCAGCGAGAAAGAAGCGGCCGTCTCCCAGACGCGCTTCATGTCGCTGATAGCTGAGAAGGTAGGTTCCGTTACAATAACCACCAGCGAAGCCCCGGACAGCGAAGCCATAACCGGACAGCCTGTGCCCGGAGGCCCGTCTACTATCATCCAAGGGTTGCCGGCCGCCTCCGCCAGGCGCCCGGCTTCTTTCTTTATGACACTTATAAGTTTGCCGGAATTCTCCGCGCCCGGATCCAGCTCCGCGTGCACCATAGGACCATATTTGGTTTCCGAAACGAACCAGCGCCCGGAAAGCCTTTCTTTCAGCTGCACCGCGCCCGCCGGGCAGACCCGCGCGCACAAAGCGCAGCCTTCGCAGGAAAATTCCTGCACCTTAAAAGACTCCGGGATAGCCGCAAAACGGCACACTTCGCGGCAGCGGCCGCAGCGAGTGCAGAGCGCCGGGTCTATAACGGCGGTCTTTCCGCCAAAAAATTCCCGGTGCGCGCCTAGTACAGGATGCAGCAGCAGGTGCAGATCGGACGCGTCTACGTCGCAGTCCACAATTAACGGCCTTTCGGCCAGCGCGCAGAAGGAGGCCGCCAGCGTAGTTTTGCCGGTGCCACCTTTACCGCTGATCACCACTATCTGTTTCATGCGGCAGAACCCTCCAGAAGCTTCTTTATTTTTAACAGCGCTTCCCTGAAGACCGCCGTATACTGCGGCTTTTCAGCCAGGAAAGTGCGCCCGGAGGAATAGAGTTCGGCCACTTGCCTGTCAAAAGGAAGCCTGCCCAAGAGCGGCACTGACTGTGCCGCACACCAGGCCTCCACGGCCCCCGGCTCCTCGGCGCGGTTCACCAGCACCCCGAAAGGGATACCGAGCCTGCGCACAGTTTCAGCCGCTATCGTAAGGTCATGCAGGCCGAAAGGCGTGGGCTCCGTTACCAGCACGCAGAAATCGCTACCGCTTACGGCCGCCACCATAGGACATGCGGCGCCCGGAGGGCAATCTAAAATTACCGTGCGGGTCCTGTCTATCTTTTCTTTAAGTTTTTTTATCAGCGCCGGGGATTTTATCTCTCCGATATTCATCCGGCCTCCGGAGTATAGTACCCCGCCGGCGGTTCCGTTATCTATAAATCCTATGCCCTTGGGGCGTTCCGTTATGGCACCCTTGGGGCAGAACAGGGTACAGGCCCCGCAATTATGGCAGAGATGCTCCAGAAAAGCCACGCTGCCGCCGCCTTCCTTTTTAAAAACATTCAGCGCCTTAAACTCGCAAACCTCGGCGCAGCGCCCGCAATAGTCGCACAGCGCCTTATCTATGACCGGCACCGGCAACGAAACCTCCTCCGTGGAGGTTAATTCCGGACGGAGAAAGATATGGGCGTTCGGGGCCTCCACATCGCAGTCCAACAGCTGGGCGCCCTCCATGGAGAGCGCCCAGTTGACGGCTACCGTGGTTTTACCCGTTCCGCCTTTTCCACTGGCTACGGCTATTATCATGGTTTACTTCTTAAGGTACTTTCCCACCGCCTGCCTTACCGTGTCCGGAGGAGTGATACCGGTAACAGCTTTTATTCCGGCCGCGTCCAGCGCCTGCTGGGCGTTGCCGCCCACATGGCCGGTAAGCAGCAGCTGCGCGCCGCGCGCCGCTATCTGCCTTACCGCCTCGGGACCGGCGCCGCTGTTTACGGCTTCGGCCGCGTTGAGCACCGGCTCAAAAGCCATAGTCTCGCTGTCTACTATCACAAAGTAAGGCGCCCGTCCGAATTTCTCGCTTACGGCGGAGTCAAGGGACCCGCCGCTTGATGTTACTGCTATTTTCATAAAACCTCCTACTTCTTAAGCTCTTTATGGCACAGCCACCAGTCGAGGCATTCTAATTTACCGGCTTTGGCATCAGCCAGCCGCAGCTTAATGGTGTCCACATCTTTGGCGGGCGGGATTATCACATGGTTCTTCCCCACCACTTCGCTGTCCGGCCACTGCGCGGGCATGGCCACGCCGTGCTTGTCGGAGAGTTGCATAGCCTCCACGGCCCGGAGGATCTCATCGATATTGCGGCCCAGTTCCTGCGGGTAGTAGAAGATTATGCGGATAGCGCCTTCGGCGTCAACTATAAACACCGCACGGACCGTATTGGTGCCCTTGCCGGGATGGATCAGGCCCAGCCTGTCGGCTACGGCGCCGTTGTCGGCTATTATCGGGAAGCCTATCTCCACGCCCACCTTTTCTTTTATCCACTCCTCCCACTTTAGGTGGGAAAAGACCTGGTCCACGCTCATGCCTATAAGCTCGCAGCCTAGCGCCTTAAACTTGTCGTAGCGCTTTTGAAAAGCAACAAACTCGGTGGTGCAGACAGGCGTAAAGTCGGCCGGATGGCTGAACAGCACAAACCATTTACCTTTATAGTCGCCCGGCAGTTTTTTAACTCCGCGCGTAGTCACCACGGTCAGTTCGGGGAATTGATCCCCCAGCAAAGGCATACCCTTTCTTTCATTGTTTTCCATTGTTCCCTCCTAAATTTAAACCCCGAATCGTTAGTGGCTGCAGCCGCCTTCCTCATGGTCATGACCGGCGCAGGGGTCTATGCCGCCCAGCTTGCTTTCAAGCATGGCCTTAACGGCATTCTCGGCAGTACCGGCATAGCCGAAGATAGGCACATTAGCGGCCGCGAACTTATTCTGAGCCCCGCCACCCATCCCCCCGGCTATAACATGGGTTATGCCGTATTTAAGGATTTCGGTAACGGCCAGGCAGCCTCCGCCGCCGTGTACGGCATTATTGGGCACAACCTTCGAAGAGGTAATAACTTTGCCGTCGCTTTCAACTATAAGGAAATGACTACACTGGCCAAAATGGGCGCAAACTTCACTCTTAAGTCCCTGATCGTCGTTAAGTGTAATACCTATTTTCATATTTTCTCCTTGCAAACTTTAATTCAAATTCTGCCCCGGAAGGGAATTATCCTTCCGAGACCCGCGGTTTATTCGCTCTTCCGCGTGCTTATTGTTTTTTCAAGCTCAGCCAGGCGGACTTTCAGCGTTCTGTTCTCAGCCGCCAGTGCTTCAGTTTCCGAAGCCGGAGCCGCCGTACTAAAGCCCCCCGCCCCGAAACCCCGGCGCAGGCCGAAACCACGGCCGCCGCCGCCGCAGCGCCTCATCCCCCTGCCGCTCACCGGGCCGGTTCCTCTGGGCCCTGTTCCATCTCTGTATGGCATAATGCGCCTCCTTATATTTATTGAGAGCTGTTCTCAATAAACTTTAAAAAAAATTATTTAGAGCAAGCCTTGCACAGACCGTAGAACTGCATAACATGGCTGTTTATTTTAAAGCCGTATTTTTTTCTTAAGCCTTCTTCTGTTTTACGCAGCAAGTCCATTTCTTCCTGTATAAAATCCTCATAATCCACTATTTTTCGGCAGGAAGTGCAAACCAGGTGGTGGTGATGGCCCTTGGAACCGGGACCGTCGGCCACCTCGTACCGGGCTTTATCATCGCCGGTATCAAACTTATTAACCATGCCAAGATTGGTAAGAAGCTCCAGCGTCCGGTAAACCGTGGCCAGGCCAATATTGGGACAGCGGCGGCTGGCGGCCTTAAAGACCTGTTCCGCCGTAAGGTGCTCCCCGCGCTCGCTCAGCGCGTCTAATACGGAGTGGCGGGCCGGCGTCATCCGGCGCCCTTCTCCGCGTATTTTCCTGCAGCAGCAGTCAGGATTGTGCCCGTGTCTATGGTTCATATTATTGAGAACTATTATCAATAGTATCTTTTTATAGCGGAGCTGTCAAGATTCCCGGGGGATTCATTAATTACTCCGTCCAGGGCGCTTCTTTAAGATAATCAAAAATGTTTTTACCTGAAGAGTCCCGGCAGGTTTCATAAAAGCCCCGCCAATCAGGCCCGGCCAGCGCTTTTAGACCGTATAGCGGATGATCAGCCGGCCCTGACGAACCAGGGCCGCGCAACTGCACGCTACGCTGGTCCGCGGAAATACGCCCGATTAAGTCCGCCATATTGGTATTGTCGGAGCCGGCGCGGCAAAGCTGCAGAGAAAGCGGCGTAGTGGTTTTTATATAGGCCTGTCCGCCATAACAGTCAAAGCGTTTCCCCAGTACCTTGTCACCACAAAAACGATAACTATCCTCATAACTCCGGTATATTATGGAACGCAACCTCAAGCTGGAGACGTAGCCGTCCTTGAACAGCGGGCGATCAAAAGCGGAATCTACGGCGGAGATGTTTTTTGAAAGACAGGCCTTTATTCCTTCATATTGGTCAGGCGAAAAAACCGCCGGGTCCACGAAGATATCCCGTGGATGGTACTTGTCCGCTCTTGGCCGCGCTTTCCCGTCTACCGCGGGGAAGAGGTAAAACTTATCTTCAGGCGCCAGCAGCCCGTAAGCCTCCAAGACCCCGCCATGATAAAGGCTGTCCACCCTCACCCGGGGCAGGCCGTTTGCGGCCAGGTAAAGTTTGGGGAAATGGCTCAGTGGCATATCCGGCGGCCCGGCAAACTCGTTCTCCTCGAACTGCAGTTTCATTCCGCCGCAATCCAGCTCGATCACGGTCTCGAAGTTGTTGCGGTAGCAGGCGGTAAAACAGAACAGCGCGGCCAGTAGTAAAATATTTTTCATTTCGTAAATCCTAAGAGTTATCTTCCGGCCGCTTGTACTTGCCGGCAGGCGGAAGCTCCCGCCTGCCAGCGGAAAACGAGATTGACCGGGTAGGACAGACCTGCTGACATTCGCCGCAGGCAAAGCAGTCCGGGATAACTTTATCCCGCCTTAGAATGGCTTTCATAACCGTAGAGGGACAGGCTCGCGCACAGGCCCCGCAGGAAATACAGGTGGAATAATTTACCTTTATTTTAAATACGCTGACCTTCTCCGCCAGCCAGCCCGTCAGGCCGAAGGGGCAGAGCAGCTGGCACCAGGGCCTGTAAATAAACAAGCTGGCCGCCAAAAGCGCGCCGAGGAACAGCCAACCCGCCGTTTTCAGCAGGGCCGGGTTATAGATCTTAAAAGGGTCCACCGGCTCCACAAGATCCCACCCCCAAACCAGGGCCGCTGCCGTAATCAGGCAGAAAAAAATTATCCGCACCGTGTTGGTAAAAGCGAAAGCCGGCTTATACTGCTTAAACAGCGAACGGCCAGAGCTGTCCCGGCTAAGCCGGAACAGCAGGTCCTGCAGGGCTCCCAGCTGGCAGCCCCAGGCGCAGATGAACTTATTGGCCAACACCACCAGCAGCAGGAAAACCGCCAGCGCCGCCAGCCTGGGCGGGAAAACCGCATGTTTAGCCCCGAATAGGACGATAGCGTCCTTCACCGTCCCCATCGGGCTGGGGTCAGAACCCAGAACAACGCCGAACAGGGTTATGGCCGCTAAGTAAAGCGCTTTGCGCAGCGTGGCTTTAACAAGGCCCCGGCGCAGCAGGCTAAAAACCGCTCCCAGGAACGCCAGCCACAGCGCGAACTTGAGCGCAATTTTTTTCCAGTTCTTGGAACCTTCCTCGTTATACAGGGCCAGGCTCTTGCGGACCCTTGCGGAAAGTTCGGCCTCGGAAAGGCCGAAGGCAGACAAGCTGCGTTCTAACCCTTCCCGGCCGCGCAGGCCGAGCGCGGCGCCCAGCGCCGGCTCCGGCAGGCCGTTGAGGCGGGCGAAGTCCCGCGCCGTCAGCTCGGCGGAAAAGACGAAAGCCCTGTCGGCCTCTATCTTTTCCGGCTTGCAACCCCACAGTCCCGATACAAAATAAGAGAGTTAAGAGACATTTGGTGTTGTTTTTTGTGGCCTATTTCTGATGTTTAGGAAGTAGGCGACAATTATTTTCTTATGCTCTAGGCTCATGCCGCGGTGTCGGTGCAACAATTCCTTTATCCGGCTGTTAATCCCGCCCTCTACCAGGTTAGTTGTGCTTGGTACCCCTGGGCATTCGATG
>JBBRDG010000058.1:0-14947 GCA_038204165.1 Elusimicrobiales bacterium
GAGGAATTAACAGCCGATTGAAGGAATTATTGCACCGGCATAGGGGCATGAGCCTAGAACATAAAAAAACACTTGTGGCACACTACTTAGACAGCCGTAATGTGCCACAAAAACCAACACGAAATTTCCATTAACTCAAAATAAACCATTCCCCACGCCGGGCGGCCTTCTTTTGCCGTTAGTCAATGCCCTGGCTATTGACAAGTCAATAGCCACCCCTTGACAACTAAAAATTATCTGCTATACTATTTCTGGAGCGGAACACCTTATCGACGGTTGCCTTCCGCTCCAAGATTTTGAGGGAGACAGACAACGCGGGCGCGGGCCCGCGTTGTCTATTTATATAGCTTGGGGAGGCGTGGGCATGGGGGCAGGAACGCAAAACCGGCGTCTCGCACACCGTGCCCGCGCCTGCTTCACTCGGCCCTCGCTCTTGCGTAAGCTCGGGCCTGCGCGAGGCTTTTGCTAACCCTGCCCCCACGCCCACGCCGGGTTATTTATAATCTTTTGGAAAGTTCGTAGAAGACTATGGCGGCGGCATTGCCGGCGTTCAGGCTTTCCACCCCGCCCTTCTGGGGGATTGAAACTACCACGTCGCAATGCTCGCGCGTCTTCTGGTGCAGGCCCTCGCCTTCGGAGCCTATCAGGACCAAAGCAGGCAGCGTAAAATCAACCTTGGGCAGCGCCTGCCCCTTCATGTCCAGCCCGTAAACCCAGAATCCCTTTTCCTTCAGCTTGAGAATAGTAGTATTCAGATTAACAACCTCTATAATATTTATCCGCTCGGCCGCTCCGGAGGCGGTCTTCTGAGCCGCCGCGTTCATGGTGGCAGAACGGCGCTCGGGCAGCAGCACGGTAGAAACTCCGAGACAGGCGGCGGACCTGATAATAGCACCGAGGTTCATCGGGTCGGTGATCCCGTCCAGGGCCACCCACACCGTCTTCTTAAGATCTTTTTCGCGGCCCAGCGCGTCGTCCAGGGTCATCTTCCTGACCGGGTCGGCCTCGAGCAGCACGCCCTGGTGGTTCCCCCCCTCCGCCAGTTTTTCGAGCATCGCGGGAGCGCAGAACTCCACCTTAACCCCGTTCCCGCGGGCAAGGTCGGCCAGGTCGTTCACGCGCTGGCTCTTCTCATTGCGCGAGATTAGCAGCCGCACTACCCGGCGCCGGCCGGCTTTAAGGATCTCTTCCGCTGTGTTTATGCCGTATAAAATTTCAGTAGCCATAGTTCCTTGAAGATAGCGCGGTTATTTACCGGTAACCTTAGAATTGCCAAAGCAGGTGCCCACCGCCAGCGCGGTCTGCACTTCCTGCGAGGACAACTTAACGCGGCGGAGTTTTCCCACCGCATGCGCCAGCGGAACTCCGGTGAAAGCGTAATGCCTGAACGAGACCATCTGGCCGAATTTTTTAGCGGCCAATAGTTCGCCAGCTTTCACGCCGAAGCCCGTGGCCAGCCAGCGGTCAAAAGCCGTAGGCTCGCCGCCGCGCTGCACGTGCCCCAGCACCACCACGCGGCTCTCCAGCCCTATCTTGCCGTCCAGCAACTCGGCTATCTTGTAGGAAACCCCGCCCAGCCTGAGCGGGTCCGGGGAACCTTTCACCACCTTGGTCACGGTCATCTCGCCCTTTTCCGGCCGGGCGCCTTCAGCCACTACGATTATCGAAAATTTCTTTCCTTTGCTTTTGCGCTCCATCACCGCTTCTACAATATCTTCGGCCCGGTAGGGGATCTCCGGCAGCAGGATAATGTCGCCGCCGCCCGCTATGCCCGCGCGCAGCGCTATCCAGCCCGCATAACGGCCCATAGTTTCCACTATCATCACGCGGTTGTGTGATTCCGCCGTGGTATGCACCCGGTCCACAGCCTGGGTAGCCACGTGCAGCGCGGAATCGAAGCCGAAGGTTATATCAGTGGCGGACAGGTCATTATCTATAGTCTTGGGCACGCCTATCACCGGCATGCCGCGTTTATAAAGCTGGTTCGCCATTGTCAGCGTGCCGTCCCCGCCTATGGCCACCAGAGCGCCCAGACCCAATTCCTTAAAATTCTTGAACGCCAGTTTCGAAAGGTCCTTGGGCTTGTTGATTGAACCCAGCGGCTCCAGCGTGTAGGCGAAAGGATTCGCGGTATTGGAAGTGCCGAGGATGGTGCCGCCGCGGATGATAATGCCCGACACATCCTGGTCGCCCAGGTGCACAAAATCTTTCTCCACCAGGCCGCGGTAGCCGTCACGGAAGCCAATCACTTCCCAGCCGCGCCGCAGGGCGGACTTGGTCACGCCGCGCACAACCGCGTTAAGCCCGGGGCAGTCCCCGCCGCCAGTAAGTATGCCTATTTTCATAAATTGCTCCTAATAATCAGGGGAATACTGCCGCGCCTATCCGCCAACCGTCGCTTTAGAACGGAGACGGATAGATTGCGTCTTTTTCCTTGGAGGTGATGTACAGCACGGCCGCCAGGATCTGCGCCGGATGGCCCATGCGCGCGAACGCGTAGTCCATATGAATCTGGAACCTGTCAGCCGAAGAAGGATCCAGGAAAACATAACCCGCGCGGCGTTCCTGATGAAAGAGGCCGTAACGGGCCCGGAGCGAACCTCCCAGGCTGCCAAACAGCATGCGCAGCAGGTGGCCTTTCGGGAAATCGTCCCTTATCGTTAACACCACTGAATTATCCGTGTCGACGAACTCCCAGCTCCGGTCCATAAAGCCGCCCTTGCGCACCAGTCGGGCAACTTCTTTGCCTCCGCCGTCGCGGATCAGGCCGTAAACTATCTCCGGCTTAACTTCCATTAGCAGCGCGGACTGCGCGTCGTAGACCTGCAGGCTGCGCTGCTTGCTAAAATACATGGCCGCGCCTGCGATAACGGGGACAATGAAAAAGATCTCCGGCAGCGAAGCCAACGCGCGCCCGAGAAGCGGCACGTGCAGCAGGATATTGGTGAACAGGTCCCCCCGGCCAACAAACGCCAGCAGGCTCCAGGCTATATGGAAGAAAATCGCGCCGTAAATACCGCCGGCGAGGTAGAGCTCGTGCTCGCAGGGATAGTCGGCCAGCAGCAGCTGACGCTGCCTGGTCACGATGTTATAGGTTACATCCTTCAGGGAAGAAACCTTGGAGATCATGAACGGGAAGAAGAAGTCGGGCGGGACGTCGGCGGGCGGCGGCGGCAGCTTGGGATTCTTGTAGCCGGCTGCGGCTGCCCTGGCGGCGAATGAGCCGCCCACCCAGAGGGCGATAAGCGCGCCCCAGAGCACGAACGGCAGCGGCTTGCGCGGCAAGTACGGAGGCAAACCGGTTTCATCTTTCTTTGACAGGCTGGCCAGGAAATTTTGAGCGGCTTCCCCGGCTGCGGGCTGAGTAGCGGCCGCGACGGGGGCCTCGGTGGGAACTGCGGCAGCTTCGGCGGTGGCGGGACTTCCCACGGCGACAGGACTCCCCACGGCGGCGAGATTCCCCACGGCGGCGGTAGAAGCATCCGGTTCACCGTCTTTAAAGATTTGAGTGCCGGACTCCTCGCCTTCCATTTTCTCTTTTTTGGCGCGGCGCACTACCCTGACCCTCTTGGGCTTGGGCATCTCTATCTTCTCGCCGGGCTTACGCACACTTAAGATCACGCCGCGAAAATCACTCTCATCCAGGCCGCTGGCAGAGACGGCATAGGAAACGCCGTTATAAGTGAAGAAAGCCATATACCCCGCCGACCCCATGGAATCGTAGGTGGTATAGTAGGCGTTGGAAACGCCGTGGAGGCTCACCGGTTTTATATCGCCGGAAAGAGAGGTGCCCTTGCCGCGCAGGGAATCCACCTGTTCCTTCACGCGGGCCTTCAGGTAGTAGTCGCTCAACTCGGAATCCTGCCTGGAAAATTCGAAAAAGGCTTTGCCTCTGGAGAGCTTCAGCGCTACCGTCGGGTCGTCGCTTTTTCCGGGAGCCCAGCCGGCGGGAAAATCTACGGCGATGATCTCGCCCTTGTCCTTGAACTCTCCGGCGTAAGCCCCGCAAGATAGCGCGAGCAGTAAAGCGGTGCAGACAAAATTGGTTTTCTTCATATAGACGCAGAACACGGCATTAGACAGTAATGCTTATATAAAAGTATAGAATATTATTGTATTTCAAGTCACATCCAAAAAATCCGGATTCACTCGTGCCGGTGCCGGTGATGAGCGTCCGGCAGGTGCGGGTGCTCGTGCTCAAGGGTTTCGTGCCCGTGCGGGTGCGAGTGCGGCCCCTGCGGCGCGGCCCCGTGCGCGTGGGCGTGATGGTCGTCGCCATGCGTATGGGCATGTTCATGTTCCAGGGCTTCATGCCGGTGGGGGTGGGCGTGCCGCTCCCGGGCCAGCAGCAGGAACGCAGCCAGCATAAGCCCGCCGGCCAGCAGCAGCCTGCCGGTAACGGGCTCATCCAGCAGCAGCACCCCGAGCGCGGCCCCGATGAACGGATAGGAGCCAAAGAAGGCCCCGGCCCGCGAAGCGCCCAGCCCGCGCATGGCCAGTATAAAGAACACGAGGCTGACGCCGTAGCTGAAAAAGCCGAGCAACAGCGCGGCCCCGGCCCACTTGAGCGGGGGCAGGGAGCCGTAGGCGTAAAGCGCCAGCGCGGCGTTGATAAGCCCGCCGGCGAGGCCTTTTAGGATGGCCAGCGTAACGGGGTCCTTGGACGAAACGCGGGCCGTGAGGTTGTTGTCCACCCCCCACATCAGGCTGGCTCCCAACACCAGCGCCGCACCCCAGCCGAAGTTCAGCCCACCGCCTTCCCAGCCAAGCGCCAGGCCACCCGCCGTTATCAGCGCGGCCGCGGCCCAGAAGCGACCGCCGCCGTGCTCTTTGAAGACCGTCACCGCGATCAGCGAAGTGAAGACCAGCTCGAAATTAAGCAGCATGGAGGCCGAAGAGGAAGCGGTGAACCTTAGCCCGCTGAACAACAGCAGCGGCGCCAGCACGCCGCCGGCCAGCACAAAACCCGCCGCGTAGGGCAGGTCCTTCCGGTCCAGCGGCGCCTCGGCGGTACGCGCGCCAGCCAGCGCGCGCCAGGCCAGCAGCCCCAGCCCGCTGCCCAAATAGCAAATGGCAGAAAGCTCCAGCGGCTTTAAATGGGAGAGCAGCACCTTGCCGGCAGGTACTGAAACTGCGAAAAGCAGCGCGGCGGCAAGTGCCAGCAGGTAATCCATATAGTTATTGTATAAATTCCGCGCGTAACGGGCCAGTACCGGCGGCCTTGGCCCTTTTCTGCGCTTGGTTGACAACCCAAATTTAGGTTTGTAATATAAATATAGAGCAATTTTAGTTTTGTCTGTTTCAAAATCAAACACGAAAGATAAAATCAAGGAAGGAACTTATGTCAACAACCACAGTTGTAGCAGAAAAAGGCAAGAAGTCCGTTCATGATTACGTTAACGGCGTGCTGGCCAACGTAGTCGCCAAGAACCCCGGCGAGAAGGAATTCCACCAGGCGGTTAAAGAAGTCCTCGAAACCCTGACCCCGATACTGGAAAAGCACCCTGAATATATTAAAGCCAAGATCCTCGACAGACTCGTGGAACCCGAACGCGGCATCATCTTCCGCGTGCCGTGGACCGACGACAAGGGCGAATACCACATCAACCGCGGTTTCCGCTTCGAATTCAACAGCGCCATCGGACCCTATAAGGGCGGCCTGCGCTTCCACCCCTCCGTCAACGCCAGCATCCTGAAGTTCCTCGGCTTCGAGCAGATCTTCAAGAACGCCCTGACCACCCTCCCCATGGGCGGCGGCAAGGGCGGTTCCGACTTCGACCCTAAAGGCAAGTCCGACTCCGAAGTTATGCGCTTCTGCCAGAGCTTCATGACCGAGCTGTTCCGCCACATCGGCCCCAATACCGACGTGCCGGCCGGCGATATCGGCGTGGGCGGCCGCGAAATCGGCTACATGTTCGGCCAGTACAAGCGCCTTAAGAACGAATTCACCGGCGTGCTGACCGGCAAAGGCATCACCTGGGGCGGCTCCCTTATACGTCCCGAAGCCACCGGCTTTGGCGTGGTCTACTTCTGCGAAGAGCAGCTGAAGACCAAGGGCACCAGCCTTAAGGGCAAAACCGTGGCCGTCTCCGGCTTCGGCAACGTGGCCTGGGGTGCGGTAAAGAAAGTTAACGACCTTGGCGGCACAGTCGTGACTATCTCCGGCCCGGACGGTTACATTTACGACAAAGCGGGCATCAGCGGCGAAAAATGGGAATACATGCTTGAGATCCGCGCTTCCGGTCAGGACATTGTTGCTCCTTACGCCAAGAAGTTCGCGGGTTCCGAGTTCCACGCCGGCAAAAAGCCCTGGGAAGTCAAGGTAGACGTCGCTCTGCCCTGCGCTACCCAGAACGAGCTGAACGAAGCGGACGCCAAGACCCTCGTGGCCAACGGCGTTATGTGCGTGACTGAAGGCGCCAACATGCCCTGTACTCCCGAGGCCGTGACGGTGTTCCAGAACGCGAAGCTGCTCTTCGCCCCCGGCAAAGCCTCCAACGCCGGCGGCGTGGCCACTTCCGGCCTGGAAATGAGCCAGAACAGCATGCGCATGAGCTGGTCCTCCGAAGAGGTGGACAAGCACCTGCACAACATCATGATCAGCATCCACAGCGCCTGCGTGGCCGCCGCTAACGAAGCGGGCCACCCCGGCAACTACGTGATGGGCGCCAACATCGCCGGCTTCAAAAAAGTCGCCGACGCCATGATGGCCCAGGGGCTTGTCTAAGAAGTAAGGCAGACGAACCTAAAAGAACGGGCGGAGCCTTAAAAGCTCCGCCCGTTCTCTTTGTCTAAGTTTGACGTACCGCGCTGTTATTCCAATTTCTTATCGATATGGACCCAGGCGTTCTTCAGTTCCACGGTCAGGTGGCGCAGCTCGGCGGGGCTTATCGTATCCTGCTTCGCGTAGCGCTCGGAAATCTTGTCCACCATGCGCAGGTAGGTCTCGCGGTCGATCTTCTTCATGGACTCTATCTTTTCCAGCACGTCTCCCTTCATCTTAAGAGCCCAGCCGTAAACCCGTTCGCGGTTCTTGGCGCCTTTCTCGCCGTACAGGAAGTAGACCCCCGCCGCAGTTAACGCCGCAATTCCTATCCCCGCTCCTATGATCTTTCCGTTTTTCTTCATAATGTACTCCCGGACCAGCTCTTAAAAATATTTGCCGCGCCTATCCCACTATTATGCGACAAAATACAGGCAAGCGCAACTTTTCCGACGCCGTTAAAGCAGGGAACCGCCCTTCAAAGAGCGGCTCCGGCGGGAACTTTAGGTCTAATTTATAGGGGACAGGTCCCGCCAGCTTTTGCCGGCGCGGCGGCGCGGCCCGAGGATCCAGAGGTAGGAACAGTTCTTTCCCGGTTTCACTTCGGGCGAGTCGGTGCCCACGGAATGCCCCGGCGGCAGGCGCAGGATTAGTTTATTGCCCTGCCGGCGGCCGAAATTATCTTTATCGAAATTGCTTGTCTTCATCATAACTAAAGCCTCTCAGTAAACTTCCATAAGATATCGTACGACATCAGCCGGAGAGGGGATAGGACCAAAAGACCCGTATCGATTTTGTTTTTTGGCCTATAAGCGGCGGTTTTAAATACTATAATTTAAGCATGAAAGGGAGAAAAAGCGACGCCGCCGCCGGAGAACCCGGTAAGGTCACGTCTGACCGGAACATAGACGAAACCCTTAACAGGTTCCGCCTGCAGACAGGCCTCGACGCCGCCTCACCCATCCTTTCTTTCATGCGGCTGGCCCTTAAAGCTTCGGCCCCGGTTCCCCGCCCGGACCGGCAGCGGAGCGGCCCGGTTCCGCCCCAGCCTGACCTCCGTTCCCCCATGCAGCAGGACACGATACCTAATGAGCCCATCGAGCCGTCTTCTTATGCCTGGCTGATTGTCATGCTGGCCGCCGCGCTTATCGGACTACTCTTCTCCTGGCTGGCCAAAACCGGCACCCTCAATTAACTAAAACTTGGCCTATCCCTCATCCGGGCTTTAAGGCCTACTCCGCGCTGGGCCCTAAGCCTCTTGGTAACCCGCGCCAGTCCGCCTATAATATATAAAGTACAGTAACGGCTTTATACAGACGAAGTTCTACTACGATGAAAATGAAAGCCTTTTTTTCAGCCGCGCTTCTCTCGATTGGCTTTTTCTTTTCCTCCCTTGTTACGGGAAGCTATGCGGCTACCGCTTTTGATTCTCTTAATTTCTCAGCCTCCGGCGCTGACGCCGCGGCCATTCCCGAAGCTAACGCCACGTCCGCCGTCCGCCCCCCTCTCAAGTCAGTTCCGCCTCTTAACGCCTATTTTATCAGCGTGGGACAGGGTGACGCCGAATACATAGAACTCCCAAACGGCAAGAATGTGCTGATAGACGGCGGCCCTAACCCCAACGCTCCGCTGGCAGCTTTTCTCACCCAGCACAACATCACCAAGCTGGACTATGTGGTGCTTACCCACCCGCACCTTGACCATTACGCCGGGCTGGACTACGTTTTCAGCCATGTTAAGGTGGACAATTTTTACGACACCCGCGAAGACAATACCGGCGCCGCCGGCGCCAAGGCCCTGCGCAACAAGATCAGCGCCCTGGGCGTGAATATGATCTACCCCGCCGCGGGCGACAACCTGGACTGGGACCCGGGCGAAGTGCAGGTTAAAGTGCTGAACGCCTGCTCTAACAACGGCGGCAGCAACTCCGGTCAGGTGCTGAACGATTGCTCTATAGTTCTGAAAGTCACCTATCAGAACACCTCCATCATCTACACCGGAGATATTCAGTCGGACGCCGAAGCCGCTTTGATCTCCACCTACGGCAGCGAGCTGCAGTCGGATGTGCTCAAGGTTGGGCACCACGGCAGCAACACTGCCACCAGTGCGGCTTTCCTCAACATGGTCAAGCCCAAGTACGCCTACATTGAGGTCGGCGCAGGCAACACTTTCGGTTTTCCCGCCGCGGTGACCTTGTCCAATCTGCAGGCCGTGGGCGCCACCGTTTTCCGGACCGACATGGGCGGCACCCAGGAGTACCGGATAGGCGGGAACTGAGTTTTCTCTTTTCAGAAGCCGTGTAATTTGCTATACTGATTACACACCAAATTTGTAAGGCAGTAAGTTCGTCAGGCAGTGTTTGGAGTTTTTCCGTATCTTACAAGCTGCGAAGGTATCCTTAAAGTCCTACGACTACCTTATGCAGTGATGTCTTTCCCAGATCGTATCCGGAAAGCGCGTTAAGTTTCTCCCACCTAAGCGAAACTTAGCACAAAGTATCGGGAATATAATAAAAATTATATTTCGGAGGCTTTTGCTATGACAAAGTTCGCTAAATTCATTCTCGGTCTTTTATTGGTAGCCCTGCCGGGTGCCGCTTTCGCTAAAACCGGCCCTGTAAATTACGCGCTCGAAAACGCTATCTCCCACACCGACGCGCAGTTCACCGCCGTTATTCCCCAGGCGCAGGATCTGGACATCCCCGTGCCCGTTATAGCACGCGTCTCGGCCTCGCAGATACAGCTCACCGACATAACCGACAAGTGCACCCACAACGACGAAGTCGCTTCCGCTTTCCCCACGGTGTACAAGATGTTCCCCACCGAAGAGAACTCCCGGATTATAAAGGTTTTCGCCTACGCCGACGCCAAGGGCATCCAGCACAGGATCGAAGTCTATTACACCGGCGGCGACTGGATGCAGTACGGACTGACCTACCTCATCACCGATGCCGGCGAGAACCGGAGCCTGGCCCGCGCTTTCTTCGCCGGGCAGCTTTCCACCCCCGACCGCGAGAACGGCGAAGTGGCGCCTGCGGTTAACCCCTTCGACAATGGCCAGCTCTCCTATTTCCTCGTGAACAGCTTCCTGGACGCCAGCGGGAAAGTAAAACCCGGCCTTTCCAGCGTGGCCTCCGTTCCGACGCTTCAGTAAAAGCGGCGCAATAGAAGAACCCGGCCCTAGGGCCGGGTTTTTCATTTAATCCTTATCCTCTTCAGGGATAAGCGATAAATTCTACTTCAAGCCGCAGTCCGCGCGTCCCGCTGAAATCCAGAGCGGTCACGGTCTTCACCGTAACGAGCGTATTAGTACAGGTCTGCCGCATCGTCCCATAAGATTTAGGAAGGCTATGGGGGTTGGCGAAAAAGACAGGCTTATCCTCTTTATCCTCGTAAAGCGCCATGTAGGCGTCAGTCTTGCGCAAGCACCAGACGGCCGGTTTGCCGACGGCCTTTGCCGGGTCGGCGATCACACTTTCATAGGTAAGCCCCAGCTCCCGGGCCTGTTTTATAAACTGGCCATTGCGCGCCTTGGCCGCCAGCGTGGTTTTGAAACCGGGCGCCAGGGTTTTCATCCAGATCACCGCGCCCAGCACCACCACGGCTATCAGCAACACCCCGCTTAAAAGCGACGCTATACTGCTCAAACTCCCGCGTCTGTATTTCCCCATAGCCTGATCCTTTGTTTATCAAGTTCCGCGCGCAGGCGCTTGATGGCCAGCTCTTTGGCCTTGGCTTCTACTTCTACCGTAATATTCAGCCCGCGCCAGCAGGGCGGGAAATCCTTTATATCTATATAGTCGTGGTGATACTGCGGCGCGGCGCCCTTCCAGCCCAGCCTGGGACTTGAAAGGTGGAACAAGGGCTCCCTGTTCCAGGTCTTCAGCGCCTGCGCGGTAGCTTCCTCCACGCTAAGGCCGTCCGGCAGCGCCCGGTGGTGATGCACGTCGTAAATAAAAGGCAGTCCATGCTCCCGGCAGAAAGGCAGCAGGTCAGCCGGGGTGTAAACCCGGTCATCGTTCTCGAAAGCCAGCCTGGAAATTACGGCGGGGCTCAGCCGGTGCAGCGCGCGCGCCACCCTGGCTAGCGCGGCCTTCTTGTCGCCGTAGGCGCCGCCGCCGTGAATATTTATCACATCCGCCCCTATCCAGCCGGCCACCTCGGCCTGGTACTCAAGTTCAGCTATGGAGGCCTCGGTCACGCTTTCTTTTTCGGAACTAAGCAGAATGAACTGGTCCGGATGGAAAGTGAGCCGCAGCCCCAGCCGCCGGGCCTGCGCGCCGCAGGCTTTGAAGGCTTTTATTATGCCGGGGCCGCCGGGCAGTTCTTTTACTTCATAGCCTACAGTAGGATGGGTTTTAAGCGGCAGCACCTGGCTGTTAACGCGGAAAGAACCTATGCCGTTAGCGGCGCAGTATTCTATGGCTCGGGCCAGGGCCGCCGCGTTGGCCAGACAGAGCCCGGCCAGTTTGACGCCCCGCTCCGCCGGCTTAAGCCGCCCGGCGTGCAGCGCCGTAGTGGTAAAGAATTTAATTGGTTCGGCCTCGAACTTGCAGCAGAGACCCAGCCGCAGCATCTCAATACCCCTGCAGGCCGCCGAGAAGATTTTGATAATACGTTAACACCCCGTTGGCGAGCTTGATCAGCAAATAGGTGAAGAATACTATTAGGGCGGTGTAGGCGAACTTGGCGCGGCGGGAAATCACCGGCGAACGCCACAAAGGAAAAATGGTTAAGGGGCCCAGGCCCAGGAGCATGCTGGCTATTACGCCCCAATGCTTATAATACCACGGCACGCAGGAATCCTGGCCCTTGCCACAGACCCTGCAGTAATTGTCGCCGGAGTCTATTATCGCGCCGCAGCCCCAGCAGGGGCGCTGAGGCTTGGCGGCTGGGAGTTCGTCCTGTATAGTCATGCCTGGCCTAGCGCAGGTACTGGCGGAGGGCCTGCATGTCGGCAACGAAGGCCGGGTTCTTGAGCATTTCTTTGTAAAGCCTGTCTCCCAGGCGTTTGCCGGCTTCCACGTCTAAAGGGTGGTGCACGCCGCCAATTACGCGGTTAAGCGCGGCCTGGTCGGCGTTGCGCATGAAGATGGCGCCCTGGCGGGGCAACAGGTCGGAAAGGATAAGCCCGAATAAATGCGAGTCCGTGGCATGCCCGCTCGGGTAGGAAAAACCCTGTGCGCGCCCCAGGCACGGGTTAAGTTCCGAAGAGCGCAGGAAAGGGCGCTCGCGCTGATAGATCTTTTTTATATAGCGGTTGGTGTTGCCGGAATCGTCGCTGACGCGCTTAAAGAAGGCCCCGACCGCGGCCGGCAGCGGCTTGGCGAAAGGGCTTACGTCGCCGAAGAAAGAAACAAAACTCTGGTCGGACTGCGCCTTGGCCGCGGCGCATTGCCCGGGCGTGCGGTCCTTCTGCCACTGGAGCACGGCCGCCAGGTCCGCTTTATCCTCGGCCGAACCCACGGCGGGCGGCGGCGGAAAATCCGTTATGGCTTCCTGCGCGGTGGTCAGGTAGCCGGCGGAGGAGGCCGCGCGCGACGCTGCGACCGGCGCGGAAGCTTCCGGTACCGCCAGGGTTGCACTGGGCCGCAGGTAGTAGAAACTTTCTTCGGCGCGGACGGCGGAGAACAGCCCGGCGGTCAGGAGCAGGGCGCTGAGGGAATTGCGGAAAAGAGCGGTTAAAAGCCTGGTCTGCCTGTGGGACATGGTGCCTCCGTGAAGTTAAGTACGTATACTATATACCGCCCGGCCGCACGGGGCAAGAGCCAAAAGGCCTACCCCGCTTAATGCTCCGCGCGCGGCAGCTTCAGCCTGGAATAGGCCCTCGGGCGGCGGCGCACCAGCGGGGTCCTGGACCCGCCTAGCACCTCGGCTTCTAGTAGCAGCGAATCCGCCGGCCTGAGGTCTTTTTCCAGCAGATGCCCCACTATGCGGTAATGCCGCTGCGCGTCCAGCCTGCGGCTTACGAAAAAAACGTTCTTGTCGGAATGCAGCCAGTCCGGCTTCAGCAGCGCCGTATCCAGCGGGTCGGAGAATTCGCGCAGCGTCTTTTCCCCCCGGCTGTTGTAGTAGAACTCGAAATAGCTGCGCGCCAGCTCCGCGAAGGAAGCGTACACGGGCTCGCGGTAGCGCAGCCCGCAGAAATGGGACTGGGCCACCGCGCCCCAGCGTCCCTTTTCCACAAAAGGCGCTATCACGTGGTCGTCGTCGCGCGGGTTGGCGCGCAGGTCAAGCAGCAGGGAGCGGCGCCCATGGTAAAGGAACGCCGCGGCGGCCAGCATGGCCCCCTCTATGCAGTGCGCGCGGCCCTGCTTAAGCACCTCCAGCGGGGACAGGCAGGTGCCGGGGCCGTCGTTATAGGAAATTTTATAATCCAGGAAGTCCTGGACCTTGCGCGGGGTATTCAGGCGGCGCAGCGCCTCGGTGTGCTCCCTGAGAAAACCCGGAAAGGCGGTTTTTTCCTTCACCGGCCTTTCTCCTCTACATGCCAGGGCTTGTCGTTCGCCTTGCGGTCCTCCTTGCTTTTCTCGAGGTCCTCCAGGGCGTTGAGCACTACGGAACGGATGCGTTCCACCTCGAAAGGTTTGGTGATGTAGCCGCTGGCGCCGCCCTCAAGCGTAGCCAGCGCCATCCCCATATCCTCTTCCCCGGTCAGCATCCAGATTACCGGGTTGGCGCCGGTGAGCTTGATCTGCTCCAGGACTTTTATCCCCGACATTCCCGGCATCTTTATATCGAGGAACACGAAGGAAGGCTTTTCCCTTGTGATTATTTCCAGGGCGGCCTCGCCGGCGCTGGCGGTAAAGACCTCGTAGCTGGCCGCGAACGCCGCTTTCGCCACTAAAAGGATGTTCTCTTCATCGTCCACTATCAGTATTTTATGTTTCATGATTTTACGCCGTGTCCTGGTTTTTGCTTTTTATCTGCGGTCAGGGAGGGCAGCTCGAAGAAGAAACGCGAGCCTTTTCCCTTCTCGCTGGAGATCTCCAGACGACTGCCGTGTAGGCCAAGCAGTTCGTTCGCTATCCTGAGCCCCAGGCCGAACCCTTCGGCCTGCTCCTGACCTTCCTGCGTGCGGTAGAAACCTGAAGTGATCTTCTTAAGGTCAGCCAGCGAAATACCTATACCGGAGTCCTCAACCGAGAAAACTACTTTAACGGGCGTGGTACCTGTGGGCTCTATGCGCACAGTTATCTCTCCCCCGTGCTTGGTGTATTTTACGGCATTGCCGACCAGGTTGCTGATCACGAGAGCCATAGCTTCGCGGTCCGCGCTGACCAGCACGGGGGCCTCCGGCATTTCCAGTGAAAGCTTTATCCCCTTCTGCCGCAGCAGTTCGCCCACCGAGTCGGCCACCCCGCTGGCCAGTTCGCGCAGCGCTAAGGGCTGCTTCTCTATTTTGAACTGCCCTTCCGCCATGCGGGCTTCGTTAAGGATATTTTTAACATAGAGCGACAGCTTGTGCTGAGAGGCCTCCATGGCCAGGTAGATCTTGTCCCTGGTAACTTCCCCGGCGGCCTGGTCCGTTTCCTTAAGCAGGAAAAGGCCGGCAGAAAGGCCGGTCAGCGCGTTGTTGAACTCGTGGCTGACGGTATGGATCATGGCGGACTTGAGCCGGGCCACCGCCCTCTCCCTGGCCAGCACAACTTTGATCTCGTTTATCAGCAGCGCCACCGCGGAGAAGAAAGCAAGGCGAACTACCGCGTTCCAGAGGATGATATTGAATTGGTCGGCGAAGCCAGGCGCAAAAACCCTTTCGTCGGTAAGCCAGACGAAGACCCCCGCCACCGCGGCGCTCAGGCCCCAGCGCAGGTTCCCGCGCCAGGTAAGCAGGAAGATAGGCAGGAAATAAAATACGTCTATCGAGATCTCGTTGCGGAGCCAATAGTCGAACCCGGAGATTACCAGGAAGAGGGCGATTCCCGCAGCGATAGCCCTCGCTCTGGTTCCGTTAAAAAAATAATTGATACGCGTTAACATCGGGTGCTTCCTTTACCTGACTATATTCTATATTTTTATCCCAAAGCAAGCCCAATAAAAGAGAGTTAATGGAAATTTCGTGTTGGTTTTTGTGGCACATTACGGCTGTCTAAGTAGTGTGCCACAAGTGTTTTTTTATGTTCTAGGCTCATGCCCCTATGCCGGTGCAATAATTCCTTCAATCGGCTGTTAATTCCTCCTT
>JBBRDG010000059.1:0-14803 GCA_038204165.1 Elusimicrobiales bacterium
CGAAAAGCCGAAGACCGAGGCACGGTTCGGTCCCGTGCGGTCCTGCATCAGGGCGCTAACCTTTCGCTCGGCCAGCGTCAGCAGGCCGGCGAAACCCATTACCCCGCCCAGGAAAATAAGCATCTTTGCCGCGGCGGCCGCTGTGAAGATCAGCAGTTCCAGGTGAGAATTAAGGAATCCCGTCATAGGTCTATACCTTTTAACACGGCTTCCGGTGAGTCCAGGCGGAGAGAGGCACCGCTGTACGCGGCCAGCTTGTTGATCATGGCCCAGAGGGGCTTTATGCTTTCGGGCGCCGTTACGGACGGCTCGGTGCGGCGGCGCAGGCCCTGGTAATTCACGAAGGTGCCCGGAGTTTCGAAATACGACGCGTAGGGCAGCGTGGCGTAAGCCAGGTCAGGAATCTCCGCGCGGTTCACTGCGAAAACAATAAGCCGCGTGCCGGCGGCTTTAAGCGCCGTCCTGATCAGGGCCGCGGCGCGGGCCTCGGTGATCACCACTTTTATCTGCCCGGCCATGATGCGGCGGGAAAGCTCTTCCAGCGAAACCCCGCCGTGCGCCGCTTTGACCAGCTTCACGCCGGCGGTGTTGGGGGCAGCGTCCTTGTTTATCAGGATGCCGTCCTTGATGCCCTGCTCGAAGTTGAACTCGAAGCAGAAATTTTCCGTCTTCAGAGCGTCCTTCGCGAAGCGGGCTAGGGCGGCATTGTCCTCGACGGACAGCCAGGGCGAGCCGATCACGGCCACCGCGGCGTGCGCCTCGTCTATGCGGGCGGCGGCTTCGCGCAGGGCCGGCTCCAGCTCGATCATACCGTTCTTTATAAAGCCTTTCGAGAGCCTGTCCCCCGCCTGCACGGCCCGGTAGGTCATGCGGCCGTGATCGCAGAGCCAGGTGTTAGTCTCGGCGTTAGGGCGGGGCATCAGGCGGTAAATAACGTTCTCGTTGTGCTGCGCCTCTATCAGGCAGCCGGTGGCGCAACCTAGGCAGATCGTGGGAGTCTTTTTCAGGAACCAAACGCGCTGCTTGAAACGGAAGTCCCTGGCGGTGAAGTCGCCTACGGGGCAGATGTCCGCGATATTAAGCGAATAGTCGTTATCCAGCGCGCGGCCCTCTTTAAGGTCTATGAAAGACTTGTCGGAGCGCTCCATGACGCCGAGTTCGGAGGTCTTGGTAACTTCTTCGCAGAAGCGCACGCAGCGGGTGCAGAGGATGCAGCGTTCGTTATCCAGCACCAGCTGGGGGCCTACGATGCGGCGTTTTTGACGGAGGACCTTGTCCCCCACGGCGAAGCGGCTGGGCTTCAGGCTGTAGTCCATGTAGTAATCCTGCAGCCCGCATTCCCCCGCCTGGTCGCAGATGGGGCAGTCCAGCGGATGGTTGATCAGCAGGTATTCCAGCACGTCACGCCGGGCTGCTTTGACCTGCTCGGTGTCTGTGCGGACTATCATGCCTTCGGCGGCCTCGGTAGAACAGGCGGTGAGGAGCTTCGGAGCTTTCTCCACCTCCACCAGGCACATGCGGCAGTTGCCGGAGACAGAAAGTTTCGGGTGGTAGCAATAGCGCGGGATATAGACGCCGAGCTGCTGCGCGGCCTCGAGCACGGTAGTGCCTTTGGCTACTTCTATCGTTTTGCCGTCAATCGTAAGTTTTGGCATCTTGAATTAAACCGCGCCTCCGCGCCCGGCGCAGGTCTTTCCGGCGGCGTGAGCTTCAAACTCGCCGCGAAACTTTTTCACGAAGCTCATCACCGGCATGGCCATCGCGTCGGCCAGCGGGCAGATCGTGCGGCCGATCATTCCCTCGGCCACCGAGTAAAGCGTTTCGATGTCGGCGGGGACGCCCTTGCCCTGCTCCAGGCGGCCTACGATCTTCTCTATCCAGCCGCAGCCTTCGCGGCACGGCGTGCATTGCCCGCAGGATTCGTGGTGGTAGAAGCGGGCCAGTACGCCCAGAAGTTTTACCATGCACTGGCTTTCGTCTATGATTATGACCCCGCCAGAGCCGAGCATGGAGCCGGCGGCGGTTAGGGACTCATAGTCGAGTTTTACCGCCCAGACCTCTGCCGCCGTCAGCACGGGTACGGAGGAGCCGCCGGGGATGACAGCTTTTAGTTTTTTCCCCTCTTTCATTCCGCCGCAGTTCATCTCGAGCAGGTCGCGGAAAGGGGTGCCGAGCGGCAGTTCATATACCCCGGGTCTGTTAACGGGGCCGCTTACGCAGAACAGTTTAGTGCCGGGGCTTTTTGGCGTGCCGATGGCGGCGTACCAGGCCCCGCCCTTGTCGAGGATGGCGGGGACGGAGGCCAGGGTCTCCACGTTGTTGATGACGGTGGGACTGCCGAACAGGCCTTTTACCGCCGGGAAGGGCGGCTTAAGCCTGGGCTGGCCTTTGAAGCCCTCTATGGATTCCAGCAGCGCGGTTTCCTCGCCGCAGATATAGGCGCCGGCGCCGCGATGCACGAACAATTCAAAGTTGAAGCCCGAGCCCAGGATATTTCTGCCGATAAAGCCTTTTGCCCGGGCCTCGGCTATGGCTTTTTCAAGCAGGTCGGCCTCTTCAGAAAATTCTCCGCGGATATAAATATAGCCGTGGGCCGCGCCGATAGCGAAGCCGGCTATGGCCATGCCCTCGATCAGGGCGTGCGGGTTCCTCCTGATAAGTTCGCGGTCCTTGAAGGTACCGGGTTCGCTCTCGTCGGCGTTGCAGACCAGGTAGCGGGGGCCTTCGGCGCCCGCGGGGATGAATGACCATTTAAGGCCGGTAGGGAAGCCTGCCCCGCCGCGGCCCCGGAGGCCGGACTTCTTTACTTCCTCGATGATTTCGGCGGGTTTAAGGGCGAGGGCTTTCTTGAGCGGCTTGTAGCCGCCCTGATTGAAGTAGGACTCGAGGTCCGCGAGATTGCCTTTTAGCAGGATGTTTTCCATTTAAGTGCGGCGGTTCTTCAGCCGGCCGTGGCGCATTTCTTCCAACAGCGCGTCCAGCTTCTCCGCCGTTAAATTCTCGAAATATTCGTCGTTCACCTGCATTACCGGCGCGGAACCGCAGGCTCCGAGGCATTCAACCGAAGACAAGGTGAACAGGCCGTCCTTGGTGGTTTCACCTTCCTTGATGCCAAGCTTCGCGGTAAGGTAGGCCAGCAGCCCCGGGGCGCCGGCCATGTGACATGAAATATTGCGGCAGACCTGCAGGTGGTATTTACCTGCGGGCGCCCGGTTGAACATGGTATAAAAAGTTACCGCGGCTTTAACCCGGGCATAAGGGATTTCCAGGTATTTAGCCAGTTCGTCCATGGCCTCTTCGGCTACAAAGCCGCGCTCTCTCTGCACTTCCTCGAGGAGCGGCAGCAGCGCGGCGTCCCTGCGCGGGTACCTGGCGCAGATATGCGCGGCCTTAACCTTGAATTCTTCGGTCAGTTTAAAGGACATTACCTTTCCAGCTCCCCGCCTATCATATTTATCTGGCCGAACGTGGAAACGATATCCGCGATGTAGCCGCCCTTGATCATTCTGGAAAGGCCGGCGGTAAGCGCAAAGGAGGGCGGGCGCATGCGGACGCGCCAGGGTTTCCCGGTGCCGTCGCTGACTATATAGAAGCCGACCTCGCCGTTGCCGCCTTCCACGGCCTGGTACACTTCACCTTTCGGCGGCTTAACGCCTTCGAAGGTGAGCTTGAAGTGGGCCATCAGGGCCTCGATGTTGCCGTATACCTGCTTTTTTGGCGGCAGGATAACGTTATAGGCCGGGTGGTTCACCGGGCCCTCGGGCAGCTGCGCCAGCGCCTGCTCCACGATGCGCATGCTCTGGTGCATTTCTTCCATGCGCACCAGGTAGCGGTCGTAGTTATCGCCGTTGGAGCCCACGGGGATATCGAAGTCGAAGCGGTCGTATACCAGATAAGGGGTGGCCTTGCGTACGTCGAGCGGCACGCCGGTGGAGCGCAGGGCGGGCCCTGTGAAGGCCAGGGAGACAGCGTCTTCCTTGGAAATGACTCCCGTTCCGCGCAGGCGGTCGTAGAAAATGCGGTTGCGCGTCAGCATCTTGTCGGCGTCCGAAAGGTTTTTGCGTAAAATCCTGAACACCTCGGCCGCGCTGTTTTTGAAATCAGGCGGCAGGTCCTGCGTGAGGCCGCCTACGCGGGTATAGGCCGGGGTTATGCGCCCGCCCGCCACGGAATCGGTCAGCCGGTAGAGCGCCTCGCGGGCGTTGATCAGGTAGAAGTAGACTGTGAAAGCGCTTAACTCCATGGCGTTGGCGCCCAGGCAGGTAAGGTGGTCGGTCAGGCGGGAGAGTTCGCTCATGATCACGCGGATGTATTGGCAGCGCGCGGGCGTCTCTATGCCCATCAGCTTCTCCACCGCCAGCGCGAACCCGACGTTGTTTATCAGCGGGGAAACGTAATTGAGCCTGTCCGTATACGGGATACACTGATTATAGGTGACGTTCTCGCAGGTCTTTTCAAAACCGCGGTGCAGGTAGCCTATCTCGATATCAGAATCGGTCACGCGCTCGCCGTCCACCGTCAGGAGCATCCGCACGATCCCGTGCATGGCAGGGTGCGACGGTCCCATGTTAAGGACCATGCGCCCGTCTTCCAGGTGTTCGAGGTTCCAGTTCTTGGGCAGTTCCGCGTTCTTCTTGTCCATCGTGTTATGTTTGCAAACTCTCAGTCCCGGTGCGGGATCCTCGGCTGGCGCTTCTTCAGCGGATAATCCTTGCGCAGCGGGTGGCCTTCGAACCCGTCGTACATCAGGATGCGGCGCAGGTCCGGGTGGCCTTCGAACTTTATGCCGAACATGTCGTACGCCTCGCGCTCGAACCAGTCGGCGCTGGCCCAGTACGGGGTCAGCGACGCTACCGCGGGGTTCTCCCCCTCTATCGGGCACTTAAGCCGCAGACGGTAATTATGCTTGGAGGAATAAAAATGACAGACCAGCTCGAAGCGGGGCGCGCGCGGCGCGTAGTCGGCGGCGGTCAGGTCCATCAGGAAGTCGAACCCCAGTTCGTCCCTGAGGAAAGCCGCCGCTCCGGGTAGCGCTTCCTTCCTGATCACGGCGGTTTCGTCGCCGCGAAAAGCGTGGGTCTCCAGCACTTCGGCCGGGAATTTGGACTTCAGGGTTTCTAAAAGGTAGCTGTTCATTTGTATTTACGGTCCAGCACCGATTCTTTAGAGACTTTTTCCTGCAATTTTATCAGCGCGTTCAGCACGGCCTCGGGGCGCGGCGGGCAGCCGGGGATATAGATGTCCACCGGGATAATCTTGTCTATCCCCTGAACGGTGGCATAATTATCGTAGAAGCCTCCGGACGTGGCGCAGACGCCGAAAGAGACCACCCACTTGGGTTCGCACATCTGGTCGTAGACCCTCTTTAAGACGGGAGCCAGTTTCTCGTTGACCGTGCCCACCACGAACAGTACGTCGGCCTGGCGCGGCGAGAAGCGCGGGTACTCGGCGCCAAAGCGCGAGATGTCGTAGGTGGAAGCAAAAGTGGACATGTAGTCCATGCCGCAGCAGGCCGTGACGAAAGGATACTGGAAGAAGGAATACTTGCGGCCCCAGTTAATGGCCTCGTCCAGGCGCGTGGTCAGGTAGGAATGTCCGAAGACGGTCTCTAATCCCATTCTAACGCTCCTTTTTTTGCCACGTAGACCAGCCCGGCGAGGAGCACCGCAACGAAGCCGCCCATAGCGTAGAAAGCGGAACGGCCAAGCTCGCGCAGGGAAACGGCCCACGGGTAGAGAAAAACTATTTCGATGTCGAACATCACGAACAGTACGGCCACCAGATAAAAATTTACCCGGGCAGCGCCGCGCGGCTCCGTGGCCGGGGGCATGCCGCATTCGAACGGCTCCTGCTTTACCGCGGTTTTCCTGGACGGCCCGAAAAGGACGGAAATAATGACCATTCCCGCCGCAACGGCAAGCGCAAAGCCCGTGGTGAGCAGGATGGCAAGGTATTGTCTCATCGCTAGAATTTTACCAAAATAATTTGCCTTCTGCGTCAATCTTCGGGCTTATCTTTAATTTCAGCGTGTTAGATGCGCGCCCGCCTAAAAAGTTTCACCTTTCATTGGTATAATCTTTTTATTATGAAAATACTGATAACGGGAGCGGGCGGTTTCGTGGGGGCCGCCCTGCTGAAAAGCCTCGCGGCGCACGACCTGGTGCTGCCCTCGCGAAACCCAGGAAAAATGAAGCGCCAGGCGGGCCGGGGTTCTTGCCCCCTCTTCGTCCCGGATCTGGAAAAACTGGCCGCGGAGCATATGCCGGACATCGTGATAAACCTGCTGGGCATCATCAGGGAAATGCCGGGGGCGTCCTTCGGCCTGGTGCACGAAGAATATACTCGCAGGCTGCTGGCCGGGGCCCGGTCCGCTGGCGTTAAAAAATTTATACAGATGTCCGCGCTGGGCGCCGCTCCGGACGCGCCTTCAGCCTACCACCGCAGCAAGTTCGCCGGAGAGGAATTGGTAAAAGCTTCCGGACTGCCCTTCGTAATCTTTCGCCCCTCCCTTATAACAGGCGGAGGTCAGAAGTTGCTGGAGGAGTTGCGCGTTGTAGCGCGCTTTTCTCCGGTGCTGGCCGCGCCGTCGGATTGCCTGGCCGCGCCTTTGTCCGCGGAGGCCGTTGCGGCCTGTTTCGCGCGGGCTGTCGAGGATGACTCGATAGCCGGGGAGACCTTTGAACTGGCCGGAGACAGGGTTATGAATTTCAGGGAGATCTTCGCCGAGGCGTTGTCCTCAATGGGGCTGCGCCGCCCGGTGATAGGTCTGCCGCTTAAGTTTTTCTTCCCCCTGCTGCCTTTCTTCCGGCTATTCCCGGTGCCCCCCATGACGCATGAACAATACCTTATGCTGGCACGGCCCAACCTCCCCTCCGGAGTTTTTCGCGGGTTGAAAGACCTGATATAGTCAGGTACCATGTTAGGGGCGCGCTTTGCGGCAGGCTTTATGCCGGAAGCAGGTGGTAAGATGGTCGTTCACCAGGCCGGTGGCCTGCATGTGGGCGTAGATGATGGTGCTGCCTGCGAACTTGAAGCCGCGCTTCCTGAGGTCGGCGCTTAACGCGTCGGATTCTTTCGAGGTGGCCGGCAGCTGCGCCAGACTTGCCCAGCGGTTAACTTTAGGCTTTCCCCCTACGAAAGACCAGATATACTTCGAGAAGGTGCCGAATTCTTTCTGCACTTCAAGGAAGAGGCGGGCGTTGTTTACGGCGGCGGCCACTTTCAGGCGGTTCCTTATAATCCCCGGGTCCTGGAGCAGGGCCGCTATCCGGCGCGCGTCGAACCTGGCGACCCTGGCCGGGTCGAAGCCGGCGAAAGCTTTTCTATAGCCCTCCCGCCTGTTAAGTATCGTGGCCCAGCTCAGCCCCGCCTGAGCGCTTTCCAACGTTAGAAATTCAAATTGCTTACGGTCGTCGTAGACCGGCACGCCCCATTCCTCATCGTGATACGGGATGTACAAGGGGCTGGGGCCATAGGCCCAGGGACAGCGGTTCTCTTTCATCGTCATTTGTCTTTGAGCAGCAGCTTGAGTGCGTTCATCGCGCCCTTGGTCAGGCGCGCGTCCAGAAGGCCGCGCCTTATTTCCCGCACCTGGGCTTCTCCGCCCCAGTGCGGCCCGGCGTCCCGCTGCAGTTTTTCGCTGATCTGGCGCACCATCCGCTCTATCTCCTGCGGCGTGGCTTCTACGTTATCGCGGACGGCTGCCGGGGCCGAAGCGGTGCCCCGGGCTGCCAGCTCGTAAGCGGTCACCGCTACGGCCTGGCCCAGGTTCATGGACGGTTGCTTGGGCAGCGTAGGGATATTTATGATGGCGCGGCAAAAAGAAAGTTCTTCGTTGGTCAGACCCGTTTTTTCGCAGCCGAACAGTACGGCGGTTCTGCCGGCGGAGTTAGCCGCTATATAATCGGACGCGTGCGGGAGCAGTACAACGTCGCGGTCAGGCTTGAGCCAATGCAGATCGGACGTGCCCAGGATCAGCGAGCAGCCGGCCGCCGCCTCCGTAATGGTGTCGTAAAGGCGGGCAGATTCTATGATGTCCATGGAACGGATGGCAGAGACCGAGGCCTCGAGTCGCCAGTTCTTTGCCGCTTCATTCCAGTCGGAGTCGAAGGCGCCGACCAGGGCCAGGTCGGACAGCCCGAAGTTTGCCATTGCGCGAGCCGCTGCCCCGATATTGTCGGGGTTGCGCGGTCTTACGAGGATGATCTTTATATCGGCTGCGTTCATTTAAGTCGGAAATCCTTTATTTTCTGTATCCCGCGATTTAGGGCTGGCGCGTCCGGCCTGTGTTGCGTAAGCACAAAGAACGACGCCGCGCCGGGGAACCGGGCCTGAAGGATGTTGGAATTAGCGGGTTCGTTCTCGAATACTGCCATCACCTCTCCGAGCCGGTCGATGTATTCGCTTACTTCCTTCTTGAACAGTTCGTCGTCTTGCTCGAATTCTTTCTTTACGATGGTCATCGTGCCGGCCACGCCTACGGGGAAGCCGTAGAGCCGGAGCACCTCGGTGGTGCCGACCAGCATTCGGCCTACATCGCGGCCGGTAAGGTAGATTACGGTTGCCCCCGACTTGTGGATCATGTCCACGTAGGCTTTGGCGCCCAGGATGGGCATGTCGTACTTCTGGTATTCGTCGGAAAAGAACCGCTTGGCCCATTCCTGCTCGATGAAGGCGATCTCGGCTGGGTGCCTGACGCTCATCCGCTTCAGCGTTATGGCCAGGCTATAGTCCACAATGGACAAGGCCTGAAAGGTTTCAAACGCTCTCGAAAGCTGCGGTACTTTGTCGCAGAACTTCTCCGAGATTTCGCGCAGTATGAAGATGGTCCTGGTGCGGTTGTCGAAAAGAGTCCCGTCCAGGTCGAAGATCGCGAGGGTAGACCTATTCTCCGCGGTGCGCTTCTTTATAAGCGCGGTGACCTTGGCCAGCTGCTGCGTCTGGCTCTCCGTGTTTTTAGCTGCCTTATTTGATAATCGCATATTTCCTCCTGCGTGCACCCGGGTTACTTTTGCCCGGTCCCGGGTAAAAAAACAGATGTTTTCAGGAAAGAGTTCAGTCTATCTTCGTTCAGCCCCCGGCCCAGAACTCCGTCAAGCCGGCTTTTAAGGGTCTTGTCCTTGAAGAACATTACTGTCGGGACTACTTCTATATCGTAAGCGTCCTCCAGCATGGGAAGGTCGTCGATGGAGACCTCCGCGAAAATAGCGGGGTTAGCCGCGGCCGCCGCCCGGAAAACTGGCAGGAAAGAAGCGCAGAAAGGGCACCAGGCTGAGTAAAAAAGTATAAGGCGTTCCCCTCCTTTTCCCAATTCGGAGTCGAAATCCTCTTTAGTCTCGATATTCTTCATGTTAGTCCTTATCCTTTGCCTTGGCGGTAAGCATCCGGCCCCGGCCTGAGAAATCCGGAAATTATTATATCAATTAGCTCAGATTATTTTGATCTCAAGGCAGTAGAGCAGCGCCATGGCTTCCGGCATGGAGAACGTGGCGTCCTTGACCTTATTGTCGGAGATGCGTATGGCGTAGTTGCGGGCCTGGTCAAGATTGGCGCCGCGGAGATCGGTCTTGCCGAAGAGGGCGCCCGAGAAGTCCGTGTGGGTCAGGTCGGCGCCTGACAGGTCCGCCTCCCGAAAGTCCGCCTCCCTCGCCAAACACTTTGTGAACTTGCAGCCCTTAAGGTTGAGGCCTAAAAAATTACAGTCGCTCAGCACGCAGGAGCAGAATTCTATGGCTGCCGGGAGTTTGAGCGCCGGCCAGGCGGCCTCGGCCCAGTTAACGCCGGCAAGCTTGCAGTCTTTGAAGGAGGCAGAGGAGAAGGAGGAGCCCCGGACCACGGCCAGGCTGAGGTTGCAGCTTTCGAACCGGCAGTCGTTGAACCGGCAGCCTGTGAAGGTCACTCCGGTAAAGTCGCAGTTGCGGAAGAGGCAACCGTAAAAGCTGCGGGAGGTTACGGTCTTGCCCTTGAAGTTAAGGCCTTCGAAAACAGAGTCCGTGTTCTCCTTTTCTGTTCCGGAAAAAGCCTTCGGCTTATTTTTCATGGGCTGAGTTTGCCGCGCGGCGGGAGCGCCGGGGGTTAAAGTTCGTTAGGGTGAACTTCGTGGGTGGACAGGTAGTCCATGGCGTTCTTGGCCGCTGCCTGCTGCGCCTCTTTCTTGTTTTTCCCCGAGCCGACGCCCAGGGTCTTCTTGCCGAGGTGCACGCGCACAGTAAAAAGCTTCTCGTGTTCCGGGCCGCTTTCGCTGACGATCTCGTAGTCCGGCGGGCGCTTATGGCGTTTCTGGATCAGTTCCTGGAGGCCGCTCTTGTGGTCCACGTCCAGCTTCTCCGGGGCCTGGCTTTCCAGCCACGGGATAACTATCTTCTCTACGTGGGCCAGCCCGCCGTCCAGGTAGACCGCGCCCAGTATAGCTTCCACGGCGTTAGCCAGGATGCTGTGCCGCTGGCTCCCCCCGCTGAGGTGCTCGCCGGCCCCGAGGTTGAGGTGGTGGCCCAGGCTGATAGCCTCGGCCCAGCGGGCCAGGTTGGCCCGTGAAACGATGGCGGACTTGGTCTTGGAAAGGAACCCCTCGTCCTCGGAGGGGTTCTTAAGGAAAAGATAATAGGATACAACCAGGCCCAGCACGCTGTCGCCCAGGAATTCCAGGCGTTCATTGTACCGGGGAGAGCCGCTTTCGGTGGCGTGTGACTTGTGAGTCAGCGCCTCCGAAAGCAGTTCCTTGTCGCTGAATTTGTATCCTATTACTTCTTCAAGTGAAGACATTGAATTTCCGATTTATAGATCAGAAATTAATCTTTCTTGCCGGATTTTTCCTTGATGTAAACGACGGCGTCGCCTACGGTCTTTATCTTTTCGGCGTCTTCGTCGGGGATCTCAATGTCGAATTCCTCTTCGAGCGCCATTACCAGTTCCACGGTGTCGAGCGAGTCGGCTCCGAGGTCCTGCACGAACTGGGCTTGAGGGGTGACTTCGGTCGCGTCGACGGCAAGCTGCTCGACGATAATCTTCTTTACTCTTTCTTCAAGGTTTTCGGTTACTGCCATTACATTGTCCTCCTGCTGTTATTATGAATCGCTTAAATTGTTTACAGGGCTACATGTACAACCCGCCGTTAACCGCCAGGACCTGCCCCGTGATGTAGGCCGAGTCGTCCCCGGCCAGGAACAGCGCGGCTTTGGCCACTTCCGAGGGGTCGCCTATGCGGCCCAGCGGAATCATCCCCTCTACCTTGGCCTTGGCTTCTTCCTTAAGGTTCTCGGTCATCCGGGTGCGGATGAAGCCGGGAGCCAAAGCGTTGACCCTCACCTGGCGCGGCGCGAATTCGCGCGCGCAGGACATCGTGAGCCCTATCAGGCCGGCCTTGGAGGCCGAGTAGTTGGCCTGCCCTGCCTGGCCGGTCTGGCCCACCACCGACGAGATGTTTATTATGCTGCCGGCGCGGGCCTTCAGCATCAGCTTCGAGGCGGCCTTGGACATCAGGAACGCGCCTTTCAGGTTAACGCCTATCACGGCGTCGAAATCAGCTTCTTTCATGCGGAGCACCAGGTTATCCCGGGTGATGCCGGCGTTGTTGACCAGTATGTCCAGCTTTCCAAAGGCTTTTACGGCCTCTTCGACCGCGCGTTCGCAGTCGGCTTCTTTAGAAACGTCCATCCCTATCCCGACCGCCTTGGCCCCGGTCCTGGCGGTGATGTCCGCCGCCGCGTTTTGGCAGTCGGGGCCCGACAGGTCCGCTATGGCCACCATGGCGCCTTCAGCCGCGAAAGCCGCGGCTATTTCGAAACCTATGCCGCGCGCGGCGCCGGTAATCAGGGCGGTTTTTCCTTCGAGTCGCTTCACTGGGCCTGCTCCTTGGAGGCGGTGATCTTGTCTTTCACCTGCTCCATCTGCTTCTTAATCTGGGTGACCATACCCGAGGAGGCCAGCTCCCCGCCCACCCTGACAGCGTTGAAAATCGCGTTAGGCGTGATGCGTCCGTGGCAGATCAGCACCACTCCGTTAACTCCCAGCAGCGGCGCGCCGCCGTAGATGTCCACGTTCATCTTAATCTTCAGTTCCGTGAAGACCTTGCGCATCAGCATGGCGCCGATCTTATACGTGAACTTGCGCATGATCTGCTGCTTGAGCATCGTGAAAACGGTTTTGGCCGAACCTTCGTAGAGTTTAAGCGCCACGTTGCCGGTGAACCCGTCGGCTACTACTACGTCAGTGAGGCCTTCGGGGATGTCGCGCCCCTCGACGGGGCCATGGAAGTTCAGCCCCATGTTCTTGATGAGCGGCAGGGTTTCCTGCACCAAGTCGTTCCCCTTGGTTTCCTCTTCGCCTATGGAGAGAAGGCCCACCGAAGGATTCTCAATTCCGAACAGGCATTTCATGTAAATCGACCCCATCACGGCGAACTGGGCCAAGTGCCAGGGTTTGCAGTCCATGTTCGCTCCGGCGTCCAGCAGCGCGCACGTGCCTTTCAGCGTAGGGAGCGGGGCGGCCAGGGCGGGGCGTATTACGCCGGGGATCCGCTTGATTTTGAGCAGCGACGCCACCATGATGGCGCCCGAGTTGCCGGCGGAAATGAAAGCATCGGCTTTGCCTTCGTGTACCAGGCCGGCCCCGACCATCAGCGAGGAGTCAGGCTTGGTCTTGCATTCCTCTACGGGCTCGCCGGCCATGTCTACTATCTGCGGGGCGTGAACAATCCGGATCCGCTCGGGGTTCTCCGCGCCCAGGCGCCGGAGTTCCTCCCGGATTTCGGGGTCCCTGCCCACGAGGATAATCTCATGGGGCAGCTTTTTTACGGCCAGCAGCGCACCTTCCAGGTTGGGCTTCAGGCCGAAATCCCCGCCGTGAGCGTCAAGCGCTATTCGCATTGTTGCTCCGGCCGGTTATTTCGCTTCCTTGCCCTCTTCGCCTTTGGGGGCTTTAGCGGCCACTTCGAGCTTGCCGTTATAGAAGCCGCAGGAAGGGCAGACTATGTGGGGCAGGCGGAGCGCGCCGCACTGGCCGCAGGCGGAGAGAGATTTTACCTCTAGCTTCCAGTTCTGCGAACGGCGGGAATCTCTGCGGGACGGGGTATGTTTACGTTTGGGATTAGGCATTGTAGCACCTCTTTCTAGACTTAAAGTTTTTTCTTGTCCTGGTTCTCAACCTTCAGCGATCTCAGGACGTCGAACGCTGTTGTCCTTCCGGTATTGCAGTCACATGTTTTCTGGTTGCGGTTGATGCCGCAGACCAGGCAGCGTCCCTTGCAATCCTTGGAACACAGCACCTTCATAGGCACGAGCAGGGCGGCTGTTTCCCTTATCAGTTCGCGCGTATCTATATATTCTACCGTATCCGGGTATACCTCGTCAAAAGAGTCTTCAAAAGTCCGGGCCACCGGTTCGTCGCAGCGGGAGCAGTTAAGCGTGAATTCCCCGCGGAGCGTCCCCTCCAGCAGCACGGAATCCCCCCCGACGGAAAACTCCATTTCCAGGTGCATGCTTTTAACGGTTTCGGGCTTGTCGAAAGCGTCGGTGTATACGGCCGGGGCCGGCGTAAGTTCCACGCTGAGTCCGCCCTGGTCGACGATATCGGCGTATGTGAATATTAAGGGGTCGTTTTCCTGCATAAGTATAATAAGATATCAACTATCCCGTTAATAGTCAACCGCGCACGCCGCTTAGTCAGGCTGGCAGCTTTTCGCCGCCTGTCCTTTCGGCTACGGTATAAGGAGGCCTGCGGTTGGCGCTGTGGTAGGTGCGGATCAGCACTTCCGCCATCAGGCCCATGAAGGCGAATTGGACCGCGACTATGGCGAAGAAGATGGCCACCAGGAAGAGCGGCTGGTCCTTTACGAAGATCCCGTTGTGTAACTTGTTGTAGAGCGTCCAGCAGGCCATAAGGGCCGAGGAGGCCACCAGCGCGAAGCTCAGGCCCCCGAACAGGTAGATGGGTTTGGTGATGAAGTCTCCCATGAATTTCACGGTGAGCAGGTCAAGCACTACTTTGAACGTGCGCGCCATCCCGTACTTGGATTTTCCGGTGACGCGCGGCCTGTGGTTGACCTCCAGCTCGGTTACGGAAGCGCCGGCGTAGCCCAGGATGGCGGGCAGGAAACGGTGCATCTCGCCGTAAAGGTCGGCGGCCTTAAGCAGTTCCGCGCGGTAGATCTTCAGCGTGCAGCCGAAATCGTGCAGCTTGACGCCCGTGACGGCTGAGATTATCCAGTTGGCTGCGCGCGACGGGAGGATGCGCGTGAAGAAAGCGTCCTGCCTGTTCCGGCGCCAGCCGCTGACCACGTCAACTCCGGCGGCGGCGGCCGCGAAAAGTCTGGGGATGTCCTCGGGGTCGTTCTGCCCGTCGGCGTCCAGCGTGACTATCCATTCCCCTCGGGCCTCGGCTATGCCGGCGGCCAGCGCGGCGGTCTGCCCGTAGTTTTTGGCCAGGCGCAACGCGCGCTGCGCGGGGTCCTTCGTCAGCGCGGCCAGTTGGGCGAAAGAACCGTCGGTGCTGCCGTCGTCCACCCAGATGATCTCGTACGGGAGGTTCAGGCGCTTCAGCGCTGCGGAAAGCTCCGTGCCGAAGGCCGGGAGGCTTTCTTTCTCGTTGAAAACAGGGACTACGGCTGAAATTGTCGGCTTCATTTTTTTAATCCTTTCTTAGCAAGGAGTTCCGTATAGAGTTCTTCCTGCTGCTTCACCATCAGGTCGATGTCGAACCCGGCAAGGTCGGTGGCGGCCGCGGCTTTCGCCATGGCGGCCCGCAGGGCGGCGTCTCCGAGCAGCCGGTCCAGCGCGGCGCAGAAGGCGTCGAGGTCGCCCGGCGGCAG
>JBBRDG010000060.1:0-14613 GCA_038204165.1 Elusimicrobiales bacterium
GTCAGCGCCGGCCCGTCGATTGAATAAACGCCGCGGAAGTAAGCGGGGTGGTTGTAGGCCGCCTCCAGCCTGCCGCCTTCCGCGTAAATGGTAGCCGCGCAGCGCAGGAAGAGCGGCGGCAGCGCGGCGGGGGCAGTATGCTCGTGGGCCATCAGGAAGGCTTCAGTAAAAGCCTTGAGGTCCGCAGCCTCCACGGCAGTAAAGCCGCAGGCGCGCCCGGCTTCGCCACCAGGAAAGGGCGAGCCGGATAGGAAGTATTTTTCAAATTTAACCATCCCCGCGCGTTTGGCCAGCGCCAGCATGGCGGGACGGCCGGCCAGCCATTCCGCAGCCCCGGCCCCCGAGCCAGCGGCCGCGGCCAGAGCGTCCGAACCGCAGACCTGAAAAAAAGCGTAGGAGGCGCCGGGCATCCTGTGTCGCGACAGCGGGGCCCGTCCGTCTGCTCCGGGAGCGGACAGCCTGGCGAACAGCGGGTCGGCCTCCAGTTCCGCGGCCTGCCGCAGGAAATCTTCTTCAGTTGAGCCCAGCACTTTAAAAAGGCGCAAGTCCTGGCGCAGCGCCGGGGCCAGTAACAGTTTTAAAGCCGGTTTTTTCCTTTTTTCCATAGGTAAATACGCCACACGAATTATAACAGTTTTGCGCCCCAGCCCCCCTGTAACAAGTGTTACGTCGGCCTGAACAAGGCCGCGGCTCCGGGTCCGCCGGCAAGGACCCCGTCCGAGGCCGGGGTTCTTTTTTTGCCCTGCGCTCCCACCCTTTGCTATCATATAGTTGTCATTATGAAAAAAGGCATTTTTATCGTTCTCGAAGGTCCGGACCGGTCCGGCAAGTCCACGCAAGCCGGACTTTTGAAGACCTGGCTGGAGAGCCTGGGCGAAAAGGTTATGGTCACCCGCGAGCCGGGCGGCACGCGCCTTTCGGAACAGATCCGGGGAATCCTGTTGGATCCAAAAAGCGAGATCGAGCCGATGACCGAGTTGTTTCTCTACGAGACTTCCAGAATAAAGCATACCCTCGAGAAGATCCTGCCCGCGCTGAAAGCCGGCAAGGTGATAATTTCCGACCGCTACACCCTTTCCACCACCGCCTACCAGGGCTACGGCCGCGGCCTGCCGCTTAAAACAGTGGAGACGCTGAACCGCATAGCCACGCTGAACCTGAAGCCGGACGTCACCATAGTGTTCGACATCCCCGACAAAGTTTTCGCAGAGCGCGAGAAGACCCGCCCCGGCCGCGACCGGATTGAGCGCGAACCGGACAGCTTCAGGCTGCGCGTCAACCGCGCCTACAAACTGCTGGCCCGCCGCCCGGGAGTCACCCGCGTAAACGCCGGGCGCACGGTAGAGGCCATCCAGGCAGACATCCGCGCTCGCGTGGAGAAAGTCCTGAAAAATAGAAAGGCGCTGAACCAGCGGCGCAAGCCGCTCTAAATAAAACACAATGTCATTTTTATCCATCATAGGGCAGGACAAGACCATCAAGCGCCTGCGCGCGCTGATCGCTAGCGGCCGCATCCCGCCGGCGATGATTTTCCACGGCGCGCCCGGCACCGGCAAATTCCTGACCGCGCTTGAATTCGCGCGGGCTCTCAATTGCTCCCACACCGAGCACCGGGAAAAGGCATACGCCCAGGCGCCCGCCGACGACGATCTTTTCGCGGCGCCGGCCCCCGCCCCGGAACCCGCGCCGGAGCAGAAACCTCTTAAGGTGCATACGGACCTGTCGGATTCCTGCGGCGCCTGCATCTCATGCCTGCAGGCACAGAGCGGGGCGCACCCCGACATCCGCATAGTGGACACGGAGTTCCAGGCCGCGCTGCTCAACGAGACGGAAAGCGCCAACCTCAAGATAGACACGATCCGCGAGCTTTCCCGCTGGGCGCAGCAGAAGCCTATGCTTTCACCCTGGAAGATTTTCATTGTGCGCGACGCCGAGGCCCTGATGCCGCAGGCGCAGAACGCCCTGCTTAAAACCCTCGAGGAACCGCCCCCAGGCACGCTGGTGATCCTGACGGTCTCGCGCAAGACCTCGCTGCTTGCCACTATCCTTTCGCGCTGCTGCGTCATAGACTTCGGGGCGCTGCCGCGCCCGGCCCTGCAGACCATCCTGGAGGCGCAGGGCGCCGAACCAGGCGAAGCCGCGGCGCTGGCCGCGCTGGGCGGCGGCTCGCTGGAGAAAGCCGCGGAGGCAGGGGTATTCCTGAAACGCATCTCGGCGCTGCGCCCGGGCGACCAGGCCAGGATCTTTAAATTTTCGGCCGGGCTGCCCCGGGACAGCCACAAGGCCCGCGAAGAGGTTAAAACCATGCTGGACCTGCTGCTGGCCAAGGTCCGCGCCGCGTGGCGCGCCGCCGAAGGCCCGGCCAAGAACAGATTTACGACCCTGCTCCGGCGCACGCTGGAACTGCGGCGGATGGCGGACAGGAACGTCTCTTACCTGCTGCTGCTGGAAACGGCGCTGCTGGAGAGCGAGCGGGCGGGAATAAAACTTGAAGACCTTATAAGGACTTAACGATGAACACTAAAAAATATTACATCACCACTCCGCTCTACTACGTGAACGACAAACCGCACATAGGCCACGCCTACACCACGCTGGCCGCCGACGTGCTGGCCCGCCACCTGCGCTCAAAGGACATCCCGGTGCTGCTGCAGACCGGCACCGACGAACACGGCTCCAACATCGAGAAGATAGCCAGAGAAAAAGGCGTGGAGCCCAAGGCCTGGTGCGACGGCATCTCGGCCGACTTCAGGGAGCTGTGGAAAACGCTGAACATAAAGTACGACTATTTCATCCGCACCACCGACCCTTCGCACGAAGCCGGCGTGCAGGCCGTGTTCGAAAAACTGCTCAAGAGCGGGGACATCTACCTGGGCTCCTACGAGGGCCTTTACTGCAGCTCCTGCGAAGCCTTTTATGACGAGGGCGAGCTAAAGGAGAAGAACTGCCCCATACACGGCCGCCCGGTGGAGCTGGTCAGCGAGGAGACCTACTTCTTCAAGCTCTCCAAGTACGAAGGCGCGCTGCAGGAGCATTATGCCGCGCACCCGGACTTCTTGTCCCCCCGCTACCGCTCGCAGGAGATCATAAATTTCGTAAAGTCCGGCCTCAAGGACATCTCGGTCTCGCGCACCAAGGTTACCTGGGGCGTACCGGTGAAGTCCAACCCCAAGCACACCGTCTACGTGTGGTTCGACGCGCTGCTGAACTACGCCACCGGCCGCGGCTATAACCCGGACGGGAACTCGCCGGACTTCGCTGAAGCCTGGCCCGCCGACGTGCACCTGGTGGGCAAGGAGATCTTCCGCTTCCACGGCGTGATCTGGCCCGCCATGCTGATGGCGCTGGGAGTGGAACTCCCCAGGAAAGTCTACGCGCACGGCTGGTGGACTATCAACGGCGACAAGATGTCCAAGTCGAAAGGGAATTTTATAAAAGCCGAGGATGTGGTGCAGGAGTTCGGCGTGGACGCGCTGCGTTACTTCCTTTTCCGCGAGGTCACCTTTGGTCAGGACGGGGACTTCTCGATGGACACGTTCCGCCGCCGCTACAACGCGGACCTGGCCAACGACCTCGGGAACCTGTTCTCGCGCCTGATGAACATGGCCGCCAAGTACCTGGACCACCAGCTGCCGGAAAAACCGGGAGAGTCGGAAGTGTTCCGCGAACTCTCGTCGTGGACCCCGGAGATCCACCGCAGCATAGAAGCGCTGCAGTTCAGCGACGCCCTGGAGAAGATCTGGCAGGGCGTTAGCAAGCTTAACCGCCTGGTAGACACCAGGAAACCCTGGGAACTGGCCAAGACAGACCAGGAAGCCCTCAAGGTCTTCCTGCACGAAATGGTCTGGTGCCTGCGCCTGATAGCGGGCTGGATAGATCCCTTCATGCCCGACACCGCGAGCCGCATGCACCTGCAGCTGGGCGTGGGCAAGACCGCCGACGGTACGCCGCCCCAGAAAGTGCCGCCGCTGTTCCCGCGCATGCCGCTGGAAGTAAAGCCTGACGACATAAAGACGAATTAGCGATCCCTGCCGGACCAAAGAACAGAAAGCGGCCCGGGCCTTAACAGCCCGGGCCGCTTCTCAGGAATTCCTGGTTATCACGCTTCCCTAGTATAAACTATCAGACTTCCTTAGCCCGGCCTATTCCCCTCAAACCTTTGTAAATCCCCGCCACCACGCCGGAAATGGCGTAAAGCGAGAAGAACACAAACAGGGAGTCCTGCGGGTACACCACTATCATCCCGAGTATACCGGTGATGATCAGTATCCCTTTTATAGAAGTGGGCTTTATCATGTCGCCCTTAAAGGCGGCGTAGGGCGCGGTAGAGACCATCAGCAGCGCCAGCGCGATCACGATGAAGGGGATGGCGGCATAGACGAACGGCATACTGTCCATCACCACTTTTATATTGCGCGTGCCGCCCGCGCCCTCAAGCATGCTGTAAGCCAGCACGAAAGAGACCAGGATGCCGGCCGCGCCGGGGATAGGCAGGCCCTGAAAGTAATCCTTGGAGCTGCCGCCGAAATGCGACTTCACATTATACCTGGCAAGGCGCAGCGCGCCGCACAGCACGTACAAGAAAGCCACCGGGTAGCCCCAGGGATAAAAATCCTTGAGCACAAACTTGTACATCAGGTACGCCGGCGCAATGCCGAACGACATCCAGTCGGACAGGGAGTCTATCTCCACGCCAAAGGAGCTCTCGCCGTGCACCAGGCGCGCGACGCGCCCGTCAAGCATGTCCATGATGTAGGACAGCATGATGAACCACGCGGCCAGCACATAGTTGCTGTCGGAGGCCGAGAGGATGGCGAAAAAGCCGAAGGCCATGTTGGCGATGGTGAAGATGGAGGGGAGCACTACCGCCCCCGTCTTCTTCAGCTTCTCCATGTCTATGCGTTTCTTTCCCTGTATTATTTCTTCCATAAATAAGATCCCTTTACCAGAGGCCGAGCACGGTTTCGGCGCCGGCAACCTTGTCTCCGGGTTTTACCAGTATTCTGGCGCTCTCCGGCAGATACACCGCCACCTGCGAACCGAAATAGATCATGCCGATACGCTCGCCGATCTTAACGTTCTGCCCTTCCTTGACGTAGCAGGCGATGCGGCGGGCGATGGAGCCGGTAATCTGTTCCACGTCCACCGTACGGCCGTACTCGCCGGCAATGCTGATCTGGTTGCGCTCATTGTCCGCGGCTTCGGGCTTGTAGGCGATGGCGAACTTACCTTTAGTGTACTTGGTGGCGGTAATCTTGCCTTCCATCGGCGCGCGCTGCACGTGCACGTTGAGAACGGAGAGAAAAATGCGCACGACCATGATGCCGGGCTTGCCCTCGTTCTTCACGCTCATCACGGTGCCGTCGGCGGGGCAGGCTATCTCGCCCGGGGCGAAAACCCTGTCCCGTTCCGGGTCGCGAAAAAAGTAGGCTGAGAAGCCGGCGAAGATGAGACCAAGGAAGAGGACCGGCATGCCTATGGACCTGGACCAGGTCAGCAGCACTCCGCCCAAGGCCGCGGCGGCCACGCCGCCGGCTATAAGTTTTATTCCCGCTGGTGCGAATCCCATGGTATCCTCCAGAAATCAAATTACCGAAAATCTAGTGGGCTTGGTGGGACTTGAACCCACACGGCCTTGCGGCCAACGAATTTTAAGTCCGTCGCGTCTGCCGGTTCCGCCACAAGCCCAACTGCTTCCCGACTCTACAAGTCAGGCCTTTATTCTACAAATTTTACCGGCTTTCCTTGCGGAGTTCCGAGTCGGCCATTGCCTGGAAAGCCTCGCAGGTCATGGTTTTCACGTCCTCCGCGGCGGCCCGGTCCCGCAGCCCGTTGTCGGATGTTACGACGATGGCCCTGATGCCCTCGGTGCGCATGAAGTAGCCGCGCTCCACCAGCATCTCGTCGGCGGGCTCCGAATCGCTGTAGTAAACCGTTACGGACGGCCCGGCCGCGCCGGAGCGGCGGTAAGGCCCGTCGAAAACCACGCGGAAGCAGGAGGCTCTAAGCGCGCCGGTCCTTGCCACCTCGCCCAGCCAGGTCATGAAAGAGCGTTCCAATTCTTCCGGGGAGGAACCCCCGGCTTTTTCCCAGAAGCGCATGGAGAAATTGGAACCGTCGATAAGGTAGACCGTGGGTTTTGAAGAGAGCCGTTTCATTTAGGGGCCTTGACCGGACTGACCTCGAGAACGTGGACTTTCCGGCGGAGCCGGTCCAGGCGCAGCCCCAGCTGCTTCTGCAGCTGGGCGGAGACTACGCGGGGGTTGTCGTCGCCCCGGTCAAAAGTGAACTTGTAGATATTTTTATCCCTGGTCTCGTCCAGCACCGGCTCGCGCAGGGACTCGGCCAGCATCTGGGCCAGCACGGTAAAGCCGGAACCAGGGGCCTGCATCACCGTACCGTTCACGCGGGGATCGGCGAACTCCCGGCTTTCCTTAACGTTTATAGGGCCGCCCGGCGCCAGCTTCAGCACCAGCACGTCGGCCTCACGGAACGACTCTTTCACCTTCACCCCGAGCGCCGCTTCCAGCCCTTGCAGGAAAAATTCCCGCTTCATCGCGGCGCGCTCAGGAGGAACGTTCAGGCGGATATCGTAGCTGTCGGCCATAGCTTCCTCCGCGCCCGGCTTCACTTCCAGCCTGTCGGCACCGCCGAACAGGTAAGTGAGCGCGTATTTAAGCGGCATGCCGCGCGCGTACATCCGGCCTTCGCCGTAGTCCGCGCTGCCCGAAGGGGAAGTTGACCTGCCTATGTAAAATTCCGCCAGCGGCTCTGCCTGGACAACCGCGTCCGCGGCCAGCGCCGGGGCGGCCGGAGCCCCGCTTGAAAGCAGAGCCATCACGGTTGCCTCTGTTACTTCGGCCGGGGAAGAGAAAGCGGAGACTTTGCCGGCCCGGTCTATCAGCACGGTATGCGGCCGGCTATAAACCCTGAAAGCCTTGAAGACCCCCGCGCCGGCCTCGGGGGCTATCCAGCTGTTCATCCGGTGTTCTTTAAGGAAGAGGCGCACGTCGGCCTCGCTCTCGTCGGTAACGGCGAGAAAAACAACCGGCCTGCCGCTAAACCTGGCGGCCAGCTGGTTCATATGCGGGATACTTTCCACACAAGGGTCGCACCAGGTGGCCCAGAATTCCAGTACCACGGCCTTGCCTTCGAGGTCTTTCCAGCCGCCTATCTCTTTTAGCGGGGCCGGTGCGTTGATTACCTTTTTAAAACTCAGCTCCGGGGCGGGCGCTCCGGTCCTGGCCAGTTTGGGCCGCTCGGCGGGTCGGCCGCCGCAGGCCGCAAGTGAGAATAGCAGGGTGGTCAGGAATAATTTTTGCATAAGACGGCCGGCGCTAGTCAGCCTTTATCCCCAGCGCGAGGCCTTCGCCCGTGGGGATAATTGAGGCGCAAACAAAACGGTCGGAATCGAACAGCACGTGGAAGAACTCGCGCATGGCGCGGGCGCCGGGGCTGTCGGCGGCCTCTCCGCACTCGCGGCACAACTCTCCCTTGAGCAGCGCGCCGTCGGCGATAACCAGCCCGCCCGGCCTGAGGTTGGCCGCCGCCCAGCGCAGGTAGGCCGGGTAATTTTCGACATCGGCGTCGATATAGCAAAGGTCGAAAGGGGCAAGCTTGGCCAGCGTCTTGAGGGTTTCCAGCGCAGGGCCCTCCATCACGGTGATTTTGCGGGTAAGGCCGGAGGCCTCCATGGCCTCCTTGGCCACGTTAACGCAGGCCGGGTCTTTCTCTAGCGAATAGAGCCGCGCCCCGTCGGCGAGGCCGCGCGCCAGCCACTGCGCGGAATAACCGTAAAGCGTGCCGATCTCCACCGCTTTCCTGGCGCCCGACAGCCTGGCCAGGGTTTCCAGCAGCTTGCCTTCGAGCGGCGAGACCGAAGCCCCGCGCAGCCCGGCTTTGTCCATGGCTTTGGCGACATCCGAGGCGAAGCCTTCGTCGGCCGCGGTCAGCGCGCCAAAATAGGCCGCTGCACCGGGGGTATGGTAAAGGGAGGAAAAGATACCGGTTTTTTCGTTCGTCATTTTCTTAAAGGGGCTCTGGTGCCGAGAGATAACCGGCCAGTTCCAGGTCAGACACGCCCGAAACCGCGGCTAAAGACTGTGCAGTAAGGAAAACGCTTAAATTAGAATATACTCTTCATTAATTAATATATTTTACAAAATTAAGGGACATAAATCGCCCACGGAGCCCTGAAGCGCTGGCTGTCCTGCTTCCCGCAGGTAAAGGCCGAAGAAAGCGGTTCAGCGGGAGTTCTTTGCATTTTTCCCGTTCTTATGCTATATTTCAGTATCTATGGCGACTCAAAATATCAAATTCGGGACCTCCGGCTGGAGGGCAGTCATTGCCGAGGATTTCAATCTTTCAAATCTGCGCCGCGTAAGCCACGCCGTGGCGGAACACGTAAAAGAGAACCGCGAATACGGCTATAAAGGCGAAGAGTATCTGCTCAGCCTGCGCAAGGCCGGCAAACCCGCCCCCAAAACTCCCAGCGTAATCATCGGCTACGACACGCGGTACATGTCCGAGGATTTCTCCAAGAACGTGGCCGAGGCGCTGGCCGCGGAAGGTATAACCGCCGTGATCTCCGCCTCCGAGGCTCCCACCCCGGTGGTGGCCTGGGAAGTGCTACGCACCTCCGCCTCCGGCGGCGTGATGCTGACCGCCAGTAACAAACCCCAACAGTACAGCGGCCTGAAATGGATCCCCTACTGGGCCGGCCCTTCGCTGGCCGAGATCACCGCCGACCTGGAAACCCGGGTGCAGGGCCTCACGATTGCCGAAGTGGACAAGGTCATCCCTTTCGAGCACGGCGTGACCGCCGGCATAATAAAGGTTGAAGATTTCCACGATAATTATTTCAAGCAGCTGGACTCGCTGCTGGACCTCGCCGCCATCAAGAAGGCCGGCCTAAAGCTGGCTACCGACACCTGTTACGGGGCGGGCCGCACCTACCTCCGCCCGATACTGGAGAAGGCCGGCGCGAAAGTAACCGGTCTGCACGAGGAGCGGGACGTGCTGTTCGGTGGTCAGTCGCCCGACACTACCGAAGCCAGCCTTAAAGAGCTGCGCGAGACCGTGCTGAAGAACAAGCTCAACCTGGGCCTGGCCTGCGACGGCGACGCCGAACGCTTCGGCATCCTGGATTCCGACGGTACCTGGATCTCCCCCAACCTGGTGCTGGGCCTGGCGCTCGAACACCTGGTGAAGAACCGCGGGCTTAAGGGCAAGGTCGCCCGCTCGGTTATGTCCTCCCATTTCGCGGACGCGGTGGCGAAGCAATACGGACTGGAAGTTCGCGAGACCGCCGTAGGTTTCAAGAACATAGGTAACCTGATGCGCACCGGACAGTACCTTATAGGCGGTGAGGAGTCCGGCGGACTTTCAATTATGAACCACGTCCCCGAGAAGGACGGCATTCTCGCCTGTCTGCTGATGGCGGAGCTGGTGGCCTACGAGCGCAAGCCGATAAAGAAAATCCTAGCCGAGCTGAACAAGAAGGTCGGCAATTTTACAAATTCCAGAGTGGACCTGAAGCTGGACCCTAATATCAACATGGACTCGCTGGTGGAGCGCCTGCGGGTGAACCCGCCGCTGAACCTGGCGGGGTCCTCGGTGTGGCGCATCGACCACAACGACGGCTTCAAGTTTATCATGAAGGACGGCAGCTGGCTTGGCCTGCGCCCCTCCGCCAACGAGCCGCTGGTGCGCGTTTACGCGGAAGCCCCCACCGCGCAGAAAGCCGCAGCGCTTAACGAAGCGGGCAAGAAGATAATGAGCGGTAAATTTTAAACGTCCGCACGCCCCTAAGACGCCGGACAGCAGAACAGGAGAAAAACAATGGACGCTAAAATTAAAAAAATTACAGCCAGGGAAATACTCGATTCGCGCGGCTTCCCCACCGTGGAAGCCGACGTAACCCTCACCGACGGTTCTTTCGGCCGCGCGGCGGTGCCGAGCGGCGCCTCCACCGGGACCCACGAGGCCCTGGAAATGCGCGACGGCGGCAAACGCTACCTCGGCAAAGGCGTGACCAAGGCCGTGGAGAACGTTAACAAGGCCATCGCCACCGAGATCACCGGCCTGAAGGCCGACCAGATAAAGATCGACGAGATGATGATAGCGCTCGACGACACCCAGATGAAGACGAAGTTGGGCGCGAACGCCATTCTTTCCGTCTCCATGGCGCTGGCCCGCGCGGGCGCGGCCTCGGCCAAGCTCCCGCTCTACGCCTACATCCGCAAGGCCTACGGCCTCAAGCACAAGGACTTCATAATTCCCGCCCCGATGATGAACATCATCAACGGCGGCAAGCACGCGGACTCCGGCATCAGCATCCAGGAGTTCATGATAGTGCCGACCGGCGCGCCGCATTTCAGCGACGCCCTCCGCATGGGCAGCGAGATCTACCACACCCTCAAGAAGATCCTGGCCAAGGCCGGCTACACCACCGCCGTCGGAGATGAAGGCGGCTTCGCGCCGAAGATTTTCACGCACGAGGCCGTGCTGGAGACCATCTGCAACGCCATAAAGGACGCGGGCTACACCTTCAAGGAAGTCCAGATCGCCCTGGACTCAGCCGCCAGCGAGTTCTTCCAGAACGACCGCTACGTCTTCGAAGGCTCCAACCTTACCGCCCAGGAACTAACCTCCAAGTACACCGAGTGGAAGAAGAACTTCCCGATAATCTCCTACGAGGACCCCCTCGCCGAAGACGACTGGGAAGGCTGGGACTACCTGACCAAGCACCTGGCCAAGAAGGCCCGCGTGGTCGGCGACGACCTGTTCGTTACCAACCCCGAGCGCCTGAAGAGAGGCATAGAAGAAGGCATAGCCAACTCCGTGCTGATAAAACTTAACCAGATAGGCTCCCTGACCGAGACTATCCGCGTAATCGAGATGGCCCACAGGGCCAACTATACCACCGTGATTTCGCACCGCTCGGGCGAAACTGAAGACTCCTTTATAGCCGACCTGGCGGTTGCCACCAACGCCGGCGCCATAAAGACCGGCGCGCCCTGCCGCTCGGAGCGCCTGTGCAAATACAACCAGCTGCTCCGCATAGAGGAAGAACTGGGCAAGAAAGCGCGCTACGCCAAGGACGTCGTCTTCAAATTCAAGTAAAGCCGTCTTAAAGGAAGCCCCGTCCGTCAACGAACGGACGGGGCTTTTTCACGAATGAAACCGCACCGTTTTAAATTCAAGCTCAAGTACCTGGCCATCCTGGTCCTGGCGGCCATTTTGCTCGGCAACAGGGGCTTCCGCAGCCTGCTCAGGAACTATACGGAATACCGCAAGTTGCGCGCCGAGAAAGTCCAGCTAGAGCTGCAGCACGGCGAACTGCAGAAGCGGCTCAAGGCCACAGGGGAAAAGGCCGCCGTAGAAAAAGCAGCCCGCACCGGGCTTAACCTGATACGGCCGGGCGAAACGGAATACAGTTTCCCCCCTCCCGAGGAATCGGATAAATGAAAAGACAGCAATTCAAGCTCGGGCCGATGGACAACCTTTCCTATATTATTTGGGACGAGGTTTCCAAAGACGCGGCCGTGATAGACCCGGCCTGGGAGCCGGGCAAGCTCGCCGAATTCGTAAAGGAAGAGGGGCTGCAGTTGCAGTGCGTGCTGCTGACACACGCGCACCCCGACCATGTGAACGGGTTGGATTTTTTCACCGGGTCCTCACCGGAGCTGCCGGTTTACCTGCACGAGGCCGACCATTTCATGCTGCCGGCGGCCCCGCAGGGCCTTAAGCCCGTTATCGACGGAGAAGAGGTGAAAGCCGGGGCGCTCAAGATCGGCGTGATGCACACCCCTGGCCACACGCCGGGCTCCGTCTGCTACAGGTTCGGCGGCGCGGTCTTCACGGGCGACACGCTTTTTATCGGCGAATGTGGACGCGTGGACCTGCCCGGCTCCAGCGCGGAGGACCTTTACGAGAGTTTCGTTAAACTGGCCGCCCTGCCGGACGACGAAGCCGTCTGCCCCGGCCATTCTTACAACGGCGACAAGTCGACTTTAGGCGTGCAGAAGGAATACAACCTGTACCTGAAGCTGGCCAGAACCGGCCGCAGGGAAGACTTCCTGAAGGCCGTCAGATGAAGGGCTGGGCGGCGGTGTCTGACTTCGACGGGACGATAACGCTCCGCGACGTAGGCGACCACCTGCTGCTGCATTACGGTTTTTCGGACAGGAAGACCATAGAAGAGTCCTACTCGCTCAAAGTAAGGGTCGAGGATTTCATGAAGCGGGCTTTCGCCGGCGCGAGGCTGACCGAGGACGTAATAGCCGCCTTCGTGCGCGAAAAGGTGAAGGCCAGGCCCGGCTTCAGGGAATTCATCCTCTACTGCGAAAAGAACGATGTGCCTTTAGAGATAGCCAGCGGCGGCGTGGACCTGTACGCCGACCCCTTCTTTAAGAAACACGGCGTTACCGTCAAGTCGTTCTTCGGCAAGGCCAGGGTGGTAAAAGGCGGGATAAAGATACACTACCCCTTCCTTAAGCGCACAGATCTTAGCTCTTTCAAGGAATCCCGGGTAAAGCGCTTCAAGCGCTCCGGCCGCAGGGTGGTCTTCTTCGGCGACGGGCCCAACGACCTTAAGGCCGCGGCCGCCGCCGACAAGGTTTACGCCGCGGGCAGGCTGCTGAAGCTGTGCCGCGAGCGGGGCATAAAGGCCTCGCCGCTGACCTGCTTCGCGAGCGCGGCGGCGTTCCTGAAAAAGCAGGCGCACAGCTAACCTTTTTTTTTGCACTATGCATCCAATAATCTTTCAGCTCGGTTCCTTCAAACTTCCTTCTTACGGCCTGATGGTGGCCTGCGGGTATCTCGCGGCCATCTTCTACATCCTGCGCAAAGCGGACCGGGCGGGGTTCAGGAAGGAAGACCTCTCCGACCTTATCTTCTACTCGGTACTGGGCGGCATGGCCGGCGCCAAGATTTTTTACGCTTTCACCTACTGGCGGGAACTGGGGCAGGACCTGGCCTCCAGGCTCTCCTTCCTGCTGCGCACGTTCCAGTACGGCTTCGTCTTTTACGGCGGGCTGATCTTCGGCGCGGCTGCTTTTTTCTTCGCCGCCGCGCGCCGGAAGATGAACGCTCTTAAGGCGGCCGACCTCTGCGCCCCGGCCCTGGCGCTGGGCCACGCCTTCGGCAGGATAGGCTGTTTCCTGGCCGGCTGCTGCTACGGCAGCCCCACTTCCTGCGCCCTCAGCGTAACGTTCACTAACCCCGCCTCGGAAGTAAACCCCGGCTACCTCGGCGTCCCCCTCCACCCGACCCAACTTTACGAAGCGGCCGGCAACGTCCTGATCTTCCTGGCGCTCAACAACGCCCTGGGCCGTTCGCTCAAAGGCAGACTCAAGCCCGGCGCCGTAGTGCTGCTGTACGCCGCGCTTTACTCCGTAGAGCGTTTTCTGATAGAGTTCCTGCGCGGGGACGACCGGGGCGCGCTGACCCTGGGCCTGTCTCCCGCCCAACTGATCTCGGCCGCGGTATTTACGGCGGCGGCGGTAATATTAGCCGGCATGAAGGCAAAAAAATGAAAAAAACTGAAATCACTTACGACGGTTTTCCCAAGCGCCTGGACGTTTTCCTGAACGAAACCGGCGAGAATTTCTCCCGCTCTTACGCCAGGCGCTTGATAGAGGAAGGCATGGCCACCGTTAACGGAAAGACCAGGAAGCCCTCCTACGTGATCAACGAAGGCGACAAAGTGGCCCTGGCCATACCCGACGCCGGGAAAAGTCAGGAAGGCTTCGAGGACTTTGTGCTGTTCGAGGACAAGGCCCTGATAGTAATCTCCAAGCCGTCCGGCCTGGCCGTCCACCCCAACGCCGCCAACTGGGAAGTGAACCCGCAGGCAGCGCTGCTGGGCAACCCGACGCTGGTCTCCATGATTTACAAAGCCAGGCCCGCCATGGCCAAGGGCGGAATGGAAAGGCTCGGCCTGGTGCACCGCCTGGACCGCGACACCAGCGGGCTCATGCTGCTGGCCAAGACCCCCGAAATACAGGACGCGCTGAAAGCCGATTTCAAGGACCGCCTGGTGGAGAAAACCTACCTGGGCGCCGTAAGCGGCATCCCGGCGAGAAAGGGTGTGATAGACGCCCCGATAGGCCGCGCCAGCGGCTTCAAAAAGATCAAGGTCTGGGAATACGGCCGGGACGCGCTGACCGAATATAAGATCAAAGAGAAGGGCAAAAATTGCGCGCTGCTGGAGATCCACCCCAGGACCGGGCGCACCAACCAGATCAGGATCCACCTGGCCCACATAGGCAACCCTATCATGGGCGACAAACTCTACGGCGGCCCTCCCGCCGGGCGCATGCTGTTGCACTCTTTCAGCCTGCTCTTCACCCACCCGCTGTCAGGGAAGCCTGCCAAGTTCGAAGCCCCGCTGCCGGAAGACTTCAAGAAGGCCTGGAAAGAAGTAAAAGGGAAGAAAGCTAAAGCCGCCAGGTAAGACGCGGCGAATAAAAAAAGAGTTAATGGAAAAAACGTGTTGGTTTTTAAGAGGCTTCTCCGACGGGGAAGCCTCTTTCATTAGACTTATGCTAGTCTAATCAGATGAAAAAGGCACTGTTTACGCTGTGGCCGGAAGATGCAGCGGTGGGGACA
>JBBRDG010000061.1:0-14546 GCA_038204165.1 Elusimicrobiales bacterium
CGAGCTTGCGGCGCTGGTAAGGGAGGCGGCCGGAAAGGGCCGGGGGGAAATAAAACTTTCCCTGGCCGGCGGCCTGATGGGCAGCGACTATTTCAGGGCAGGCTTCCTTGAGGCGGCACGCCGCGCGCTGTCAGGGCGTAAACTTACGGTAATAAAGGCCGCCATGTCCGCGGAAGAAGCCGCGGCCAGACTGGCATTAAAACGGAGAAATAACTGATGAAAGAAACAGCCGTACTCAAAACTGCCCTGCTGGCCGGTGGAAAGATCCTGGCGGACAAGTTTCTAAAGGTAAGCTACAAACTTAAAGGCCGCGCTAATTTACTGACCGAGGCAGATCTGGCCGCCCAGGAGAAAGTGATAGGGATAATCCGTAAAGCCTTTCCCGAAGACGGCTTCCTGGCTGAGGAAAGCCGGGCCGAGGAAAAACCGAACGGCCGGCTCTGGATAATAGACCCGCTGGACGGCACCACCAACTACGCACACGGTTTCCCGGCGGCGGCGGTCTCCATAGGTTTCTCGGAAAAAGGCGTGGTAAAAGCCGGCGGCGTGTACGACCCGTTCAGGAAGGAACTGTTCCTGGCCGAACTCGGCCGCGGCGCCCGGCTAAACGGCGTAAAACTACGGGTCTCCTCCGTCCCCGCGGTCTCCAGAGCCCTGCTGGTGAGCGGCTTCCCGTATGACCGCGCTGAAAAAGCAGAATTCTACTGCGGCTTTTTCGCGGAATTCATGCAGCTGTCGCACGACGTGCGGCGCATGGGCTCGGCCTCGCTAGACCTGTGCTGGCTGGCCGCGGGCCGCACCGACGGCTACTGGGAATTCGGGCTGAAGCCGTGGGACGTGGCGGCCGGCAAACTGATAGTGGAGCAAGCCGGCGGTAAGATAACTGATTTTTCGGGAAAAACCTGGGCAGTAGACGGCGCGATGGGCTCCGAAACCCTGGCCACTAACGGCCAGTTACACGCTGAAATGCTCCGCGTGATCAAACGCAGGCTGAAGGGCTGATGGGACTAATAGGGATAGTTATCTACTGCACGTTGTTCAGCCTGGCTTACGCCTGGACGCTGGTGTGGATACTCGAGCGCAAGGATAAAAAATACAGGCAGGGGACCGTCCAGTTCACGGACGCCTTCCTCCCCGGATCGCTAATCATTATCTTCGTCTATATTTCCAACATCGTTGTGCTTGTACGCTGGGGAAGTTCGGCGGTTCTTTACGACGCTGCACTGATAGCGGCGCTGGCCGGCTTCTGTGCATACAAGGAAACTCGCTATAAACTGCGCGCGGCGAAGGTGGCCCACCGGCAGCGCGCCGAGATCCGCCTGCTTGAATTTCACCTAACCAAAGATCCTGCCAACGCGGCCTGCTTCGAACGCCTCAGCGAAGTGCACGAGAAGCTCGGCGACAGAAAAAAAGCTCTGGCCGCGGCCAGGCACGCTGCGCGGCTTCACCCCGACGTGAACAATGCCTGGCGCGTAAAGCGCCTGGAAGAATAATAATTATTTAGAAAGCGCGGCGGCCAGGCGGCGCGCGGCGTCGCGGAAAAGATAATCCTCTTCGGCGTCGGCGGTTCCGGTGCGCAGGATCTCGCCGGTGGCGGCGTCGGCCAGGCGCGCCGTTACCAGGTAACCGTTCTCGTCCCGGCTGATGGAACCGAAGACCGCCAGCCGCGCCCCGGAAAGCCTGCCCAGTTCGGCGGCAGCCTTATCCTCGGCGAGCCCGGCGTAAGCGAGTTTCTTCTCGGCCAGGATGAAATCCAGCCTGTTCCTTTCCACCAGCCTGAAAGCCCCCGTCTTCCCGAGTTCGGCTTCCACCAGGTTCCTTACCACCTCGGCTTCGGTACCGGTAACTCCCATTTCTCCGGAAAAAGGCGCCACGGCCAGCGAGGCTTTGTACGGCAGCGGCGCGACCCTGCGCGCGCGCGGCGCTTCTACGCCGCCCCAGGCCCAGCCCGCGGTCATGCGGTGCGCCGCGCCCAGGTCCCCGTATGGGGAGAAGGCGTAATCCAGAGTAAGCCCGCCGAACCTGAGCCCGAAACCGCCGGAGAAAGTGCCCATGAAGCCATGGTCGGAATAATTCTTAAAGTTGAACCCGGCGCGCAGCGCCAGTCCGGAAGCCTCGGCGTAGGGGAGCAGCCATTCCCCGGCAAGGGCCAGGAAGGGGGCATGGTCGGAAGGCAGGCGCCCTTCGAAAAAGATATTCAGAAAATCTGTGTATTTCCACCTCAGCCCTCCGGCCAGCTCGGAGGGCAACGCGGCTTTTTCGCTGCCAAGCTTAAGCGGCGGCCCGAAATTCCGGAGCGCCAGCGCCAGTTCGGTACGGGAGGGCGGGGGCGCCTTGAGGATGAAGCCGGCGTCTAGCGCCGCGGAGGCACCGGAAGCCTCGGCCAGCCGCGACTTGATATATTTCAGGTTTACGCCGAAGTCGCCCCAGCCGGCCGAGCGGGCCCAGCCGACGCCGGCCGCGGCGTCGTACGCGGCGAACTCCTCGCCGGAACCGCTCCCGGCGCCGTCCAGCTTCAGCCCGGGGGAGGCATCGTTGTAGAGCACTCCGGCCGAAAAAACGCCGGCCGAACCGTTCCGGGAAAAGACCAGACCGGTGCGGGAAGCCCCGCCCAGCAGCGCCTCGTAAGACGCGGACGCGGACACAGGCGCTCCGGAGGCGGCGCCCGCCGGATTAAGGAAGAACGAATCCGGCCCGCGCAGCGCCAGGCCGCATCCGCCCAGCGCGGCGAACCTGGCCGAGGGGGGGACTTTAAGGAACTGCGCCGCCGTAAGGCCGCGCGCGTCTTCAGAAAAAGCGTTGTCGGGGAAAAAGCCGCCATACGCCCGGGGAAGGCCGAGCGCGGCGGCAAGCAGTATCGCCTGGAAGATCTTCACTTACTTTATTTCTTCAAGTCGGAAACCAGGTATTCGATCCTGGCTTTTATCTTGGCCTTATCCAGCGTTTCCATATCCTGGAGAATGTCTTCCAGGAACTTCACGGTGAAATCATTGTTGCTGCGGCTCTTTGAAAGCTGGGCTTCTATGCCCTTCAGCCTGGCGTCCAGGCCGGAGATTCCTTCATAAATACCGCGCACGAAAGTTTCCGCGCGGCTGCCCGAAGGCGCGGCGCTCTCCTCGACGTAAGCCTTGGGGGCCGCTTCCGGCTCCGCGAGCACCGGTTCGGGGACGGGCCGGGGCAGCTCGGTCAGTTCGGTCAGCTCGGGCTGTATCGGAGCTTCCGCCGGACCGTCCGAGACGAACGGGTTCTCCGCGGCGGCGTCAGCCGGCTCTTCCTCTTCGAAAACGTCCTTGTTCTTAAGCTCCAGATACCTTCTTATAGAGTAGACCAGCGCCAGCAGGGCGGCGGCAAAAACCGCGCCCCACACGTAGAACATCGGGTCCATCCAGGCGGAATACAGGTTGAATTTAGACATAGTGTTTACTCCGTTTAAAGTTTTACTTCCTGGCCTTCGCGCACCGCGAAGATCTTAAGCTTAGAGCCGGCTTTGCGGGCGCGCCGGCCGCATTCGGCCACGGTCCGGTCCAGCTCCGCGTCGGTCCTGTCCTGGTTGTGGTGGAAGAGCCCCAGCGCGCGGACCTCGGCCTTGAGCGCGAGAGCCAGCGCCTGCTGCCAGGTGGAATGTCCCCAGGTCTTGCGCCGGGGATACTCCTCGTCGGTATAGTCCGCGTCATGCACCAGCAGGTCCGCGCCGCGGGAAAAAGCCTCATAGTCGTCCGGGGTCCTGCCCCCGGGATGCATGAACGCTAGTTCATTGTCGGTGAGGAACACGAAAGTCTTGCCGCCCTCGCAGAACTTGTAGCCCAAGCCATTGTTGGGGTGGCTGAGCTGGATCGGGAGAATCTGCAGTCCGCCCAGTTCAAGCCCCGCTGCGGAAACCGAGTCGAACTCGAAGCGCGCCGAGATCTCCTCGAACTTCACCGGGAAACCGGGAGGCTGCATGGTCTTGGCTATGATCTCCCTGACGGAATCGGAAGAATAGGAACAGCCCATTATCTTTATATGGGTCTTCTTGTTATAGATAGGCGCGAAGAACGGAAAACCGAGCACGTGGTCCCAGTGGGAGTGGGTAAAAAGCATCGTAAACTTGTTATGGGAATTCTTGAGCAGTTCCTTGCCCAACAGGCGGATACCGGAACCGGCGTCCACGATTACAAGTTCGTTCTTTTTAGAACGGACCTCCACACAGGTAGTGCAACCCCCGTACTTTATATAATTTTTACCCGACACCGGAATGGACCCGCGCGCGCCCCAGAATTTTATTTTCATAACAAGGTTTATATTAGCAAATAGGAATAGAATATAGAATGCAGCACTCAGTACATTCCGCTATTTTTAAGCTCCTGTCCGGTCAGGGGCTGGCGGAACAGCCGGTAGACCCAGGCTTGGTACCAGATGACCACCGGCAGGAAGATCAACACCACCCAGGTCATGAGTTTAAGGGTGTAAACGCTCGAGGCCGAATTAAAAAGCGTAAGGCTGAAAGCGGGGTCCACCCGCGAAGGCAACAGCGCCGGGTAAATCCCGGCGAAACCAGTGAACGAGAAGAAAAGTATGGCGGCGAAAGACGCGAGGAAAGCCTCGTGGCGCTTTTCGAGCGCCAAAAGGACCCGCGCAGCCAGCAGGGCGGCTACCAGCAGGGCCGGCAGCGCTATCAATATTTTATGCGACAGAAAGTTGACGTACAGCCCGGTCTGTCCCCAACTGAAGGCGACAAAACCCAAGACCAGCGCCAGCAGCGCGTACCATACCTTAGAGGCCAGCGAAGCCGCCCGGCCGGCGGTCGGGCCGACGGTTTTGAAAGAGAGCCAGACCAGCCCGTGAAAGGCGAAGAACGCGCAGAACAGCAGGCCGGTGAGCAGGGCGTAGGGATTAAGCAGCCCGAAGAAAGTTCCGCCGTATCCGGCCGCACTGATCTCCAGGCCCCGGAAAATATTTCCGAAGGCCACGCCGAACAGCAGCGAAGCCAGCAGGCTGGAGATCCCGGCGGTCCATTCCCAGAAAGAACGCCAGGAGGCGTCCTGTACCTTGCCGCGGAATTCCAGCGAAACGCCGCGGGCGATCAACGAGAAAAGCAGCAGAAAAAGGACCGGGTAAAGCCAGCTAAAAAACCCGGCGTAAACCGCGGGGAAAGCCGCGAACGTGGCGCCGCCGGCGGTGACCAGCCACACCTCGTTGCCGTCCCAGAAAGGACCTATAGAGGCAAAGACGTTGCGCCGTTCCTCGTCGTTGTCCGCCGTCAGCCAGCCCGTAAATCCTACGCCGAGGTCGAACCCGTCCAGCGCGAAATACCCCGTCCACAACACCGCCCAGAACCCAAACCAAATCTTAGCGTAATCAATAAATATTTTCCTTATTCCAAGCAAGTAGGCATGGCACGTGACCAGGTTAGCAAAACGCGTCGGAGGCCCGAGCTTACGTAAGCGCGAGGGCCGAGACAGCGAAGGGCGAGCACGGTGTGCGAGACCCTGTTTTTGCGTTCTGGTCCCGTGTCATGCCGTCACCCCTCCATGCCTTTGCGGGCGTATTTCGCCAGCAGCCAGAAATCCACCGCGCCCAGCGCAGTATAGAAAACTATGAAACCCGCCAGCGACATCCACACCTGCGCCGGCTGTACGGTCTTCGACACACCCTCGGCCGTGCGCATCAACCCGTAAACTATCCAGGGCTGGCGGCCCATCTCGGTAATTACCCAGCCCAGCTGGATGGCCAGATAAGGCAGCGGTATTGCGAAAACCATTACCTTGAGGAACAGCGGATAATTCTCTAGCAGGCTCTTGCGTGAAAGAAATACTCCCACGCCGGAAAGCAAGATGAACAGGAAACCCAGGCCGACCATAAGCCTGAAGCTAATGAACACCGGCAGCACGGGGGGGCGGTCCTGCGCGGGAATATCATTAAGCCCTATAACCTTGGCGGAAGGGGAATGAAAAGCCATCAGTGAAAGCGCGTAAGGCACCTTCAGCGCTTCCAACGCGTTGCCCTCGCCGTGAAGGTTAGGAATAGTAAGCAGCGTGTACGGCGCGCCGGCGCGCGTCTCCCAGACGGATTCCATTGCGGCAAACTTGGCCGGCTGGTTGCGCGCGGTGTTCACCGCGCTGGTGTCCCCCACGGCGGCCACCAGCAGCGAGCTGGCCAGCGCGAAGTAAGCCCCGGCGGCAAAAGACTTGCGAAACAGCGGCCGCTGGTTCCCGCGCAGCAGATGCCACGCGGAAACGCCCATCACGAAAAATCCGGCGATGATCCAGCCCGCGAACACGGTATGGAAGAACTCTATCCAGCCGTAGGCATTAAGGAACAGGGCGCCGAAATCCACCATCTCGGCGCGGCCGTTGCGCAGCACATACCCGACGGGATGCTGCATCCAGCCATTGGCCAGCAGGATCCACAGCGCCGACATATTAGTGGCGAAAGCCACCACCCAGATGGCCGCCGCGTGCGCTTTTTTGGACAAGCGGCCCCAGCCGAAGACCCAGACCCCGATGAAGACGGACTCAAGGAAGAAGGACGTAGTGGCCTCGATGGCCAGCGGCGCGCCGAACACGTCGCCTACGTACTTGGCGTACTCGGCCCAGTTCATGCCGAACTGGAACTCCAGCGTGATGCCGGTAACCACGCCCAGCGCGAAATTTATAAGGAACAGTTTGCCCCAAAAGCGGGTAAGCGCCAGGTAACGCGGATCGTCGGTATAGACGTAGCGCGTTTCAAACCAGGCGACCAGCCAGCCCAGCCCCAGCGTTAGCGGCACGAAAAAGAAATGGAACATCGCCGTAACGGCGAATTGAAGCCTGCTGAGAATAAGTGTATCCATGCTGCCTGCCTCCTGGAACCAGATAGACGACAATTATATTATTTAACGCGCCCTTTACAAATAGCCCTCAAAACCGGAAAAACCGCAAAATGCAGAAATATCTTGAAGAAAGACGGAGGGATATTATATACTTAAAACGGGTTAGTTAAGGGGTTAGTTGTGGTTAAATACGAGAAATACGCGGTAGCTGTAATTTTCCTGATTTTCGCGGCCACGCTGTCGCCGTGGGCCTATAATTTTCCGCTAAACGACGACTGGGCCTACGCGCAGGCCGTGCACACACTTTCAGAGACCGGCCGGTTGACCCTTTCCGACTGGGGCTCCTCCACCCAGGTGCTGCACATTATCATAGGCGCTATTTTCTCAAAACTCTTCGGGTTTAGTTTCGCCATGCTGCGCGTAGCCAACGTGCTGATAGCGGCCGGAGCGCTGTTCCTGTTCGTAAAGATCATGGACGAGTTCGAGATCGGGCCGCTGGAAAAAATGGCCGCGGGCCTGGCCCTGGCGCTGAACCCGATCTACCTGGTACTGGCGAACTCCTTCATGACGGACATCCAGTATTTCCTATGGATGCTGGCCGCCATTTATTTTTACATCCGGCGCCTTAAAGACCCGGAAGATTCCCCGGCGCTGGCCTGGGCCGGGGTCTGCGTAGCCGCCGCCTACCTCACCCGGCAGCTGGCGGTGGCGCTGCCGCTGGCCTTCACTATTACCCTGTTCTTTAAAGGGCGGTTGAAGTGGCGCGAGCTGGCAGCCGTCTGGGCGCTGCCGGCCGCCGCCATCCTGGGCTATCATTTCTGGTTCACTTATATCCACGGGCCCACCTGGGCTTCGGAAAATTATGTAACCACAGCCACGCTGGGACATCTTGCTAAACCGCTTACTTTCCTTAATGACGCTTTCTACCGGCTCTTCGCCTCGATTATCGAGACCGGCCTGCTGCTGCTGCCGCTGGCCATAGGCTATTTATTCAGTCTGCGCCAATTCTCCAACAGAAACGGGCTGCACTGCCGGATAAACTCCACCGGCCCCTGGCTGGCCCTGGCCGCGCTCATAATCTTCGCGCTGATAAATGGCCCCCTGCCCTACCTGGAAAACACCCTGGCGCGCTCGGGGTTTGGGGCGCTGACGCTGGGCGGCTCGCAACTTAAGCCCTCAGGTCTGTTCGCCAGTCAGGGGTTCTGGCTGCTGGCCACCGGCGCCGCCTTGATATCGTCCATCTTCCTGATGTGCGCTTCTGGTCTGGCGCTCCGGGCAGGGAATTCCGCAATGCGTTTTGTCTTTTCTGCCTGTTTCCTGCAATTAGCCATCTCTCTGATAGGCGCCAAGTTTTTCGACCGCTATCTGCTAACGCTGCTGCCCTGGTTCGCCGTCTCCGCGGCCTTCACGGCAAAAGGCATACGTTTCAATAAACCGGCGGTAGCCGCCGCCCTGTTGCTGTGCGGGTGGCTGGGGTGGGCAGGAGTAAAGGACTACCTGGCCTGGAATAGCGCCAAGTGGGAATTGGCCGGCAGGCCCAGGGGCGACTTTCATCCCGGTCAGATTATAAACGGTTTCGACTACCAAGCCTGGTTCAATTATCAGAACAAGATGGCCTATTTAAAAAGCATGAAACCCCTCTGCATGATAGGCGAATGGGAATGGCAGAATTCAGGGGACTATAAGGCCATAGTACGCTTCAGCCCTGACCCAAAGTTAAAGATCCTGGACAGAGCCGAATATTCCACGCCCCTTTCCTCCCGGAAGGGGATTCTTTACCTGATGGCCCCCAAAAATTGAGCGAAAAGCCCTGGTTTGACCGAAACAGAGCAATTTAGAGCCTGAAACCCTGTTTTCAGGCTTCTTATTCTTGCCTGCGCTCTTATTTTTTCATAAAATATAAGTATGAAATCCTTAAACGGCATCATCTGACCCGTTTTCCCTTAACAATTTAAACCAAACAACCGGCTGGTCCCCATGCGGGGGAGCCGGGAATACGAGGTACAACGATTATGAACAATGAAAAAATAGCGATAGTAGGTCTCGGGATAATAGCCCCCAAGGCGCTTAATAAGGAACAGTTCTGGCAGAATGTGCTGGACGGCCGCAACTGCGTGACCGAAGTCCCGGCCGACCGCTGGGACTGGAAACTCTATTTTTCGGAAGATCACAAGGCCCCGGACAAGACCTATTCCAAGATAGGCGGCTTCATTGAAGGCTTCAAGTTCGACTCTATCCGCTATAAGATACCCCCGCAGACCGCGGTCCAGATCTCCCGCCTGCAGCAGATGACCATAGAGGCCGTCCGCATGGCGCTGGAAGATTCCGGCTACGACAAGAAGCCCTTCGACCCCAAAATGACCGCGGCCGTGATTGGCAACGCCATGGGCGCGATGCGCAAGGAAATGACCGACCTGCGCGTGTACAAGTTCTACAACGAGGACATCCTCAGGAAAACCGCCGCCTTCTCGTCCCTGCCCCAGGACAAGCGCGACGCCCTGATCCGGGAGTTCGAGGAAGGCATAGACAACGGAATCATCAAGATTACCGAAGACACCATGCCCGGCGAGCTGTCCAACGTGACGGCAGGCCGCATCGCCAACGTTTTCAACCTGAACGGCCCCAACATGACGATGGACGCCGCTTGCGCCTCCTCGATGGCCGCGCTGGATTACGCGGTGCTCGGCCTCAGGGCCGGCAAGTTCGACATGGCCGTGGCCGGCGGCGCCGACGAGATGATGAGCCCGCCCGCCTTTGTGAAGTTCTGCAAGATCGGCGCGCTGTCCGCCGAGGGTTCCTATTCCTTCGACGAAAGGGCCAACGGCTTTGTGATGGCCGAAGCAGTGTCCATTTATATCCTTAAACGCCTGTCCGACGCGGTGCGCGACGGCGACAAGATCTACGCGCTTATCAACTCCGTAGGCGCTTCTTCGGACGGCAAGGGCAAGGGCATCACCGCCCCCAACCCCAAAGGCCAGAAGATCTCCATCGAGAACGCTTTCGCCGGCGTGGACTATTCCCCGGCCGACGTGGACTTTGTGGAAGCGCACGGCACCGCCACCAAGGTGGGCGACGCCGCCGAAGTGCAGGTGCTGGGCGAAGTGTTCGGCCCGCACATGGGCGGGGGGAAGAAACTGGGCCTCACGTCGGTGAAATCCCAGATCGGCCACTCCAAGGCCGCGGCCGGCGCGGTCAGCATAGCCAAGACCGCCCTTGCGATCTACAACAAGACCCTGCCGACCTCCATTAACTACCAGAAGCCCAACCCCGGCATAGACCTGAACCTCTTCAAGGTAATAGATAAAGCCGAGCCCTGGAAGAAGGACGGCATCCGCCGCGCCAACGTTTCCTCTTTCGGCTTCGGCGGCACCAACTTCCACGTGACGATGGAAGAATACACCGGCCCGAATCACCAGCGTTCCGCCAAGGCCTCGGCGGAGACCGAAGCTCCGCGCGCCTCCATAGAGGTTGTGGAAAATCCGCGCGCGCCTTTCGCCGCCATCCAGGGCGAAGCCGTAACCTTCACCGGCAGCACCCCCGCCGACGTGATGAAGCAGGCGCAGGACGCCGCCGCCTCAACGTTCTCAAAATGGCCCGAAGCCTACCCGCTGGCCATGTACGCCCAGCCCTCTATGGTGAAGGCCAAAGCCGCGTTCGGCGTTTCCATCGTGGCCAAGTCGCCCAAAGACCTTACGGACAAAGTGGAGTTCATGGTCAAGAACGCCAAGCCCGAAACCTGGACCGAACCGCCCCTCAACTTCAAGCTGAAAGGCGTCTACACCTTCAAGACCGGCACCAACCAGGCCAAGGTGGGCCTGCTGTTCCCCGGCCAGGGTTCGCAGTACGTGGACATGATGCGCGACCTCGCCGCCAAATACCAGGTGGTGCAGGAAACCTTTAACGAGGCCGACGTGATTCTGGAGAAGATGATCGGCATCAAGCTGACCGAAGCCATCTGGAGCAAGCCCGGCGAGGGCAAGGAAGAACTGGCCAAACGCGAAGCCGCCATCAAACAGACGCAGCTCACCCAGCCTTCCATGATGACCGCGGACATAGCGATGTACCGCCTGTTCAAAGAATTCGGCATTAAGCCCGACATGGCCATAGGGCACAGCCTGGGCGAGTACGCCGCCGCCACCGCGGCAGGCATCTTCACTTTCGAGAACGGCCTGAAGGCCGTGACCAGCCGCGCCAAGGAAATGGCCAACGTGCAGGTGGCCGACCCCGGCAAGATGGCCTCCGTGGCCATGGGCTGCGACAAAGTGGACGTCGAGCTCAAAAAGATAAAGGGCTACATCATCTGCGCCAACAAGAACTGCCCGCTGCAGACCGTAATAGCCGGCGAAGCCAAAGCCGTGGAACAGGCCGTGCAGATGTTCAAGGACATGGGCGTGGAAGCGGGTGAAATACCCGTGTCGCATGCCTTCCATTCCGAGATTGTGAGCCCGGCCATGGGCCCCTACCGCAACTTCCTGCAGAACATCCCGATCAGGCCCGCCGACATGAAGATCCTTTCCAACGTGACCGCGGACTTTTTCCCGACGGACACGCAGGGCATCTACGACATGCTGATCAAGCAGATGACCAGCCCCGTGGAATTCATAAAGCAGCTGGAGCGGATGTACGCCGAGGGCGTGCGCACCTTCATAGAGTGCGGCCCCAAGCGCGTGCTGAGCGCCTTCGCCACCGCCACCCTTAAAGACAAGAAGGACATTACCGTGCTGGCGTCCAACCACCCCAAGCGCGGCGGCATTACCGAGTTCAACGACCTGCTGGCCAACATGACGGCGCTCGGCATTCCCGTAAAGTGGGAAGGCAAAGCCCCGCAGCACGGTGGGACGTTCTTCAACCCGTACTACCAGAATTGGGCGCTGAAAGTGTCAGGCCCGGCGGCAGCGCCTGCATCAGGAGTTAATTCCGCGGCGCCGCTAGCCGCGGATAAAGCCGCTTTCGCCGAAAGCTACGGTTTTAACTTCAACCCTATTGCGGTTTCCGGCATAGCCGGCGGCACGCCCGGCACCTGGGACGGCCTATTCCGCGAGCATAACCTGGACGAGATCCTGGCCGGCAAGAACATGATAGAGTCCATCCCCGGCGCCTGGCGCGCCGAGCAGATAGACAAGAACATCGTACGCGTGGTGAAATCCCCGACGGGCAACCACACCATAGAAAAGATAAATTCCGTGGACCAGGCCATAAAACTGTCCGCCCGCGTGGGCCACCTGGACATCGAAAAAGAATTCGGCCTGCCGCATACCGTGGCCAAAGCACTCGGGACCACGTTCAAGATGGCCATAGGCGCCGGCGTGTTGGCAATGAAGGACGCGGGTTTGCCGCTGATCCATTATTACAAGAAGACCACCACCGGCAGCTACCTGCCCGAGAAGTGGGCGCTGCCCGAACCGCTGGCCTCCGAGACCGGCGTAGTGTTCGCCTCGGCCTTTCCGGCCACCGAACCGCTGCTCAAAGAAGCCGCCGGTTACTTCAACCACAAGTACGCCGACAAGAACGCCGCCCAGCTCTGGGACCTGTACCACTCCATAGTGGACAAACTCCCCAACGAAAGCGACAAGGCCGAGCTTCGCAACTGGCTGCAGCAGCAGCTCCCGCATTATAACGCCACCAAAGATCCTTACGCTTTCAGCCAGAATTTCCTATTGAAAGTGATTCCTATAGCGGACAGCCAGTTCGCGCAGTGGGTGGGGGCCAAAGGCCCGGCCATCCACATCAGCGCCGCCTGCGCCTCCACCACGGAGGCCGTCTTCACGGCCGAATCCTGGATTCGCGCCGGCAAGTGTAAGCGCGTGGTGGTGATAGCCGCCGACGACGTGACCAACCGCGAGATGCAGGCCTGGACTATGCCCGGCTTCCTTGCCTCCGGCACCGCTACCACCAAGGAGAACGTTTCCGAGGCCGCGCTGCCCTTCGACCTGCGCCGCCACGGCCTGATCGCCGGCTCCGCCGCCGTCGGCATGGTGATAGAGGACGAGACTCTCACCCGCGCCCGCGGCATGGTGCCGCTCGCGCGGCTCCTCCTCACCGAGTGCGCCAACTCGGCGTTCCACGTTACCCGCCTGGACACCGACCACGTCTCCTCCGTAATGGAGAACTTCGTGGCCAAGGTGGAGCGCATCTACGGGCTGAAGAAAGAAGAGATCGCCCCGTACACTATGTTCATGTCGCACGAGACTTACACCCCGGCCCGCGGCGGTTCCGCGTCGGCCGAAGTTAAGGCCCTGCGCCGCGCCTTCGGGCCCGCCGCAGATAAGGTGGTGGTAAGCAACGTGAAGGGCTTCACCGGCCACACCATGGGCGCCTCCCTCGAGGACGTGGTAGCCGTGCGCGCGCTCAACACCGGCATCATTCCCCCGATCGCCAATTATAAAATCCCGGACCCCGAACTGGCCGGCATTAACCTCTCCAAGGGCGGCCATTACGACCTGAAGTACGCGCTGCGTTTCGCGGCCGGCTTCGGCTCGCATATGGCCATGTCCATGATGGAACGCGTCTGGAAGGCGGGAGAAACCCGCTACGAGAACCCGGCCCGCTATACGGCGTGGCTGAAGGAGATCTCCGGCGATCAGGCCGCCGAGCTGGAAGTAGCTTTCAATACGCTCCGCATAAAGGACAATAAAGCCGCCGGGCATAAACCGCACGGGGCCGCTCCCAAAGCCGAGCCCGTGGTGATTCCCGCGCCCGCCGCCGCGCCGGCGCCCAAGCAGGTGCCCGTGGCCGTCGCCGCTGCGGCCCCGGCCCGCGCCACCCAGCCTGCCTCCGGGCTCAGCGAAGAAACAGTAAAAGCCGAGATTCTGCAGATGATAACCGAGAAAACCGGCTATCCCATGGACATGCTGGAGCTGGACCTCGACATGGAGGCCGATCTCGGCATAGACACCGTAAAGCAGGCCGAACTCTTCGCCGCCATGCGCGAGCAATACAAGATAGACCGTAAGGATAATATTTCCCTTAAAGATTATCCGACCATCAGGCACTGTATAAAGTTCGTGATGACGGAGAGTGGCGCCTCGGCCCCCGCGGTTCACGCCGCGCCCGCCGCCGCCCCGGCCCCCGTCGCCGCTGCGCCCGCTCCGACGGTAAAACCCCAGCCCGCGCAGAAAGTGACCGCAGCGGTCACCCCGGCCCCTGCCGCCGCCGGGATGGACGAGGAAGCCGTTAAGACGGAGATCCTCAACATGATAGCAGACAAGACCGGCTACCCGAAGGACATGCTGGAGCTCGACCTCGACATGGAGGCCGACCTAGGCATAGACACCGTGAAGCAGGCCGAGCTGTTTGCCGCCATGCGCGAGCAATACAAGATAGACCGTAAGGATAATATTTCCCTTAAAGATTATCCGACCATCAGGCACTGCATAAAGTTCGTGATGACGGAGAGTGGCGCCTCGGCCCCCGCGGTTCACGCCGCGCCCCCGACTGCCGCCGCCCCGGCGCAGAAAGTGGCCGCAACGGCCACCCCCGCAATCGCGCCCGCGCCGAAAGCGGCCGCCGCTAACACCTCGTCGCTTAACGCCGACGCGGTCCAGGCGGAGATCCTCAACATGATAGCCGACAAGACCGGCTACCCGAAAGACATGCTGGAGCTCGACCTCGACATGGAGGCCGATCTCGGCATAGACACCGTAAAGCAGGCCGAGCTGTTCGCCGCCATGCGCGAGCATTATAATATCGGCCGCAAGGATAATATCTCCCTTAAAGACTACCCGACCATCAGGCACTGCATCCAGTTCGTGCTGGG
>JBBRDG010000062.1:0-14435 GCA_038204165.1 Elusimicrobiales bacterium
CCCCAGCATCACGCAACCCGCGCCGGCGGCTATGGCTTTGGTAATATCCCCGGAGAACTTTATGCCGCCGTCGGCTATTACCGGCACGCCCTTCCTGGCGGCGGCGCGGCAGCATTCTTTTATGGCGGTGAGCTGCGGCACGCCCACGCCGGAAATAATGCGCGTGGTGCAGATGGAACCGGGGCCTATACCCACCTTTACGGCATCGGCTCCGGCCGTGATAAGGGCCAGCGCGCCCTCGTAGGTGGCCACGTTGCCGGCTATTACTTCCACGCCGTAGCGGCGCTTAACTTCCCTGAGGGTCTTAAGCACGTTGGCGGAATGGCCATGGGCGGAATCCAGCGAAATTACGTCGGCGCCGGCCTTAACCAGCTCGCCGGCGCGCTCTACGGCGTCGGCTCCGGCGCCTATGGCCGCGCCCACACGCAGGCGGCCCGCCTTGTCCTTACAGGCGTTGGGGTAATTCCCGGCGTTCATCCTGCCGCGGGTAGTGACCCCGCCGCTCTCATATTTTTTAACCTTTGCTATTTCCAGCGCCTGCCGGCGGGCGGGCATGGCGCGGTGGATTATCCCAATTCCCCCCTCGCGCGCCATCGCTATGGCGAGCGCGGACTCGGTAACGGTATCCATTGCGGCGGAGATAATGGGGATGTTCAAAGTTATCTTCGCGGTCAGCTTTGTCTGCAGCCCGGTCTCCCTGGGCAGCACCGAAGACATGGCGGGCAGCAGCAAGACGTCATCGAAAGTAAGCCCCATGGGCACGTTATCCTGAAGCATTGTTTTTCCTTTACTCCCATTCTATAGTAGCGGGAGGTTTGGAGGTTATGTCGTAGACCACGCGGTTGATGCCGCGCACCTCGCTTACTATGCGCGAAGAGATCTTCCCGAGCAGATCGTGCGGCAGTTTGGACCAGTCCGCCGTCATTCCGTCCACCGAACTTACGCAGCGCAGCGCGATGGTGTACTCGTAGGAGCGCTCGTCGCCCATTACGCCCACCGACCGCACCGGCAGCAGCACGCAGAAAGCCTGCCAGATCTTGGAGTACCAGCCGGCGGCCTGGATCTCTTCGCGCATCACCCTGTCCGCCTCGCGGAGGATCTTAAGCCGCTCGGGCGTAACGTCTCCCAGCACGCGGATGGCCAGCCCGGGGCCGGGAAAAGGATGCTGCATCAGCACCGGTTCAGGGATTTTAAGGGAGCGGCCGAGCTCGCGCACCTCGTCTTTGAAAAAATACCGGAGCGGTTCAATCAGCCCCAGCTTCATCCTGGCCGGCAGGCCGCCCACGTTGTGATGGCTCTTGATCACGGCGGAAGGGCCCTTCACCGAAACTGATTCTATCACGTCTGGGTACAGCGTACCCTGCAGCAGGAAAGCCGCGCCCTTAATTTTTTTTGCCTCTTTGTCGAATACTTCTATGAAGGTGTGGCCGATGATCTTGCGTTTCTTTTCGGGCGAGGTTACGCCCTTGAGGCGGCCGAGGAACAGGGCGGAGGCGTCCACTATTTTAAGGCCGTAGCCAAACTTGTCCTGAAAAACTTCTTTCATGCGCTCCCTGTCGCCGTGGCGGAGCAGGCCGGTATCGACGAAGATGCACTTGAGCCTGTTGCCTATGGCCTTATGCGCCAGCACGGCGGCCACGGAGGAGTCCACGCCACCGGAGAGGCCGCAGATCACGGTTTTGCCGGCGGCCTGCGCTTTTATTTCCGCCACGCTGCCGGCCAGAAATGAGGCGGGACTCCAGCGCTCTTTGTAGCCGCAGATGCCGCGGGCGAAATTTTCCAGGATCTTTACGCCTTTTTCGGTATGGTGCACCTCGGGATGGAACTGCACGGCGTAGAGGCCGAGTTCGGGATTCTCCATGGCGGAGATGTCGGAGCCGTCGGCGCGGGCGGTGGCGTGGAAGCCGGCGGGGACTTTTTTAACCTCGTCGCCGTGGCTCATCCAGACCTTCATCCCGGCGGGCAGGCCGGCCAGCAGGCGCGAGCCTTTTAGAATTTTTAAAGCGCTGAGGCCGTATTCACGTTTGGCCGCTTTGGAAACAGTGCCGCCGTACTGGTGCGCCATAAGCTGCATGCCGTAGCACACGCCAAGCACGGGCAGCCCCAGGCTGAATACGGCCAGGTCGGGCTTGGGGGCGGCGGGGTCGTAAACGCTGGACGGCCCGCCGGAAAGGATGATGCCGCGCGGCGAGCGCGAAAGAATATCTTCCACGGGCGCGCTGAACGGTAATATTTCGCAGTAGATGTGCAGGCTGCGGAGCCTGCGGGCGATGAGCTGGGTGTACTGGCTGCCAAAGTCCAAGATAAGGATTTGATCCATAGCTGGTTTCCTTGCCGCCGCTTAAATTGCAGGAGTGCTGTATAAATTCTAACAAATTAAAACACCCGCCGCTTTTCCTACAATGAAGAGCAACCTTTGGGGCGGGCTGGTTATTTTAGGTGTGTTTTGAGGAAAGAGACGCAGAAGCGGTCGAGGCTGGCTTTACCAAGGATGACGGCGCGGGAGGCTTTGCCAAGGGCGCGCAGGCGCGCGGGCGACAGTGCCAGGATCCGCTTTAGCCCTCTTTCTACGGAACCAGCCGAGAGGCTGTTGTAGAAAAAACCGTTCTTGCCGTCGATAATAAATTTTTCCATATAGCGCGTGCGCTTGGTGAGCACGGGCTTTCCTAGCGCCATGCTGAGAAAAGCTATGGAGTTCCCGGCAGACTCGTTTTTATGCGCGTCGCTCACCGGGAGCACTACGGCCACGGCCCCCGCGGCGGCCTCCCGCAGTTTATGCAGGTTCTTGGCCAGCGGCAGAAACTCCACCCCGGCCGCGGCTTTTTCTTTGGCGTCGCTGAAAATTTTCAGGCCCAGCCCGCATTTTTTAACACCGGCGGCCAGCGCCTTAAAATCCCTGCCCGCCGAGCCGGCGGAAAAGACATAGTTCGCGGCCTTAACTTTTTGCGGGCTGTAATAGTCGCAATCGGTAGAGTAGCCGCGCCTGTACAGCCTGGCCCCGGCAAAACCAAGGTCCCGCCAAAGATCGGCGTCGTCGGCCTCCAGCACGCAGCCGCCGTCCACGGCCTCCAGCGCCCTAAGCCGGCGGCAGAGATCCGCCGTAAAATTATGGCCCGGCATGGGCAGCAGGTGGTTGGCCACAAAGAGCTTTTTTTTAGCCTTGCCGCGCGCCAGGCGCAGAAAAGCCGGGGCGCAGCGCGCCCGCTTGGGGAAGTCCAGCAGCACCAGCAGGTCGTAAGCCCCCGCGCAGCCGGCCAGGCTCTCTAGTCCGGCGTACTTAAAGCGCTTCCCGCCCGGAGGCGGCAGCGCGCCCAGGAAATCGTAATGGTAGTCGAAATCGTGAATGATATCCAGGCTGAACCCGCGCGCGGCGGCGGCGCGCACGAAGGCCCGTTCAAAATGCAGGTTCTCCGGACATTCGGCGAAATTAGCCAGCAGCAGGCGCTTCATGTTGAAATTCTACAATAAAAAAAAGGGCCCCCCGGCTATTAACCGGAGGGCCCTCTTCTGCGGAGTGGGTTACTTCACGCCGTACAGGAAGGTTACGTAGTCGTGCCAGCCGGTGGCGGCGTTGAACACGAAGTCGGTGTATTTGCCCTCGAAGATGCCCTCGAGCTTGGCCTGCGCTATGCGGGCCTCTACGGGCGGCAGGTACACCGAGATGCCGCGGCTGTCGGACATGGCGCGGCCCACGCGGTTAGTGCCGGTGGTGCCGTTAGCTATAACCAGTTCGCGGTCGATGTAGGTCTGCAGCGCGGCGGCCTTGGCCTTAACGTCGGCGGACTTGGTGGCAAGCGCGTCGCCCTTCATGGCGGCGGCCACAAGACCGGCGTACTGGTGCAAGTCGCCGTAGAAGCTGATCTCCATCTTGGGGTCGGACTGCGCGCCGATCGCGTCGTAACGGATAACCCCGGCGCGGCCGGCTTTAAGAGCCTCGGGCTGGCCGGCGTCTTTGGCGGCGGCGGCGAAGTCTTTGATCTTGAGGGCCAGGCCGTTCAATCTATCGGAGCGGATGGCGGAAAGCTGCGTGGGTTTCTTGTTAGTGTCGTAGAAAGACTTGAAAGAAGCCACAACAGCTTTGCTGAAGCTGTCGTTGGTCATTACCGGGTTCTTGGCCAGCGCGCCAAGGAAAGCGGCGTACGGGTAGCCCAGGCCGGGCACGGTCTCTTCGGAACCGATGATGACCTTGGTGTTGTCCTTCACTTCGAAGGCCACTTCGCCCATCTGCATCAGGCAGGCGTCGAAGGCCAGCACGTCCACGCCGCCGGCTTCTTTAAGGATAGCGCCGATCTGCTTGGTGCGGATGTAGTTATTGGTCTCGTCGTCGAAAGAGATGCCTTTGCTAGCGTTGGTGGTCTGCTGGGGGTCCATCCAGCCGGAGCCGTGGTCCCAGAGGATAAGCATATAGCGCTGAGCGGGGTAGTTCTTTTTGGCCCAAGCCACGAAGTTCACGGCGCGCTTGTAATCGCCCATGTCCACCTTCGCCAGCCTTTCTATCACAGGCGAGGTTATGACGTTCTCGTCCTTGTCCTTCTGGACGAAAATGCGCTGCGCGCCGGTCCAGTCGCCGTCCAGGTCGGTGTCGCCGGCCTGGCCTTTCATGCGGCCCAGTTCAACCACAATGTTGATGTTGGCGTCGGAACCGATCTTTTCCATCTGGTTTACATTGTAAAGGCCGGCCAGCTCAAGGTTGTTCTTGGCGTTTACAAAGACCATAACGGTCCATTTTTTGGGGGCCGCCTTGGCGGGGGTGACGGCCGCGGCTTTTATGGCCACAGTCGGAACGGCGGGGTTATCCGCGCTATAGGAGTTGCCCGCGAAGTCTATTTTCATCGGACCGGCGCTGAGAATGGCCGGTGCGGTGAGCAGTATTAGAGCTGAAAGTATCTTTTTCATATATCCTCCGGTTGCCTTTACGCAAATAGTATAGCAGAAGGCTGAAAACTGTCAAGCCTTAGGAGGCCCAAAACCAGGCTAGGCCCAAAGACCTATAAAGCATAGGCCCTAAAACGGTAAAAGAACGGGTCCAAGGCCTGTTGTGGCAAAAGCGCTTTTCTGGCAGAATATAGGTATCAGACAGAACGGAGGCAATACTGCATGAAAAACCTTTCCTATATAGTAGCGGCTCTCATAGCTCTTTCAGCGATCCCCTCTTCGGCCCTGGATACCAGCGTGCTCGGCATGGCCGGAATGCAGCTCCCCTCTATTGAAATCCCTGTTCCCGCCACCCCCAAGAACAATAACTGGCTGACCCTGCGGAAGATCAAGGTGAACGAAGCCCAGCCCGACATGAACGACACCCTTGTGGGACTGGTAGAAAAGGGCCAGAACATAGACACGGTCGTTAAAGAACTGAACGACAACGGCTTTAAAACCTCCGCCTCCCAGAACAACCACGGCGGCTACATGGTAATGGTGGACGTGACCGGCCAGAACGCGGCCGACCTGGCCGTGGGCCTTGCCCGCTACTTCTACATAACCGAAGTGCAGGTAGGCCAGAGCGTGCACAACCAGCTCTTCGGCCTCAACAACACCAAGTCAGCCGACAGAAAGCCCAACATCTGGAACACCCTAAAAAAGATCACCGTTAACGAAGCCCAGCCCGACATGGAGAATACCCTGATAGGCCTGGTCGAGCGCAGCGCCAACATAGACACCGTGGTAAAAGAACTCAAGGAAGGCGGCTTCAAAGCCGAGCCCCTCCAGGACAATCTTGGCGGCTATATGGTAATGGTGGACGCAACCGGCCTGAACGCGGCGGATTACGCGGTGGGCCTGGCCCGCTACTACTACATAACCGAAGTAAAGGTCAGCCAGAAAGTTCACAACGTACTTTTCGGCCTCAACAATTAAACCCGCTTATAAAAGCGATAAGCCCCCGGTTGCCCGGGGGCTTTTTTTTTCTGCATTTATGTCGGGTTTAATATATAATAGTAACCAATGAAACGACTCTTTCTGGCCGCACTTTTTTCAGCCTGCCTTTTACCCGGCGCCCGCGCCGCGTGGTGGGCCGAAAATGACTACGCCACCGGTTCCAACGGCCTTAAAAAGGACTCACTGACGCTTTTCACCAACGTGGCCCCCAGGGTAACGGCCGGTTTTAACGCCGCCTACTACCGCAACTCCGCCGCCTACCGCGACCGGGTCTATTCCTTCCGCCTGCCCCTGACCTATTCCGGGAACATGTTCTCTGTTTCGGCCAAGCCCTTCGTATACCCCGTGTCCGGCAAAACCCGCGCCGGGGCCTCCGGCGGCAAGGTCTACCTGCTGGCGGCGGTGAACGAGGACCCAGAGGTCGGCTACCTGCACCTGGCGATTTCCGGCGCCTGGGCCAGCCAGAAAACCCGCCTCAATACCAGCACGGACATAAAAACCTTCTCCCAGTCCGCCTACGAAGTGCAGGTGGAAAAATCTTTCTTCAACCAGTTCTTCTTCCTGGCCTCGGCCTCCGGCTTCACCAAACCCACCGGCGTGACCAACGCCTCGCTGGCCAACCCCGCGCTGGACCAGTCCGAACTGGCCTACCTAGGCACTTTCCGCCAGGTGAACGCCATCCCCGAATGGGCCGCGGCTATACAGATCGCCCGCAGCATGAAACCGGATTTCGACAGCCACCTTTACGCGGGATATAGTAAAATATCGTACAGGGGAATGAACGCGGCCAATTCGCTCATTGCCGGTCTCAAGATCGGCATCACCGAAAAATCCATGCTCGACCTGGCCTATAATTTGTATAAAGACGAAGGCGCCAACCGGAAAAATTATTATAAAATACTGTTGCAGGTGTTTTTTTAAGGGGAAAGGATGATAACGCAGTCGCAGGAAAGCCTTGAAATGCTGGTGATGGTATCCCGGCTGCTTTCCTCCAAACTAGATATTTCCGAGCTGCTCACCACCATCATGCGCCTGGCTTCGCGCGTGGTCGGGGCGGAGCGCGCCTCCCTTTATCTGCTGGACGAAAAGGCCCAGGAACTCTATTTCGACGTGGCCCTCGGCCTGCCCGGAGACGTGCAGAAGATGCGCTTTAAGCTGGGCGAGGGCATAGCCGGCACCTGCGCCAAGGAAGGCCGCTCCATCATCATCAACGATGTGGCCGCGGATCCCCGCCACTCCAAAAAAGCCGACTCCCGCAGCGGTTACATTACCCGCTCTCTCCTCACCTGCCCCATGATCATTAAGGGCAAGGCCATAGGCGTAGTGCAGGCCATCAACAAGCTGGACGGGGAATTTACCGAAACCGATAAGAATAATTTCGAGGCCTTCGCCAGCCAGGCGGCCATCGCCATAGAGAATTCCAGGCTGTTCTCCACCGTTAAGGAAGAGAAGCGCAAGATGGAACTTGTCTTTAAGCGCATCAAGGAAGGCGCCATCCTCACCGATATCAACGGGGAAATCCTGCTGATCAACAATTCAGCCAAGGTCTACCTGGAACACGACAAATACAAATTCACCGATATCAAGAACGCCTTCCAGGATTTCGAAATGAAGCCCGGCATGGACCAGATTCATTCCTGCGACGATTCCTCCTGCCGCTTCGAACTATACCGGGAAAAACCAAAGAAATTCTTCCTGGACGGTTCAGCCATAAAGCTTTTCGCCGAAGACAAAGATGGCGCCTCCCATGTGGAAGGCCGCCTATGGATCCTTTCCGACGTCACCGCGCAGCGCCTGGAGGAGCGGATGGCCAGGAACTTCCTGTCGCTGATTTCACACAAATTCAAGACGCCGCTGGCCTCCATAAGCGGCTACGCGCAGATTCTGAAAGAAGAGGCCGCCTCCAAGGAGATGCCGGAGCTGATTGAGAAAGCCTCCGGCACCATTTACGATCAGGGCCAGAAGCTGAACGGCCTGGTGGAAGGCCTGTTGGATTTCGTGACCATAGACAGCCTGGACGCCCAGTCGCTGGAGAAGATAGAATTCGACGCCGCGGAGTTCCTCACCGAACTAGCCGAGGACATGCGCGGCCGCCTCAAGAAGGCGGATGACCTTAACATAAAGATAGTAGTGCAGGAAGCCGTGAACGTAAAGGCGGACCGCAAGTTGCTGGCCACGGCGGTACGCGCGCTGGTGGAGAACTCAGTTAAGTTCAACCCCGGCAAGGACAAGCTCGTAATCCTCTCGGCGCAGGCACGCGACGGCCACGCGCTAATTTCCGTAGGCGACAACGGGCCCGGTATCCCCGGTGAAGAGCTCGAGAATATTTTCCAAAAGTTCTACCAGGTAGAGGCCTCGTTTACCGGCCAGGTGGAAGGCTGGGGCCTGGGCCTGGCGCTGGTTAAGAAAGTAACCGAGCTGCACGGCGGGCGCGTGTTCGCCAAGTCCCAGCTGCAGAAAGGCTCCGCCTTCACCCTTACGCTGCCGCTCTAAGAACTTCCCCCACAAATTAAAACTCCCCGGCTTAAACCGGGAAGCTAGTCGGTCAAGCTGAATAGAGCGCAGCCCAAGCAAGCAGCAAAAACCGCCGGAGGTTCCGGCGGTTTTGTTTTGCATGGTGATTATTACGCGGGATGCGAAGCCGGGGGGCGCTGTACCGGGGGGTACTGCTGGCCGGCGGGCTGCTGGGCGGCCGTCACGGGGACCTGCGCGGTCTGCGCGCGGGTGGTGCTGGTGAGCACCTTGCCGATGGCGCCGACCATGCCGGCGACGTCGCTAAGATTACCCGGGATGATCATAGTGTTATTAATCTTGGCCAGTTTGCCGAACTCGCCCAGATACTGCTCGGCGATGCGCAGGTTCACGGCGTCGGAGCCACCCTTATCGCTGATGGCGTTGGCTATCTCGCGGATACCCTTGGCCGTAGCGAAGGCTACGCGCTCTATCTCCTGGCCGCGGCCTTCGGCCTCGTTTATGCGCTTCATCTTTTCACCTTCGGAAAGAGCGATGGCCTGCATCTTGTCGCCTTCGGCGCGGTTGATCTTCGCCTGCTTCTCGCCTTCCGATTCGGCGATGATGGCGCGCTTCTCGCGCTCTGCCCGCATCTGCTTTTCCATCGCGCCCTTGATGCTCTCGGGAGGCGTAATGTTTTTTATCTCGTGGCGGGTGACCTTGATGCCCCAGGGCAGGGAGGCCTTGTCCACGGCGGCGACGATCTCCATGTTGATCTTCTCGCGCTCTTCAAAAGTGCGGTCCAGCTCTATCTTGCCGATCTCGCTGCGCATGGTGGTCTGCGCCAGCTGGGTAGTGGCGAATTCGTAGTTGGTCACGCCGTAGGAAGCCTTCGACGGATCCACGATCTGGATGTAGAGGATACCGTCCACTTCAACGGAAATATTGTCTTTGGTGATACAGACCTGCGGGGGCACGTCCATTACCATTTCCTTCATGCTGTGCCGGTAAGCCACTTTATCCACGAAAGGGATAAGGATATGGAAGCCGGCTTCGAGCGTGGCGTAGTACTTACCGAGCCGCTCTATGATATAGACCGTTTTCTGCGGCACGATTCTGGCGGAATTGGCCAGCACCACCATGATGAAGATTATGCCGGCCGCGATAACGAAGGTAGCTGCGGGAAGTACGGAAGCTGAGTCCATGTTTTTCTCCTTGGTAGCCTAGGGTTTCACTTTGAAAGTCAGGCCGTGGCGCTCAATGATGGTCACTTTCACGCCCTTCTTTATCTCTTCTTCGGCGTCGGCGTTCCACATCGTGCCGTTGAATTCCACTTTGCCGCGCGGGGAATTAGGGAGAATGTCCTCGGTTACTATGGCGGTTTCCCCGGCGTGGTTCTCCATGGGTGACCCTTTCGAGTCCTTGTTGGAGACCCGGCCGGTAAAATAACCCTGGGCGTAGCGCCTGAACGAGACAAGCAGAATTATCGAAAGCGCAGCGAACACTATCAACTGGGTGTTGACGCCCATGCGGACAAAGAGCATCAGCAGGCCGGTAAGCACGGCGCCCAGGCCGAAGAAGCAGAGAATAAAGCCGGGCAGAAAGAGCTCCATGCTCATTATAACCAAGCCGACTATAATCCAGACATATTGAGGAGGGATAGCTTCAAGCATGAATTAATACTATGAAATACAGGCCCCGCCATCAATAGGGTTTACTTGCGTTCCTTCATTTAAACGTTTGCGCGGGTTCCCGGAAGAAAAAACCTGGCTGCGAGCGTATTACTGTTATACTTAACATACAACTTCTATGGCCATACTAATAAGCTGTCAGAACCTTTCCAAAACTTTCGGCACCAGGCCTCTCTTTGAGGGGCTCTCTTTCGGCCTGTTCGAGGGCGAACGCGCCGGACTGATAGGCCCCAACGGCACAGGCAAAAGCACCCTGCTTAAAATCCTGGCCGGCCTGGAAACCCAGGACGAAGGGACCCTGGCGCCGCGCCGGGGCCTGCGCGTGGGCTACCTGGCCCAGCAGGACGTTTTTGAAGCCGCGCCCGACGGTTTTACTGTACGAGAAATGCTGGCGCGGGCGCTGGAGGGGCTGAACCTGGAAGATTACGAAATAGATTCCAGGATAGAAACCATGCTGGAAAAGGCCGGCTTTACGGACCCCGAACAGCAGGTGGTAAGGCTTTCCGGCGGCTGGCGCAAGCGCCTGGCTATCCTAACCAAGGTGATCCGCGAGCCCGAGCTGCTGCTGCTCGACGAGCCCACCAACCACCTGGACCTGGAAGGCGTGCTGTGGCTGGAGAAGTTCATGTCCGGGCTGCGCTTCTCTTTTTTGGTAGTTACGCACGACCGGCGCTTTCTGGAAAAGGTCTGCAACCGCATGATAGAGCTGGACAAGCGCTACCCAGAAGGCCATTTTAACAGCGTGGGCAACTACAGCAAATTCCTCGAGAACCGCGAGGCCTTCTTCGACGCGCAGTCCTCCCGCGAGGACTCGCTCCGGAACGTGGTGCGCGCCGAAATAGAATGGCTGCGCCGCGGCGCGCGTGGCCGGGCCACCAAACAGAAAGCCCATATCGACCGGGCCGGCGGCCTGATTGCCGACCTGTCCGAGCTGGAATACCGGAACGCGCAGAACCGCGCCGCCACCATAAATTTCTCCGCCAGCGGCCGGCAGACCAAAAAGCTGGTGCACGCCCAGGAGGTTTCTAAAACCCGCGGCGGGCGCAGGCTTTTTGAAAAACTGGATTTTATGCTGCGCCCCGGCGACAAGCTGGGCCTGCTGGGCTCCAACGGCAGCGGCAAAAGCACGCTGCTGAAAATGATCACCGGGGAGCTGGCGCCGGACACTGGCACCCTTAAGCAGGCCGAGGACCTTAAGATCGCGGTCTTCGACCAGCACCGCGACCAGCTGGACCTGAGCGTTACGCTGCGCAAGGCGCTGTGCCCCTCCGGCGAAAACGTGCTATACCAGGGCAACTACATCCACGTGAACAAATGGGCGCACCGCTTTTTATTCCGTGCCGAGCAGCTGGACCACCCGATGAGCCGCCTTTCCGGCGGCGAGCAGTCCCGCGTGCTGATTGCGCGGCTGATGCTGCAGCCGGCTGACCTGCTGCTGCTGGACGAGCCTACCAACGACCTGGATATCCAGTCGCTGGAGGTCCTGGAGAAAAGCATTAAGGATTTCCCGGGCGCGCTGGTGCTGGTGACGCACGACCGCTACCTGCTCGACCGGGTCTGCGGCGCGCTGATCGCGCTCGAGGGCGGCGACCACGGCTTCTTCGGCGACCTGGACCAGTGGGAAGGCTGGAAGGCCGAACGAAAGAAGCACCATAAACACCGGCCGGAAAAGCCCGCCGAAATAGAAATCAGCTCCCCGTCCTGAGCCACGCCGTAAAAAAACATAACCGCCGGGCTTTCCCGGCGGTTATTTGCCTCCTCCGCGTTAAGGCGCCAGGGGACGTTGTTGACTGGTTGACTAACTTTTTGGTCTTAAACCGCAGAAACCATAAGCACGATTATCGCTTCTTTTCTCCGAAGAACCTTCCCTTTTCCTTCGCTATAAAATTTGCCCGCTTCCCTGCCGCTATAACACAATATCTGCTTAGGCGCCGTATCGAGGCTTATGGCTTTCAGACATCCAGGAGTCCAGCCCCCAAGGATCAACGACCAGATCTCGCAAGGCGGAACCCGACATTGACGCCGCGGTAGTCATGGGCGACATAGTTGCGGGAATCGGCCCGCAGAGACCTGGAGTCGTCGTTGAAGAAGGAGCCGCCACGTACCACCCGGATGGAGCCCGCACCTTCAAAAGCGCTGCCATCAGCCGGCTTACCATTATACGAGTCCGTATAGGTGTCTTGTACCCACTGAAAGACGTTAAACGACATGTCGCATAATCCCTGCGCGGTATTCCAGGCAGTCTTCCAGCAAACAGGCATAGTGGGAGCAGTATACATTATGTCCATGTCATTCAGGCTGAAGGTAGGGGCCGAATTCCCCCAAGGGTATTTCTGGTTCTTGCCGCCGCTTGTGGCCGCGTATTCCCACTCCGATTCGCTGGGAAGCCTGGCGCCTTTAAACTTGGCATACTGATTCGCCTGGTTCCAGCCCACACAGTTGACCGGGTGGGTTTGCCGGTCCGAAACGCCCCAATTGCAAAAGTCGCCAGTGGCAGGTTTCGTGCATTTGCCTTTTACTACGCACTCAGCGTATTGCTCCACGGTCACGTCCGTTTTAGACATGTCGAATGTTTTAATGGTAACTTCGTGGGCCGGCTTTGCGTCCTCAAAACCGACAGCACTATCGTCAGTCCCCATAGTGAATTTGCCCCCGCTAAGGGAAACCCATTCAAGCGGCCTGGAAGGAACACCGGCCAACGGATCGTTTCCGGCGACATAGCCCTTATTAACAGCCGGTACGGCGCTGCCTTCCGCCGAGAACCGGGCTTTCAGGTCTGAGGCATTCGCCCCCAGATCGCCGAAGTCGGCCGCATACGCGCCGCCGGTTATCACCATCATGAGTGCCGCTATTAGAACTTTCTTCATACTGTTTCCTCCTTGACCGTCTTGCTTTAGGCGACCTTCTCAAACAACCCAGGTCAACCGCCCTACATGTATAGCATACCAGTCCGGGCGTTCTCCGGCCTGAGGCATAGTGCTTGAAAACGGCCGTTTTTCGCTCCATGCGTTTTGCCCCTTTGACTTACGGATGAATTGATAGTAAAATTTAAAAAAAGGTGAAGTATCACTTCTCTATGACCACTATCTTCTCTACAATGCTCTCTCAGTTAAGAAAAGACGCGGGTTTCCCCACCGCCTACCGGTTCTACCACGACAACGGCGGCAAGCCTGTTCTTAAAATATCCTACCGGGCCTATCTGATGGCGGAGCAGGGCAGAATACTGCCGGAAATCGGAAAGCTAGGAACCTTGATCTGGGCGCTGCAACTGGTGTCCCGGAGTCACAAGGCCAACGCCTTTGTGTCCGCCTGGCTGAAAACAATGGCTGGAGAGGACAACTTTAAGGACATTATTGAGCCGCTTATGGGGGGCGCGCCCGCCGCGCAGGAGCTTTCCCCCATGCAGGACGCCATGAAGAAGGTTCTGGCCGGGAAGCAATATTGCCTCAGCGTGAAGCAGGTGGAGGCAATTTACGCTTCTTACGAAAACTCCCTTTGCTATATAGCTATAACCAACGACGCCGGCGCCTGGCCCTTAAAAGAATTCGCGGCCAGGCTTAAGCTTAATGAGCCGGCGGCTAAAAAAGCGCTGGAGGCCCTTACTGCGGTTAAGTTGGTAAGGAAAGTGAAAAAAAGCGTGTACCAATGCCGGATCTCCGGAATGCGGCCGGAATTTCCGCACATGAACATACTACCGGCCGAGCTTCAAAACACGATGTTCAAGTTTGACAAGAAGCTTCAGGAGGCGGGCGACACGGTATTCGTCTCCCAAGAGATCATCCGAGCCGACAACCTGGGGGTTCGTAATTTTTTCAGCATATTGGACGCGACCACGAGCACGGCTCATGCCTATTCCGTGAAAGAAAAAACCGATACTACAGCCCTGTTTATGATCGAAGGAAAGGTCACCAGACTGCGATATTTTTAACACGTTTCAGCCTTGTTTCCCCTAACCCCGCAATTGTAAGTTGCAAGCACCACAAGCACGCTTGTCACTTCTTTTCCCGCAAGAACCACCCTTTTCCCTGGTCGGAAAATTTGCGCGGGTTCCCCCTCCCGGGCTGTTGCCCGGAGGGGGGTGGGTCTACTGCGATTTTTATGAATAAGAGGTTATATCCTGGAACAGCACAGTCATCCCGGCATAGCCGCCCTTCTCGTCGGTTAGCAGTCCGAAGTTCTCAAAGGCCGCGCCCAGCTCCCGCCCCAGCATTGAAGCGAGTTCAAGGTCGGAGGCGGTGTCGTCGACCCTTACCGCTTCCCGGTGACTGGCAACCCAGCCGGCTATCCCTTTGCCGAATTCGAACTCCAACTGCCGAAGCCGGTCAAGATCGGGTAAAGCAGGAACGATTGTCCCGCAGTTCAAGGAATCCCTCTCCCTTTTACTTAGTCCAGTGGCTGAATATACGCTTCCCCTATCTG
>JBBRDG010000063.1:0-14277 GCA_038204165.1 Elusimicrobiales bacterium
TCCATCGCCACCAGCCTGACCGAATCCATAATTTTCCTCGACGAGATAGAAGGCACCCGCATTCTGCCCATCTGGATAGGGCCCATGGAGGCCCAGGCCATCGCCATCCGGCTGTCCGGCTACCCTTCACCGCGCCCGATGACGCACGACCTGCTCTTCTCGGTGATCAAGACTATGGGCCTTACGGTTAACCGCGTAACCGTCACGGATATCGTGGAGAACACCTATTACTCCCACCTGCACCTGGCCGATTCCGAAGGCGGAAACCTGCACCTGGTGGACTCCCGGCCCTCCGACGCGGTGGCGCTGGCCGTGCGCTTCGGCTGCCCTATTTATATAAATGAAAAGGTTTTTCAAAAAACACAGGTGCTGAGCAAACCGATAACCGAGGACGAAGTCGTAAAGTTCAAGCACGACCTGAAGAATCTTAAGCCCAACGACATCATCGGCCAGCTGCTAAACGGCAAAATGCCCGGCTCTGCTAAAACGGGCCCCGCCGAAGGCGAAGAAGAAGAAGAAGGGGGAGAGGACGATGAACAGGCTTGACCTTATCAGGGAACTGACCAAACATCTTACCACTGAAAAAGACGCCAAGATGGCCGTCTGCAAGACTTTCGAGATCATGGGCGAGGCCCTGCGCGAGAACCGCAAGGTGGTCATTTCCAACTTCGGCACCTTCAAGGTGAAAGAACGCATGCCGCGCCAGATGCGCAACCCCAAGACCAACCAGCGCGTGATGGTGGGCCCCCGCAAGAGCATCCGCTTCAAGCCGTCAAAAAAGCTCACGATAGGGATGTAATGCCCGAGAAGAAATATTTCAGTATACAGGAAATTTCCAGAAAGGCCCAGGTGCCGGAGTACACCCTCCGCTACTGGGAGCAGAAATTCCGCCTGCTGCGCCCGCTGCGGCTTGCCAGCGGCCACCGCCGCTACACGCAGGCCGACGTGGAAACGCTGCTGGAGATCAAAGACCTGGTTTTCGTAAACGGCTATTCCCTGGACGGGGCCCGCAAAGCGCTGGCCGCGAAGAAGCGCCAGAAGAAAGTGGCCCAGGCCGCCACCGCCTCCGCTAAAAGCGACCTGCTGGAAAGCATAAAAAAAGATCTCAAGCAGCTGATCAAAGAACTGTAATTCGTCGGCCGGCTTTTCTTTTTGCTATAATAAATACTCGAAGAGAGCCTTAAGTTTGACCAGCCACACCGGGGTGTGGCTCAATGGTAGAGCGCTCGCTTGGGGTGCGAGAGACTGCGGGTCCGATTCCCGCCACCCCGATGCGGCTGGTCAAACAAAACAAGGCGGAAAGAAAAAACCGGCAACCCGCCGGTTTTTTGTTTTAGAAATGGTGTAGAATGGGTAGGGGAAAAGGAGCTTTCATGAAACTTAAACATATCTGTCTCGGGACCATAATCGCGGCTTCGCTGGCGGGCCCGGCCTCGGCCAAGGAAACCGCGGCGCAGGCCTTAACGCCTGCTGCGCGCTCAAACGCGATCGCGTTCAAGTTCTTCGCTAAAAAAGGCGCCGCCCCCGGCAACCTCTTTTTCTCGCCGTACAGCCTGCACACGGCCTTCGCGATGGCCTATGAAGGCGCCAAAGGCAAGACCGCCAAAGAAATAGCCTCCGTATTCTCCATGCCGGCCAAAACCGCGGACCTGCGCAAAGGCCTCGCCGGGCTTGGCAAGGACCTCTCCGCCGCCGCGGCGGGCGCCGAGTTCGCGCAGGCCAACTCTTTCTGGGCGCAGGACGGCTACAAGTTCCTGCCGGCCTACCTGGCCGCGCTGCGCAAGGATTACTCGGCGGAAGCCAGGAACGTGAACTTCCAGACCGGGACCGAAGCCGCGCGCCTCGCCATAAACTCCTGGACGGAAGAGCGCACTAAGGGAAAGATAAAGGACCTTTTCAAAGAAGGCGCGCTCACCCCGCTTACCCGCCTGGTGCTGGTGAACGCGGTTTACTTCAAAGGCAAGTGGCAGGAACCCTTCAAGAAAGAAATGACCATGGAAGCCGATTTCACCCGCTCCGACGGGCAGAAAGTGAAAGCGCAGCTGATGAGCTTTCCCGGCACGCGCGACTTCGCCTACGGCGAGAGCGGCGACTTCCAGCTGCTGCGCCTGCCCTACCAGGGCGGCGGCCTGGCCATGCTGATAGCGCTGCCCAAGGCGGGCAAGAGCCTGGCGGAAGCCTCCAAAGGATTCGACGCCGCCGCGCTAGAGCAGATGCGCAAAGCTCTTTCCGAGCAGAAGGTTAAAGTTTTCCTGCCCCGGTTCACCTTCAGTTCCGACTTCGACCTGAACGGCACGCTGGGCGCGCTCGGAATGCCTACGGCTTTCACCGACGCGGCGGACTTCTCCGGCATGGACGGCACGCGCAAACTTTACATACAGCGCGCGGTGCACAAGGCTTTTATCGAGGTTAACGAGGAGGGGACGGAGGCCGCCGCGGCCACCGCTATTGCGATGGGCTTAAAATCCATGGCGTTCGACATGCAGGTCTTCCGCGCTGACCGGCCTTTTCTGTTCTTTATCGAAGAGCCGAAAACCGGGCTGCTGCTCTTCATGGGCAGGGTAGAGGAACCGAAAGAGAAATAAGTCTTACTCCGCCGTAAAACCGGCTTTCTCAACGGCCGCCCTTATTTCGGTAAGGGCGGTCTTTTTTTCGTCGTATTCCACCACCAGCTCGGCCTTCTCCAGGCTGGCCTCGGCGTAAGAGATCCCGGGCAGACGCCGGACGGCGTTCTCTACGCCCGCCTTGCAGCCGCCGCACGTCATGCCTTTCACTTTAATTGTGTTTCTCATAATATTCTCCTGTGGGGATATTATACCGCCCTTTGCTATAATCAGAACATGGAAACTGCGGGGTCGGGGTACCCTTTAAAAGTAGCGCTGATTTACGGCTCTAACCCGAGCGGGCACTACGCGGCCGCCCGGGCGGTGGCGGAATTTTTACCGCCGAGCATTATTGAGCCCGTGATGATAGACCTCTCGGAGGTCTACCCCAACTTCGGGCCCTTCGTGGCCCGCACCTACCTGCAGCTGCTCAAGAAAACACCGGGCCTTTGGGATTACGTCTACGACAACGACTTCGTAGCTTTCGCGGCCAGCGCCTTCAAGCAGGCCATCCTGCCTTTCTCTTCCGAGAAGCTCGCCGACCTGCTGATCAGGAAGAACATCCGCGCCGCCGTGTCCACGCAGGCGTTCTCCTCGCTGCTAATCAGCAAAAACCGCCGGCTGGCGCGCATGCCGCTGTTCTCCGTGGTCACGGATTTTTGCGCGCACGCGTACTGGCCGCTCAAAGGGGTAACCGCGTATTTCGCGCCGGAAAAGGCCACGGCGGCCATGCTGCGGGAAAAAGGCGCGCCCGCGGAGAAGATCTTCACCACGGGCATTCCCGTCCGCAAAGAGTTCACCTGTGCCCAGCCCGAGAAGCCGGCGGCCAGAAAGGCGCTGGGCCTGGCGCCTAACCTTTTCACGATCCTGATTACCGGCGGCAGCCGCGGGCTGGGAGCGCTGCTGCCGGCGGCCCTGGCGCTTAAGCCGCTGCTCGGAAAAGTCCAGGTGGTGGTGCTCTGCGGTAATAACCGCAAGCTTTGCCGGCAGGCGGAAAAGACGTACGGGGGGAAAAAGTTCCTGCACTTCGTGGACTTCACGGACTCGCCCGCGCCCTACTACGCGGCGGCCGACCTGGTGATCGGCAAGCCAGGCGGTGTAACGCTGGCCGAAACAATGGCCCTGGCCAAACCTTTCATAATCTATTCACCCCTGCCCGGCCAGGAAGAGCGCAATACCGCCTTTCTTTACCGCCACAAGCTGGCGGAAACCGCGGACTCGCCGCGCGAAATAGAACCGCTGGTGCTGAAGTACATGGCGTCTCCTGCCTCCCTGGCACAGGCCTCCAGCGCGCTGGCCGAACACGCGCGCCCGCATGCCGCGCGCGACATAGCCGGCAAGATAATTGAAATACTGACCGCCGGGAAAGTCTGAAGCGGCGGCAGGGTGAGAACGGGCTGTAACGCCGGAGATTTGTACTTGTAACGCGGACTTTGCTATCATATAAGAGCAGTAAAAATATAAGTTGTATCCGATCGTAGTTAATGATCGGGGCGTGGCTCAGCTGGTAGAGCGCTCGCTTCGGGTGCGAGAGATCGTGGGTTCAAATCCCACCGCCCCGATTTTTTTATTGCCCGAATCCAGATAACCTCATATTTTCTCCTTTTTTTTCCGCTTTTCCCGCAAGTTAATTCCGCCCAGGCTTAACAGCTTTAACCCTTTTTATCGTTACAGGTTGCCTTGTCAATCCCCCCGGTCTTGCCACCATATATTCTTTTTAGTATTATTAACTACGGTCTGGAATAAACTATGCGTTTAAGTTTCAGGGTTACTGGCAAAGTGCAGGGCATCGGCTACCGCTGGTTCATAAAGGAAACGGCGGAGAAGCATGATGTATCGGGCTGGGTCAGGAACGCGCTGGATGGCGCAGTGGAAGGCGAAGCACAAGGCAGCATGCCCGCCCTGGATGACTTCCTTAAAGAGATAATGGCCGGCCACCCGTTGGCCGTTCCGGGGAAAACGGAAACGCAGGAAATGCTGGACCACGAAACGGGCGAGAAAGATTTTTACATTAAACCCACGGTCTAAAAGAGGGGAAAATGGCTGAAGAAAAAGAAAACGAAGATCAGGAACGGGAAGAACAGCCCGAGAAAGAAACCAAGGACGCCAAGGAAAAAGGCGCGCCTAAAGAAAAGCTGAGCGAGATCAACATTGATTCCACCAACCAGTACATCCGCAAGATCAGCCAGATAGACCACAAGATCTCCCGCGAGGAATCGCACGAGCTGTGGAAGCGCGTTAAGCGCGGCGACCGCCGCGCCAAAGAGCGCATCATGGAGCTGAACCTCAAACTCGTGATCCCGATCGCCAAGCGCTTCCTGTACCAGGGCGCCGACCTGATGGACCTGGTGGAAGAAGGCAACCTGGGCCTGCTGCACGCCATCGATAAATTCGAACCCAGCAAGGGCTACCGCTTTTCCACCTACGCCTCCTACTGGGTGGAACAATACGTGCGCCGTTCCGTGGAAGAGAATTCCAAGACCATCCGCATCCCGCCGCACGCGTGGACCGCGCTGCGCAAATGGCTCAAGCAGTGGGACGCCATGCACGGCAAACTTGGCCGTGATCCAACCATGGCCGAGATGGCCAAGCACATGCACTGGAACGCCAACCAGGTGCGCACGGCGCTTAACGCTTCCGAAATCGTCACCGGGCTGTCCTCCATAGAGACGCCTATGTCCAGCAGCGGCGACTCCGACGACACGATGGGCGACACCCTGAAAGACGCCGAGTCCTCCACCCCGGACAACCTTATCTCCATCCTGCGCCTGCACGACGACCTCAAAGACGCCCTGGTCGAGATCGGCGAACGCGAGCGCATGATTGTGGAGTACCGCTACGGCCTCACCGGCCAGACCCCGATGACGCTGAACGACATCGGCAAGAAGCTGAAGCTGTCGCGCGAGCGCGTGCGCCAGATAGAGGAAAGGGCGCTGCTCCGCCTGCGCCGCGTGGCGGCCAAGATGGGCCTGATAGAACTCGGCCGCAGGCCTGACCATACCAACCTGCAGCCCGGCTGGCACCAGCCCAAAGCCAAAACGGATATCCTCGGCGACGCTATCCCCACCAAACCGTACGCCCCGCGCAAGCAGGGCGGGAAAAAATAAGAAGGCCTCATGACACAAGCCGATACAGAAACCCTTACGTCCAGGCTGAAGACCATCATCCGCGACGTGCCTGATTTTCCCAAGAAAGGGATAATCTTTAAGGATATCACGCCGCTGCTGGCCGACCCCTCGGCCTTCGGCGAAATAGTAAAGCATTTCGCCGGGCAGTTCAGGAACGCCGGCATTACCAAGGTGCTGGGCATTGAAGCCCGCGGCTTCCTGCTGGCCGCCCCCATAGCCACCGAGCTGGGCGCCGGCCTGATTCCCGTGCGCAAGAAAGGCAAGTTGCCGTACAAGACAGTGGCCGCTTCCTACGCTCTGGAATACGGCACCGACACGCTGGAGATGCATGAGGACGCCGTAAAACCCGGCGAAAAAGTTCTGATAGTTGACGACGTGCTGGCCACCGGCGGCACGGCGGCCGCGGTCTGCTCCCTGGTAGAGACGCTGGGGGGGGAAGTTGCCGGAATAGCGATGCTCATTGAGCTCGAATTCCTGAACGGGCGCAGTAAACTCGCTGGCCGTCCCATCTATTCTTTGATAAAATACTAGCGTAGCATCCGTATAAGCACCCGAGCGCGTAGCGCGCAGGGTACGAAAATGCCCCCGTCGTTCAACGGATAGGACGAGAGTTTCCTAAACTCCAAATAGAGGTTCGATTCCTCTCGGGGGCACCAGATTTAAAGATAACAGTTCAGGAGCCAAACTCATGCCAGATTCAACTTGGATACACAGCGAAGACACGGTGATCAAGCCCCAAAGATTTGAACGGATGCTGACCTGGATAAAACACAACCGCGAGACCTTCATCGGCTCGGCCGTCATCCTGGCAGCGGTAATCCTGTTCGCCATTTATTTCTTTATTCATTACCGCGACCTCCGCGACAACGCCTGGAAAAACCTCTTCATGGCGCAGCAGATAGGCTACGCCGGGAATATTCCGCAGGCTCAGGAACAGCTTAAAGCCATAGGGACGTCCTTTGGCAGCACCAGCGCCGCCCCGTACGCAACCATCACCCAGGGCGACATCCTCTTCGCGCAGGGCAAGTTCAAGGAAGCGGGCGAAGAATACGCCAAGCTGGCCTCCGGGAAAACGGACCTCGCCCCGTTCGCTCTTTACAGCCTGGGCAAGTGTAAGGAAGCCGCCGGGGACTTTGCGGGCGCCCAGGCGCAGTACTCGGATTTCCTGTCCAGGAACCCGGACCAGTTCATGGCCCCGGAAGTGCAATCCTCCCTCGCCCGCGCGCAGGAGCTAGCCGGCGCCAAGGACCTGGCCAAAACAACCTACGAAAAGATAGTGCTGCTTTACGCGGACACCTCCTGGGCCATGCAGGCCAAAGCCAAGCTGGAAGGCCCCGCTGCCAAGGCTCCCGCCAAAAAGTAAAAAAACTCCTTCCGCTAAAAAGCCCGGCTCTCGCCGGGCTTTTTAATTTAGCAAATAACCTGAAACTTTACGCACCCGCGGCGCATCTCAAAGATACGGAGGAAAGTTTCTTGGCATTATCCCCGCGAAATAAAATAAAATCTTATTAGGGTTAATCTGCAAATTTATGACCAGGAATAAATCAGGCCTTGTGGCGCTTTTTGCGTCGATATTTATTGCTTTAGCGGCCAGCGCTGGCGCGCAGGTGTCAACAGCGGCCGCCCGGACGGAGATCCCGGCCGCCACCGCCGCGGCGCAGATAGCCGTTTCCACGCCTGCCGCCGGGGCCCCGACCCTGACCGTACAGGAACTTATAGCCAGCGCCCGTAAATATCAGGACGTCAGCGCCGCGGGCCTCTCCAAAGAAGAGAAAACCGCGAGGCTCCAGATCAAGAACAAGCTGAGCGGCATACTTGATATACACGAGATGGCACACCTGATTCTGGTGCGCCAGTGGGACAAACTTACTCCCGCCCAACACGAGAAATACGCAGGGCTGCTTTCGAAGCTGGTGGAGAAGGTCGCTTACCCTCAGATAGGCAAATATTTCAACGAGGACCTGGTGATTAATTACGCCGGGGAGAAAGCCCTGCAGGACGGCGGCACCGGCGTTTTGACGGAAATAGTTTATAAGGAAGAAGACCTTACCCTCGCCACAGAATTCCAGCTGCGGCAGACCGAAACGGGCTGGAGGATCTACGACGTAATGACCGACGGGGAAAGCCTGTTGCTGATCTACCGCAACCAGCACATGGGCATTATCAAGGACAAAGGCTTCCCGGAACTTTTAAGATTGATGGAAAAGAAACTCAATGCTAATTAACGCCGCGCTGCTGGCGGCACTGCTCGTTCAGCCCGCCTCCGCGGCCGAACCCTATACGCTCGACCAGTGCGCCGCCTACGCCGAGACCAACAGCCCCGAAGTGCGCGAAATCGCGCTGGGGGCGGCCGGCTACCACGCCAACGCGAACGAAGCCCGCGCCGCCCGCGACCCGAAGTTCAGCCTGCTGACTTACGCTGCGCCGACCTACAAGGTTACCGGCAACGCGCTGACCTACGACAACGACTATGGCGTCTGGGGTCCTTACTACCACGCCAAGCTGCAAGCGCAGCTGCCGCTCTGGACCTGGGGCAAGATAGACAGCTACATCGGCGCCGCCGAACACGGCGAGAAAGTGGCCAGGAGCGAGACCGCGCAGAAGCGCGATGAAGTGGTCTATGAAGTAAAGAAATATTACAACAGCCTGCTGCTGGCCCGCCGGCTTAAGCGCACCGTAGAGGACGTTCTGAAGATCCTCACCGAGGCTATCGAGAAGGCCGACAAGCTCTACCAGCAGGGGACCGGCGAAGTAAAAAAAAACGGAACTGGAAACGCTAAAGGTTTACCTGGCAGAGGCCGAGAAGAACCAGCACCTGGCCGATAAATCAATTACGATGGCGCGCCTGGCGCTGATGCAGAAGATGGGCATGACGGAAGACCCCGCCTTCGATATCGCCGACACCCAGCTGAAGCCGGACCCCGGCGAACTGGCTACGGCAGAGACCTACGTTAAAAAAGCCTTTGAGAACAGGCCCGAGTGGAGCATGGTGCACAACGGCATCAAGGCCCGCCAACTGCTGGTGGACGCCGAGAAAGCCGACCGCTACCCGGTAATCTTCCTGGCCGGCGAAATGGAATATAACAACTCCCCGGTGCGCAAGGACCAGAAGAACCCCTGGCTGAACGATCCATACAATAATTTTACCGGCGGCGTGGCGGTAGGGGCCAGGTTTGATTTCGCGCCGCGCACGCTCAGCGCCAGGGCCGCCGCGCTGCAGGCGGAAGCGGACAAGCTCAAAGAGAAAGAGAAGTTCGCCAGCAAGGGGATAGAGTTGCAAGTGAAGAACGCCTGGCAGAACGCCAAAGAGGCCAGGGACAATATAGACAGCGCCCGGCGCGGGCTCGACGCAGCGCAGCGCTGGGTAATGGCGGCCGGGCTGGTCTACGGCATAGGCACCGGCGTAGCCAGGGACGCGCTTGAAGGCCTGGCGGCCAGAGCCAAATCCGAGAAAGATTATTACCAGGCGATCTACGACTACAACATGGCCAGGGCGGACCTGGCCAAATCCTGCGGGCTTAAGAAACTGGAAGGCGGCGAATGATGGCCGGCCTGATCCCGGGGATAGTAAATTTCATAACCCGCCGTTTCCGCGGCATTATCGTACTGTACGCCGCGCTGACGGTAATCTCTGTATTATTCGCCTCCAGGCTGGTCTTCGAATCCAGCTTCGAGGCGCTGCTGCCGCGCACTTTCGAAAGCGTAAAAGCTCTGGACGACATCACCGCGGAGTTCGGCGGCACCGGCTACCTGGTGCTGGTGGTGGAATCGGACAATCTCAAAGAGTCCAAGCTTTTCTCCGCCGCGCTGGTTAAAGAGCTTGAAAAACTGCCCGAAGTGCGCTACGTCAACTGGCGGCAGCCGAAGAAATATTTTGACGACCGCCGGCTGCTGTACCTTGATCTCCCGGACCTGGAAACTATCCGCGCCAGGATAAAGAAAAAGATAGCCTTTGAGAAGCAGAAGGCGAACCCGCTTTTTATAGACCTGCTGGACAGCGACTACAAACTGGATTTTTCGGACATAGAGAAGAAATACGAAGGCAATGAAGTTTTCCGGGAATACTACCTTAGCAAGGATAACCGGGAACTGGTACTTCTGGTAAAACCGGCGGGCCTGGCCGGGGACCTGGCCTTCTCCCGGCGGCTGGTGGCGGCCACCCACGCCGCGGTATCCAGGGCCCGTCCGGCCTCCTACGATCCGTCTATAAAAGTTTCCTTTACCGGCAGGTATCAGAAACAACTGGACCTTAATGCCCAGTTGCGCGGCGACGTGCGCTGGACCATTTTCGGCTCCATTGTGCTGGCCTCGCTGCTGCTGATGTTCCACTTCCGGCAGTTGCGGCCGCTGCTGCTGATCGCCATGCCGCTGGCGGTAAGCCTGGTTATAACTTTCGCGCTGACCTACTTCATGATCGGTTACGTGAATATAATCAGCGCCTTCCTGATCTCGATCCTGATGGGTGTGGGCCTGGACTACGGCATAGTTTTCTACAGCCGCTATTCGGAAGAACGCCTGGCGGGAGCTGTGCCCGAAGAGGCGCTGACGCGCACCGCCCGCAGCACCGGCCGCTCGGTTCTTATAGCGGGCTTCACCACGGCCATGGTATTCTTCACGCTTACCGCCGCGGAGTTCAAGGGCTTCTCGCAATTCGGTTTGATAGCCGGAGTAGGCGTGTTGCTGAACATGCTGGCCTTCTTCACGCTTTTTCCGGCGTTGGTGCTGCTGCTGGAGCGCTTCAGCCCGCCGCACTACCGCGAGGGAACAAGCTTCAACATCAAAAGGGGCAAGACGGCGCTGTACATCCCGGCGCTGCTCTTGTGCGCGGCTTTCACGGTTTTCTCGCTGGCCAGGGCCGGCAAGGTGGGCTTTGAGTACAACTTCAGCAAGATCCAGGGGTCTAATATCCCGTCCTTTGTGCTGGACGAACGGGTAAATACCATCATAGGCACCTCCCTCACCCCGGACTTGGCGATGGTGGACAACCTGGACGAGGCCGCGGCCGTCTCCAAAGTACTGGAAGAGAAAGAGAAGAACCCCGACACCACTATCGACAGCCACGCCTCGCTGCTTACTTTCCTGCCCGAGGACCAGGCCGCCAAGCTGGCCGTACTGCGCGACATCCGCAAGACCCTGAGCGACAGCGCGCTCAAAGTTCTAAAAGGGGCGCAGAAGGAAAAGATTGAAGACACCAAACGGCTGCTCGACGCGCCAGAGGTGCGCCGGGGCAACCTGCCGGAGGAGATCCTGCGCATGTTCACGGGCGGGGGGAAGCGCTCGGCCGTTTTTATTTTCCCGAAGATAGACCTGGGCGACGCCGCGCTGGTGCGCAAATCCTCCGACGAGATCCGCGACCTTAAAATACCGGGGAGAACCATACACTCCTGCAGCGAGTCCATAATCTTCTCCGACATCCTAAACATGATCGAGAAGGACGGCGAGCTGATAATGCTGCTGGCTTTCTTCGCCACGGCGCTGCCGATAGCCCTGGCCTACCGCAGCTTTAAAGCCACCATCTTCATCCTGACGCCGCTGGTGGCCGGCACGGCCTGGATCTTCGGCGTTATGGCGCTGTTCCAGATGAAGTTCAACTTTTTCAACGTTATAATCCTGCCGCTGGTCTTCGGCCTGGGCGTGGACTACGGAGAGTACATCTACAGCCGCTACCTGGAGGAAGGCCCTGGCTCCATCCCCTTCGTACTGCAGCATACGGGACCGGCCGTGGGAATGTCCGCGCTCACTACCATAATGGGGTTCGCCACGCTGCTTTTCGCGGCGCACAACGGGCTTAACAGCCTGGGCCAGGTGGCGGTGATAGGCATTCTCTGCGCCTTCGCGGCGGCCGTAGTATTGCTGCCCGCCCTGATTACGCTTTTTGAAAGGATAAAGAAATGACAAGAGAACAAATAGATCCATGGATAATGCGGGCGTTCATGCCGATAGGACCGGCGCTTAAGAAAGCACGGATAACGCCTAACCAGCTTACGCTGCTGGGCGTAGCGCTTTCATTCGCGGGCGCGGCGGTGCTGGCTACCGGCCGGCTCAGGACCGGCATGTTCATTCTTATCTTAACCTGGCTGTTTGATGTAATGGATGGGGCGTTGGCAAAGTACACAAACCAGGTCAGCCGCTTCGGGGGCTTTCTGGACTCGGTAATGGACCGCTACACCGAGGGCGCGGTCTTTGTGGCGTTCGCGTATTACTACGCGGCCGCCGGCAACGCGGCCATGACGGCGGTGACGGCGTTCGCGCTGATAGGTGCGGCGGCGGTTTCCTACGCGCGCGCCCGCGCCGAAAACGAGATAGACGCGAAATGTTCGATAGGGCTGGGGGACAGGCTGACCCGCCTGGTAACGCTGGCCGTGTTTACTATTTTCGGTTTCCCGGAGGCGGGCCTGGTGATAGTGCTGCTGCTCGCACATTACACGGTAATACAGAGGATTTACTTTACGCGCAGGGCCCTGGACGCCGTGAAAAAATTTTAGCTAACTTAGGAGGAAAGTAAAATGAAAAAAATAAAGATCGCGCCGGTTAAGGGGAAGCTGGGCGTACTGATACCCGGACTCTGCGGCGCTATTTCTACTACGCTCATAGGCGGGGTGGAAGCCGTAAAAGCCGGCAAGGCGCAGCCGATAGGCTCGCTTACGCAGCTGGGCAGGATAAGGCTGGGCAAGCGCACGGACAAGAAAAATCCGCTTATAAACGACTTCGTCCCGCTTGCGCAGTTGGGCGACCTGGTCTTCGGCGGCTGGGACATCTTCGACGAGAACCTTTACGAGTCAGCGAAGAAGGCCGAGGTGCTGGAGAGGCCGCAGATAGAGAGCCTTAAGAAACAGTTTTCCGCGCTGCGCCCGATGAAGGCCGCCTTCGATCAGAAATACGTAAAGAATATCTCCGGCCCGAATGTGAAGAAAGGCAAGAACAAGTTTGACCTGGCCCTGCAGCTGATAGAGGATATAAAGTCCTTCAAGAAAAAGCACGGCCTGGACCGCGCGGTAATGATCTGGTGCGCCTCCACCGAGACTTATATCCCGGAGCAGGACGTACACATGACGCTCGCCAAGTTTGAGAGCGCTATGAAGAACGACCATCCGGCCGTCTCCATGTCCACGCTGTACGCCTACGCGGCCATAAAGTGCGGCGTGCCTTTCGCCAACGGGGCGCCCAACCTGAGCTGTAATATCCCGGCGCTGATCGAACTGGCCAGGAAGACCGGCGTGCCGATCTGCGGCAGCGACTACAAGACCGGCCAGACGCTGCTGAAGACGATCATCGCCCCGGGCCTGAAGGCGCGCGCGCTCGGTATCCGCGGCTGGTTCTCCACCAACATCCTGGGCAACCGCGACGGCGAGGTGCTGGACGACCCCGAGTCCTTCAAGACCAAGGAAGTCAGCAAGCTGTCGGTGCTGGAAAGCATCCTGCAGCCCGAAGTCTATCCGCACCTGTACAAGGACCTGTACCACAAGGTGACCATCAACTACTACCCGCCGCGCGGCGACAACAAGGAAGGCTGGGACAACATAGATATTTTTGGCTGGCTGGGCTACCCCATGCAGCTGAAGATAGACTTTCTGTGCCGAGACTCCATCCTGGCGGCCCCGCTGGCGCTGGACCTGGTGTTGTTCATGGACCTGGCCAAGCGCGCCGGTATGGGCGGCACGCAGGAGTGGCTGTCGTTCTTCTTCAAGAGCCCGATGCACGCTCCCGAAGTTTACGCCGAGAACGACCTGTTTGTGCAGCTGGAGAAGTTCGAAAACAACCTGCGCCATATGATGGGGGAAACTCTAATAACCCATCTGGGCACGGAATACTACAAGTAAAAAAATGCGCCCCGGGCCTTAAAACCCGGGGCGCAAAATTTTCAGTTCTTTATTATCTCAGAGCAGGCAGGAAAAAGAGCAGGCCGCGCAACACCAGGTTGGCGGCTAGGCCGGCGAGGACGTCGTCCAGCACCACGCCCAGGCCGCCGCCCACATTAGCGTCCACCTGCCGGATGGGCCAGGGCTTGAGCCCGTCGAAAGCGCGGAACAGCCCAAAGGCCAGCGCCAGCACCAGGAAATTATGCGGCAGCCAGGCCGCGGCAATCCAGTAACCGACGGTCTCGTCGAGAACTACGCGCTGGTCGTCCTCTATACCGGTGTCGGCGCAATACTTGTGGGCCACTATCACCGCGAACAAGCAGGCCGCCAGCAGAAAAACGGCGTAAGCTGTCCGGCCCTGCGGCAGCAGCGGCATAAGCGCCAGCCCCAGCAGCGTGCCCAGGGTGCCGCCTCCGGTAGTTTTAGGTTTACCGGTAAGCTTGCGCGGCAGACAACCCAGGTAAAAGTCGGTGGCGAAAAGTTTGGAAAATTTAGAGAAAAGGTTCATCGGAATTTAAATTGTAACAGTTAAGACGCTAAAAAAAAAGTAATGAAAAGAATAACTTCTATTTTAGCCGGCCTCGCTTTAAGCGCGGCGCTCCTGTGGTACGCTTTCAGGAAGGCCGACCTTGCCGCCGTAGCGGCAGCGCTGGCGGGCGTTAAGACCGCGCCGCTGGCGCTGGTGTT